>BDTT01000016.1 GCA_002897995.1 bacterium BMS3Bbin10 | reverse complement strand
CTATCGCTGCGCTATTTGAGGACTCTCCTTTTTATGTCCTATCGCTGCGCTATTTGAGGACTCTCCTTTTTATGTCCTATCGCTGCGCTATTTGAGGACTCTCCTTTTTATGTCCTATCGCTGCGCTGTATGAGGACTCCTTTTTTGTCCTATCGCTGCGCTGTATGAGGACTCTTTTTTTGTCCTATCGCTTCGCTGTATGAGGACTCCTTTTTTTTGTCCTATCGCTTCGCTGTATGAGGACCCTCCCATTTTCATATGAAACCGGGATAGCATGTCTGGCGCGGGCAACCCATGCGCCCCTTGCGCCCGCCTGCTTCTATCGCACCGGTTCACTCCTGTGGTACAGACCTGCCGGGGTTAGGGCATCATGGAACTCATCTGGATACCGATCAGCGTCTTGGGCGCATTGATGCAGGCTGTGCGCACCGCCGGACAGAAGAGCCTGAACGCGCGCCTGTCCACCATGGTCACGACCTATGTGCGCTCGATATTCGGCATGCCGCTCCTGCTGCTCTATCTGTGGGCCGTCAGCGCCGGGACCGGCCAGAGCATTCCGGAGATTCACGCACCCTTCCTGCTGTATTCCCTTGGCGCCTCGATCGCCCAGGTCGCGGCGACGGTGTTTCTCATCCAGCTTTTCACCCTGCGCAATTTCGCCGTGGGCACGACGCTGACCAAAACCGACACCATGCTGACCGCCGTCATCGGCTCGATATTCTTCTCCGAAGTTATTTCCGGGACCGGCTGGCTTGCGGTTGCGCTCACCCTGGCCGGCGTCATTTTGATATCGGTCGCCAGGGTGGGAGTAAGAGTGTTCGCCATTCAGGGCGGCGGATTTGAAGCCTGGAAGCCGACTATTATCGGGTTCGCCTCCGCGCTGGGCTTCTGCCTCTCCTATCTGTTTCTGCGCGAAGCCAGCCTGTCTCTGGGGGAAGGCGATTTTCTCATCCGCGCGGCCAGCACCGTCGTTGCGGTGACCGGTTTCCAGGTCGTGTTCCTTGGCCTGTGGCTGTTCATCCGCGAGCGCGAAGGCCTCATGGCGATGCTCCCCGATTGGCGGCTGTGCGCCTTTATCGGCGTCACAAGCGCGGTGGGTTCTATCTGCTGGTTCACCGCCATGACCATCGAGAATGCGTCTTACGTGAAATCGGTAGGCCAGGTCGAGGCCGTCTTTACGCTGCTGATTTCCTCGCTTTATTTCAAGGAGAAGTTTACCGTGACCGAACTTGCCGGCATCGCGGTGCTTATCGCCGGCGTGCTGCTGTTTTTGCTGTAGGCGTGAGCCCGGCGGCCGCCCCAGCAAGACAAGGGCCGCCCGCTCGCTATCGAGGGACGGCCCCGGCCTGAAGGAAACGAAACAACCTAGTAGCGGCGAACGGCCCCGCAGACCCGGACCCTTTTCCAGTACCAGCCGTTTGGCGTGCGAACCTTTTTCCTGGTCCAGAAGCAATTGGCCGCCGGGGCGCCGACAACGACGCGCGGCGCGACATGGGGTGCGACGACGACAGGGGCTCTCCAGCCATTGTGGAACCGCACGGCGCCGGCCTGGGCGCTGGTGGCCGGTATCGAGGTCAGGGCGACAACGGCCGCGCCAAGCGTCAAAGCGATCTTTTTCATGAGACTCTCCCTTTTCAAGTCATGTCACGAAATCCCGTGGTTCCCGTGAGTTGTGTTTTCATTCTTGCGGGCCGGGGCCGCTTGCTGTGACAAGGCATTTGGGGAGAGACCCCGATCCGTCAAATGGCTGCGCCCGGGAAAACGGAATCCAGCCTTCGCGCCCCCTGGGCTCTGACAGCGTCAAGGGAATCAGTGGTGAACTCCGGTGCGCGGGCGTCCCACGCCATTGCGGTTATGTCCTTCCGCTTTCGCATCAGGCATGTCTGCTTCATGTGCTTCATGCCCTGCGGAAACTGTATTTTTCAGTAAAATCATAGCTCTAACGCGGAAATCACTTTATTGTTACAATAGTATTCCGCACAAAAAACATTTTAACTGTTGCACGCAAGCTACAGCGGCCGTCGCAGGTTAATGATAACTTAACGGGTGATCTCTTGGTAGTTTGAGTTGGGTTGGACCATGAAAAAAACAGCCATAGCGGGTCTTGCAGCACTGACATTGCTCGATATTTCGGCGGCCACGCCGGCAGCGGCGCAAGGCGTCACAAATCCGTTCGCCGGTTTCTATGCGGGCGTGCATGCGGGTTACTTTTCCGGGGATGCAACATTCAAAAGCGCGCCCTACACACTTGTCATGCCGGGCGACACGTTCTCGATTCCAGGCCGTAATGACTCGTTTGACATAGACGATTTCCTTGCCGGCGTTCAGAGCGGCTTCAATTTCGTCACACCCGGCAATGTCCTGTTCGGCGTCGAAGGGGACTGGACCTACCTTGGCGGCGATGATTCCGTATCGGCTTCCGGATCGGGGACGTCAGGTACGGTGAGTAATGATGGTTTCACGTTCCAGCGCCGGTCGGAACTTGAGTTTAACTGGCAGGGCACGATCCGCGGCCGCCTTGGTTTCATAACCGGCAACACGCTGTTCTTTGCGACGGGCGGTGTCGCATTCATGGATGTCGACTGGTCGGAGACGGGTACATTCACGAACACGACCTCGAACACCACAGTCACTTCCAATCATTCCGACAGCGACACACTCGTTGGCGCGGCTGTCGGAGGCGGTTTCGAGGTCGCCGTCACGCCAACCCTGTTTGTCGGGGCTGATTATCTCTACGAGAATTTCGAGAGTTTCAATTCCGTGCCACACGGGTTTGCAGCAGGGCAAACGGGCAAGATCGACGACATCGACGTTCACAAAGTGCGCGTGCGCGTCAGCATCAAGCTCGGTGGCGGCACGCCTTAGATCGCTTCATGTTTTGATGGAATCAAAACCGCGGTCCCGGCTTTGTTTATGCGTATCATTTTTCCGATAACCGGCTTCCATCCCCGCCTTCGCGGGGACATGCTTATCGGTGATTCGCCTTAACTATTTCGCGATCAGAGACAGGAAATCCTCGTATTTTCCGTCGGATGACGGGGGGATTTCTCCGACCTCTTTTACCCTCACGCCAAAGCACGGATCCAGCCCCTCCCGGAGCCAGGCCTCCAGGCCTTCCCGGTCCGGCGCCCGTTTACCGCCATCGGGCACATAGCGCACCTCAAGCCGGTCGAATTCCGTCTGGACAATCTGGATTTGCGAATAGCCCAGATAATCCCTGAAGCCGCTCATCGGTACGTTGGGAAACAATACGCGGCCATCGGCGAGGGTGAATGTATTCCGGTAACGCCCGATAATCCGGATGAGGGACGGCAAGCGGGTTTTGCATTTGAGATTGTCTGGAGAAACAGTCGCAAGATCGCCGATCTCATAGCGGATCAGCGGCATGGCGTAGTTGTAAAGATTGGTGAGAACGACCCTGCCCGTTTCACCTGGCTTCACGGGCGCGCCCTGCTCGTCCAGTATCTCGGCGAGCACGGCTTCGGCGCTGATGTGATATGCGCCGCAGTGGGGACACTCGCAGGCAATCTGGCCGATCTCATCGGCGCCATACTGGTCAACGAGCGGCCCGCCGAAAACTTCCCTGCAAAGCGCGCGCGCTTCGTCCGTTACGACCCCGCCGCGGGTTATGACCCGGTCAAACCCGATATCCAGATTGCGCTCACGGATACGTTCAGCAAGCGGTGGCACCATGGAAGAGTAGGACACCAGATAACGGGCGCGAATCCTGTTCAGCCAATCGACATGCCTGTCCGCATCTCCGGACGTGTCGAGCAGATAGGTGCATCCTTCCAGAAAGCCGCTTCGCCAGCCGAAGGTTTCGCTGCCATCGGGATCGGCGGCCTTGCGCCGCGGAGAGACGAAATTCGCCATGGGGCTCGCGCCATCGAAGCGCCACCACCGGTAAAGGCGGTCGGTCATGGCCAGCGCGGCGATATCCATAAGTTCGTTTTTCAGATAGCGCAGCGGCCGTCCGGTGGATCCCGATGTCTCGTCCGCGCTCACCGCGCCGAGATGCGGCGGCACCATCGCTGCCTTCAGGGCGCTCTCGCTGCGCTGCGCCTCGGCACGCGTCAGAACCGGAATCCCGCCCCATTTCGAGAAGTCGACCTCACCGCCATTGAATATCCCGTCAAGCCGCTTGCGATAGAATGATGTATGTGCGCTGGCGTGCAGGAGCAGCGGCGTCAGCAGGCTCTGCTGGTAAGCCCGCAGATCGTCCGGCCCGAGACGCTCTGTCTCTCTGAGGACATCGCGGAATTTCAGAACCATCCGGTCGGTGCGATTCACGCCATTCTCCCAGGCAAACCTGCAAAAGAGTCGAATGGCGCGGGGCGCGTGTCAACAGACCCTAGTCCTCGAAAGGATCATGCACCAGGATGGTGTCCTCGCGCTCGGGGCTGGTGGAGAGCATGGCGACGGGCGCCTCGATGAGTTCCTCCACCCGGCGCACATATTTGATGCAGTTTGCGGGCAAATCGGCCCAGGAGCGGGCGCCGGCGGTGGATTCGCTCCATCCTTCAAGTGTTTCATACACCGGCTCCACGCGGGCCTGCGCGCCCTGAGCGGCGGGCAGATGATCGACGGGCACGCCGTCGAGACGATAGCCCACGCACAGTTTCAGCTCCTCGAAACCGTCCAGCACGTCGAGTTTGGTGAGCGCGATGCCGTTGATGCCGGCCACCTTGATGGTTTGGCGCACGAGGCAGGCGTCGAACCAGCCGCAACGCCTTGCCCGGCCCGTCACCGTGCCGAATTCGCGGCCCCGTTTCCCGAGGGTCTGCCCGACCTCGTCAAACAGCTCCGTCGGAAATGGCCCTTCGCCGACGCGCGTGGTGTAGGCCTTGGTGATGCCCAGCACATAGTTGAGCGCGCTGGGGCCGATGCCGGTACCGGTCGCGGCCTGCGCGGCAACCGTGTTGGATGACGTCACATAGGGGTAGGTGCCGTGGTCGATGTCGAGCAGCGCCCCTTGCGCGCCTTCGAACAGGATGCGCTTGCCCTGGCGGCGCTGCTGATCCAGCAGCGCCCACACCGTATCGACATAGGGCAAAATCTTCGGCGCAATCTGATGCAGCTGTTCGCAAAGCTCATCGGCGCTGATTTCCGGCTCGCTCAGGCCCCGGCGCAGCGCATTGTGATGCGCCAGGATGCGCTCGATCTTGGGCTTGAGGGTTTTCAGGTTCTGCAAATCCATCACGCGGATGGCGCGCCGGCCGGTCTTGTCCTCATAGGCCGGGCCGATGCCGCGCCTGGTGGTGCCGATCTTGCCCTCCCCCGCGGCGGCCTCGCGCAAGGCGTCGAGATCGCGGTGCAGCGGCAGAATGAGCGTCGCGTTCTCGGCAATCCGGAAACATTCGGGCGAAATTTCCACGCCCTGGGAACGAAGCGTCTCTATTTCCTGCGCCAGCGCCCACGGGTCGATCACCACGCCATTGCCGATGACGGCCAGCTTGCCCGGGCGCACGACCCCCGAGGGCAGCAGCGAGAGCTTGTAAGTCTTGCCGTCGATCACCAGCGTATGGCCGGCATTGTGGCCGCCCTGAAAGCGCACCACCACGTCGGCTCGCTCCGAAAGCCAGTCGACAATCTTGCCCTTACCCTCATCGCCCCATTGCGAGCCGACAACAACAACATTCGCCATGATCCAACCCCTGAACACCGAACGGCCCCGCACATGCGTGGGGGCCGTTCTCATTTATAGCCTGAGTCCGCGCGCGAGGCGAGGGTCATAACGTCCCGCCGCCCTGTAGCAGGTGACGCCCGGAGCAAACGGGGCTTCAGGCGGCAAAACGACAGGCCGGGCGCAAAGGCCGGTGTGTCTATGACAGACCCACAATCTGGCCGTCGTCACCCATCTTGATGTGGTGCGAGGCGGGCTCGCGCGGCAACCCCGGCATGGTCATGATATCGCCGGCGATGACCACCACGAAACCGGCGCCGGCCGACAGGCGCACTTCGCGGATCGGTATCACATGGCCGCTGGGAGCCGAACGCAGCGTCGGATCGGTGGAGAAGGAATATTGCGTCTTGGCCATGCAGACGGGCAGATGGCCGAAGCCGTTTTTCTCCAGCCGCCTGAACTGGTTCCGCACCGCCTTGTCGCCGATGATATCGTCGGCGCCGTAAAGCCTGGTGGCGATGGTCTTGACCTTCTCCCAGAGCGGCATGTCGTCTTCGTAAAGCGGTTTGAAATCGGCCTTGCCCGAATCGGCCAGAGCCGTGACCTTTTCGGCCAGCTCCACCGCACCCGCGCCGCCGTCGGCCCAATGCGAACAGATGGCGACATCGGCGCCGTTTTCCCCGGCAATTTCGGCAATGGCTTCCATCTCCGCGTCCGTGTCGGCCGGGAAGCGGTTGACCGCGACGACAACCGGCACGCCGAAGGAGTTCAGATTCCTGATATGCCGGGCGATATTGGGCGCGCCCTTCCTGATGGCCTCGACATTTTCCGATCTGAGACCGTCTTTTTCCACGCCGCCATGCCATTTGAGGGCCTGCGCGGTCGCCACCAGGACCACCGCGGAGGGGCTCAGGCCCGCCTTGCGGCATTTGATGTCGAAGAATTTCTCCGCGCCGAGATCCGCGCCGAATCCGGCTTCCGTCACAACATAGTCGGCCATGCCAAGAGCCGTCCGCGTGGCCAGCACCGAGTTGCAGCCATGGGCGATGTTGGCAAACGGGCCTCCATGAATGAAGGCCGGGTTGTTCTCGAGCGTCTGAACCAGGTTCGGAGACAGCGCATCTTTCAGCAGCACCGTCATGGCGCCATGGGCCTGGATATCGGACGCCGTAATCGCCTTGCCCTTGCGGGTGTAGCCGACAACGATTTTGCCGAGCCGCTCTTCCAGATCGCGCATATTGTTCGCCAGACAGAAGATGGCCATCACCTCCGACGCCACGACAATGTCGAAACCGTCTTCACGCGGAAAACCGTTGGTCCGCCCGCCGAGAGAATTGACGATCTTGCGCAGCGCCCGGTCGTTCATGTCGACGACGCGCTTCCAGGCGATCCGCCGCTCGTCTATTTCCAGCTCATTGCCCCAATAGATGTGATTGTCGATCATCGCGGCCAGCAGATTGTTGGCTGCGGCGATGGCATGGAAATCACCCGTGAAATGCAGATTGATCTGCTCCATGGGTACCACCTGGGCATAGCCGCCGCCGGCCGCCCCGCCCTTCATGCCGAACACCGGACCGAGGGAAGGCTCACGGATGCAGATCATCGCATTCTTGCCGATACGGTTCAGCGCATCGCCGAGGCCAACGGTGGTGGTGGTCTTGCCCTCGCCGCTCGGGGTCGGCGAGATCGCCGTCACGAGGATCAGCTTGCCATTCGGCTTTTCGGCGATCTTCTCGACATGGCTGAGGGAAATTTTCGCGATATGCGGGCCATGCTGTAGCACCACATCTTCGGGAATTCCGAGCTTGCTGGCAATTTCGGTGATTGGTTTGAGCTTGGCGGAACGTGCGATTTCAAGATCGATGGTCATGGCCGGCACCTGATTTTGTTGACTGTTTATATGCTGAAACTACTGATTATCCCGTTTGTATACATAATACCACGCGGCATGTATACGTTGCGCCACAGGCCCTCAAATGGGCGCGGATTTCCTGTCAGAGCCTCAAGACCAACGAAGTTCGGCTCCTAACCATATGCAGATAATCTCGCAGAGCATGCTGGCTATCAATCTTGCGACCGACTATACTTTCGAATGCTCCAGAGTACGGCACGTTACGCAGCCTGGGGCTAAGTATGAGACCTGTGTTCTGAGTTAGTAATCCGAGTAAGTAAGAGGTGTAGTTATGTTTAAGCGTCGGCGCCACGTAACAGTGATAGCTGAAGGATTGAATATAGCAGGGAATGTTTCCGCCGAGGGTCTGGTTGAGGTCCATGGCGAGATCGAGGGAGAATTGAACTGTACGGCCCTCCATGTTTCCGATAAGGGCCGTATTCTGGGAAAAATCGTTTCCCAGGATGTCGTTGTGAACGGGACGGTCGATGGTCCGATTCATGGGGTTGATGTGCGCCTTGAATCCAAGGCTCGCGTGACCGGCGACGTGCATCACGAGTCCTTTGCCATCGAGAAGGGCGCATTCTTCGATGGCCGTTCCAAGCAAAAGAGCATGCACGCCAAGGAAAAGTCCGGGCAGGCATCCACCAAACAAAATACCGTGCGCCCTCTTCAAAACGGATCAGGACCAAAAGCAAGGGCTGAAGCCACTGCTGCCTAGGCGATCATTTCCGACAGGGTGATCCGCCTTTCATCATCCAATTTGGGTGGAGTTATACAAGTACCAAGTTTACCAAGCTGTTTCTTGACCTGCAGGCGTTTTGGCCGGGCGGGCCAGTCGAGCAAGTGCTGCTCTCGCGTAAGTTTCTGGGGGCTCAGATGAGTAACAAAGCGTCATCCATTATCGGTCCCGACATCACCATAGCGGGAACCGTCATCTCCAAGGGCGAGTTACAGATTGAGGGCGTAGTTCAAGGCGACGTCCAGTGTGTCTCGCTCATCCTGGGTGAAAAAGCGAAGATCACGGGCGGTGTGGTGGCGGAAGATGTCGTCGTGAAGGGACGCATCGACGGCTCCATACACAGTCAATCCGTCAAGCTACAGTCGAGTTCCCATGTCGAAGGCGATGTTCATCACCAGTTCTTGCTGATAGAGCAGGGTGCGTTCTTCGAGGGCATGTCGAGGCGTATCGACAGTCCAACTGCAATCGGGACCAAGCGCCTGTTCCAGAAGGAGGGCAAGGCCGTCAATGGGACCTGGTGACCCCTCGTGAATACCGCGCCGCACGCCACATGCGCGTATCGCGCGCGCTGCGAAGTTTCAGAAATTTCGATAAGTGCGCCCAGTTGAACAGCCTGCGCCAACGCTGCTTCTGCAGAAACACAGGATGCCTCTGCGTCACCTGCACCACCCTTCGCCGCGGGGCTTTCGCGAAAGATTGCCGGTGGAATGTGAGTTGACCCGTGCGCGTGATCTTGCAGGAACCGAGCACTTTTCGGGCCAGGCCCAGCGCCGTCAACCTCTCCAGAGCATCATTTGGAATATCGCCCAGCTCAAGGGGCCCCTGATAGAGTTGTCCCAGCAGGGCGATATCGCCATTACGCAACTTGATACGCGACACGGCTGAACTCCAAACGCATTACTAACCGCAACCGCCGCAGAACCTAGAATATACGAAACATCAACACACTAACAAGCCATGCCCGTGGTTAATCTCAACACATGCGGCCAACAGACCGGCAAACCTTAACTTTTACCGGAATCTGCCTCCGCCTCACTCATTGCGGAAATACAGCCGCGCGGCCTGAACGACATGGGGCAGATTGCGAACCTCGGCCAGCACGTCATCGGTAATCGGCGCATCGACCTCGATCAGGGTGATGGCGTTGCCGCCGGGCTTGTCGCGCCCCAGATTGAAGGTTGCGACATTCACTTCATTTTTACCGAAAACCGTACCCACGGCGCCAATATAGCCCGGCTTGTCCGCATTGGTCGTGTAGAGCATGTTGGGCCCGAGTTCGGCTTCCATATTGATGCCCTTCACCTGGATGACGCGCGGCTTGCCATCGGAAAACACCGTGCCCGCAACGGAGCGCTCCTGACGCTCCGTCACCAGCGTCAGGCGCATATAGCTCCCATAGGCGCCCTCCTGGCCGCGCGTCACTTCCTCAAGGTCAATGCCGCGGTCCTTGGCCATTGCCGGCGCGCTGACCATATTCACGTCCTGCAGCATCGGCCGCAATACGCCCGCAAGCGCGGCCGAGGTGAGCGCTTTGGTATTGAGCTCGGCGATTTCGCCGGCATATTCGAGACGAACCGCCTTCAGGCCGCTTCGGGTCAATTGCCCGGCAAAGGAGCCCAACTGCTCGGCAAGCATGACATAGGGCCTCAGGCGCGGGGCTTCTTCGGCCGTGATGGAGGGAAAGTTGATGGCGTTGGAAATGGCGCCGGTCAGCAGATAGTCCGCCATCTGTTCGGCCACCTGCACCGCCACATTCTCCTGCGCCTCGGTTGTCGCCGCGCCCAGATGCGGCGTGCAGATGACGCCCGGCACGCCAAACAGGATATTCTGCGTCGCCGGCTCATCGCCGAACACATCGAGCGCCGCGCCGGCCACCTGCCCGGCATCCAGGGCCGCTTTCAGCGCCTCTTCCACGATCAGCCCGCCGCGCGCGCAATTGATGATGCGCACGTCCTTTTTCATTTTCGCAAGCGCCTTTGCGTCGATGATGTTGCGCGTCTTGTCGGTGAGCGGCGTGTGCAGGGAGATGAAATCGGCGCGTTTCAGCAAGTCGTCCAGTTCCACCTTTTCAACCCCAAGCTCCACGGCGCGTTCAGGAGACAGAAAGGGATCGAAGGCAAGCACTTTCATTTTCAGTCCCAATGCCCGTTCCGCGACGATGGAGCCGATATTGCCGCAGCCGATAATGCCCAGGGTCTTGCTTGTGACCTCGACCCCCATAAAGGCCGACTTCTCCCACTTGCCCGCCTGCGTCGAGGCATTTGCCGCCGGAATCTGGCGCGCCAGTGCGAACATAAGCGAGATCGCATGTTCCGCCGTGGTGATCGAATTTCCGAAGGGCGTGTTCATCACGATGATGCCGCGCGCGGTCGCGGCCGCAATGTCGATATTGTCGACACCGATCCCGGCCCGGCCGATGACCTTCAGCCTGTCCGCCCTGGCGATGATCTTTTCGCTCGCCTTGGTCGCGGACCTGACCGCCAGGCCGTCATAATCACCGATGATTTCGGCCAGTTCGCTCTTGTCGAGGCCAACTTTTGTATCGACCTCAATGCCGCGATCGGTAAAGACCTTCTCCGCGAGCGGGCTCAGCTTGTCTGAAATAAGAACTTTGGGAGTCATGGCTTGTATCCTTGCATGGGGGACCCCCCTCCCTGTCCCTCCCCCGCAAGGGGGGAGGGAGAGGAGATACGCCAGCGCGTATTCGCAGCCTGCACTGGCCGGTCCCCTCCCCCCTTGCGGGGGAGGGTTAGGGAGGGGGGTCTCGTCAACATAATATTCTAAGCCGCTTGCGCGATGTCGGATTTGGCGCGTGCAAACGCCCAGTCGAGCCACGGCATCAGGGCCTCGAGGTCCGGTGTTTCAACCGTGGCTCCGGCCCAGATGCGCAGGCCCGGCGGCGCATCGCGGTGTGTCGCAATGTCGAATGCCGCGCCTTCGCCCTCAAGCAGCCCCGTCATTTGCCTGACAAAGGCCCATTGGGCGTCATGCGGCAATGCCGTCACCGCCGGATCGGTAATCTTGAGGCAGATGGATGTGTTGGATCGCGTCTCGGGAACCCTCGCCAGAAAATCCACCCATGGGGCGCGTCCGGCCCAGCCGGAAATCACCCGCGCATTGGCGTCCGCCCGCGCCACAAGGGCATCGAGCCCGCCAACGCTTTGCGCCCAATCGAGCGCATCGAGCCAGTCTTCCACGCACAGCATGGAGGGCGTGTTGATGGTCACGCCCCTGAAGACGTCCTCCATCAGCCTGCCGCCCTTTGTCAGGCGGAAGATTTTCGGCATCGGCCAGGGCGGCGTATAGCTTTCGAGGCGCTCCACCGCGCGCGGGGAAAGCACCAGCATGCCGTGCGCCGCCTCGCCGCCGAGCGCCTTCTGCCAGGAGAAGGTCGCCACATCGAGCTTGTCCCAGTCAAGCCTCTGCGAGAAGGCGGCCGATGTGGCGTCGCAGATCGTGAGGCCTTCCCGGTCGCCCGCAATCCAGCTTCCGTCGGGCACGCGCACGCCCGAAGTCGTCCCGTTCCAGGTGAACACCACGTCGCGGGTGAAATCGACTTCTGTTAGATCGGGCAGTTCGCCATACTCGGCTTCGATCACGCGGACATCGGGCAATTTGAGCTGTTTCGTAACATCGCCGACCCAGCCTTTGCCGAAACTCTCCCACGCCAGCATGTCGACGCCGCGCGGCCCCAAAAGAGACCACAGCGCCATTTCCATCGCCCCGGTATCGGAGGCGGGAACTATGCCCAGGCGGTAGCCGTCCGGCAGGCCGAGCAGTTGCGCCGTGCGGTCGATGGCCAGCTTCAGCCGCGCCTTGCCGTCACGCGCGCGGTGCGAGCGCCCGAGGAAGGCATTCTTGAGATTGTCGAGGGAGTGGCCGGGATGCTTGGCGCAGGGGCCGGAAGAAAAACGCGGATTGGCCGGCCGCGCGGCCGGTTTCGCAAGTTCGCTCATGATGTTCTACCCTTACAGATAGTTGCCCCTCGTTGGGGAGGGGTGTCCCACCTGCGCAATTAGGCGCGAAAGCCACCCAAGTCAAGCGGCAGTTGGTCTAATGTAGGCGCCGCAACGCAGACAGATGGCCGCAACCGATGACTGACGCCTCGGATACCGACAGCCCCCCCTCCCCGCCCGGCGGCACGCTCTGGTTCGGGCATCCGCGCGGCCTGTCGACGCTGTTTTTCACCGAAATGTGGGAGCGCTTTTCCTATTACGGCATGCGCGCGCTGCTGATCCTCTATATGACCGCGGCGGCCACCGGCGCCAATCCGGGCCTCGGGCTGGGGACGCGCGACGCCGCCGCCGTCTATGGCATCTACACGGCTTTCGTATATCTGCTGGCGCTGCCCGGCGGCTGGCTCGCCGACAGATTCTGGGGTGCCCGTAATACGGTGTTCGCGGGCGGCTGCATTATCGCCGCCGGGCATTTCTCCATGGCCGCGCCGCTTCTGGGAATACCGGAAATCCCGAGCTTCATTCTCGGGCTCACCCTCATCGTCGCCGGCACCGGCCTGCTGAAACCGAACATTTCGGCCATGGTGGGCGATCTGTATCCCGAAGGCGGCGCGCGGCGCGATGCGGGCTTTTCCATATTCTATATGGGCATCAATCTGGGCGGCATGGCCGGGCCGCTGCTATGCGGACTGCTGGCGGAGAACTTCAACTGGCACTGGGGCTTTTCGCTGGCCGGTTTCGGCATGGTGCTCGGCCTCATCCAGTATAAAAGAGGCGCGCGGCATCTCGGGAGTGCAGGCCTGCGCCCGGCGCATCCCGTGACGGCGGGCCGGAAGCCGGCCCCGGTCCTGCCGCTGATACTGGCTATTCTGCTGGGAATGACATTCGCCCTTCAAAAAGCGGCGTCCGGCGGCTTTGTCATGTCACTCGTGGTCATCGCTGAAATGCTGGGCGCAGCCGTCATCGGCGTTGCCGCGATTTATTTCGCTTATCTCTTTCTCGGGGCAGGCCTCTCCAGAGAGGAAAAAAAGCGGCTATGGGTCATTGTCTGGCTGTTCGTGCTCGCGGCTCTGTTTTGGTCGGGCTTCGAACAGGCCGGGTCCTCGCTCAACCTGTTCGCCTACAAGCTGACGGACCGGAGCGTTCTGGGCTGGGAAATGCCGGCAAGCTGGCTCCAGTCCATCAATCCGCTGTTCATCATCGCTCTTGCGCCGGTATTCGGCACGGGGTGGACCTGGGCCGCGCGCCGCAATGCCGACCCTTCGATAGCGATGAAATTCGCGCTCGGTCTCATTGCGCTCTCGGCGGGCTTTTTCGTCATCGCCTGGGGCGCGGCCAACACCAGCCCTGAAAACCCGGCCTCCCCGGCCTGGCTCATCGTCACCTATTTCCTGCACACCGTCGGCGAGCTGTTCCTCAGCCCCGTGGGGCTGTCCGCCATGACCAAGCTCGCGCCGCGCGGGCGCGTGGGTCAGATGATGGGGGTGTGGTTCATCGCCGCCGCACTCGGCAATCTCATCGCCGGGCTGGTGGCCGGTTCCCTTGAAAACCTTTCGCCCGATGCGCTGTTCTGGAAGGTGGCCATGTTCACGGGCGCGGCGGGCCTGATCGCGGTGCTGGCAAGCCCGCTGGTCCGGCGGCTGTCCGGCGGCAACCGCTAGAGCAACTTCCGACCATATTCCAGGCGCACAAAAAAAGTGGCGGGATTTCTCCCGCCGCAGTCTTGAGTTGGGGGTGTGTACAGCTTTTTCTTAACTTCGCTGCCTTTGGCTGGAACCGGGGTCTAGTTCAACTCGTAGCGAAAGCCCACACGCAGCTCATGCGCGTAAACATCGTCAATGGACAGGGCGGCAGCCGCTCCGCTTCCAGAGGTCTCCGCATCGCCCAGATAGAGAAAGCGGTAGCCCGCGTCGAACAGAAAACCATCATGAATGCTGAAACTGACACCCGCCATTGCAGCCGCCGCAAGATCGACATTGGCTTCGCTGCCCGTGTCGTTATAGCTGAAGCCGAGGCCGGCGCCCAAATAGGGCGTTATGTAATCGCGGCCGCCAAAATCAAAATATAGGTTGGCCAGGACGGCCGTGCTGGACAGATTGGTCTCGATCCTTGCGCCACTCTGCGAATTTACACCTTCGACATCGGATTCGAAGCGATGATCGACCGTGACATCTCCGCGAATGCTGTCGCTGAAATAATACCCAAAGCCGCCGCCGAGGCTGAATGCGTCGTCGATATCCTCACTGGAGAACGCGACCCCCTGCTGGCTCATGTCCGGGTCTTCAAAGAGGGACCAGGCGATATCGCCGCGCAGATACCAGGCTGAGTAATCCGGAACAGCAATAGCCGCGGGAACCGGGGTCACGGGCGGGGGCGGGAACTGGAATTTCTGCGCCTGGGCGCTTGTAGCCGATCCTGCCGCAATTAGCGCCGCAACCACCAGCGAATACCGGAAATGTCCCATCTTTGTCCCGCCTTATCCATGGCCGGTGAGATGCGCTTGGCACTCCGCACCCGGCCGGGTTGTTTCATACCGGGACTATGAACCAGATTATTTAAGAGATGCTTAACCCTGACAGCCCGAATGGCGGGGCGGAGCTCCCGGGAAAAAAACACGTCCTCATACAGCGAAGCGATAAGACAAAAAAAACACATCCTCATACAGCGAAGCGATAGGACAAAAAAAACACGTCCTCATACAGCGAAGCGGTAGGACAAAAAAAACACGTCCTCATACAGCGAAGCGGTAGGACAAAAAAGAGCGGGTCCCGGCGCTCGCGCCGGAACCCGCATAAAGACTACGCAACTGATACTCGGGAGGAAAAACCAAACAGCCCCGCCGCTCAGGCAGCGGCCCCTTTCAGCGCATCGACAATGGTGTTTACGACATTTCCGACCAGCCTCTCGTCGTCCCCTTCGGCCATGACGCGGATCACCGGTTCGGTTCCCGACGGCCGGATAACCAGACGCCCGGCACGGCCGAGCTTGCCCTTGCTTTCATCGATGGCCTTGATGACCTCTTGATCGTCCAGCGGTTTGCCGTGCTTGTAGCGCACATTCTTCAGCACCTGCGGCAGGGGCTCGAACCGGTTGCAGATTTCACTGACGCGCTTTCCGCTTTCGGTCACGACGCCGAGAATTTGCAACGCGGTGACAAGACCGTCGCCGGTGGTCGAGAAATCCGACAGGATGATATGACCCGACTGCTCGCCGCCGACATTGAAGCCGTGCTCGCGCATATGCTCGACAACGTAACGGTCGCCAACGGGCGTGCGGACAAGCGAAAGGCCCAAGCCTTCCAGATAGCGCTCCAGGCCCAGATTTGACATCACCGTGGCGACGACGCCGCCGCCCGAAAGCCGGCCCCGGTCCTGCCAGGACTTGGCCATGACGGCGATCAGCTGATCGCCATCGATGACGCGCCCCTTTTCGTCGACAATCATCACGCGGTCGGCGTCGCCGTCGAGTGCTATGCCGATATCGGCCCGCATCTCGCGCACCTTCTTGCGCAACTCTCCAAGGTCGGTGGAGCCGCAGTCCTTGTTGATATTGAGCCCGTTGGGGTCAACGCCGATGGTGATCACTTCCGCGCCGAGCTCCCACAGGGCGGCGGGCGCCACCTGGTAGGCGGAGCCGTTGGCGCAGTCGACGACCACGCGCAGTCCGTCGAACCGGATGTTGCGCGGCAATGTGCGTTTGGCAAATTCGATATAGCGCTCCTGGGCGCTGTCGATGCGCTTGGCGCGGCCGATGTCCTGCGGAGCGGCAAGGGGCGGCCCGTTCTCCACCAGCGCTTCGATTTCCATTTCACGCGCGTCGGAGAGCTTGTAGCCATCGGGCCCGAACAGCTTGATCCCGTTGTCCTCATATGGATTGTGGGAGGCGGAAATCATGACGCCGAGATCGGCCCGCAGCGAGCGCGTCAGCATGGCGACGGCGGGCGTCGGCATGGGTCCAAGCTGGAAGACATCCATACCGACCGAGGTAAAGCCGGACACCAGCGCGGATTCGATCATGTAACCGGACAGCCGCGTGTCCTTGCCGATCACCACCCGGTGGCGATGGTCTCCATTGGTGAACATCGTGCCCGCGGCCATGCCCACCTTGAGCGCCATTTCAGACGTCATGGGGTGCGCATTCGCCGTCCCGCGAATCCCGTCCGTTCCAAATAGGTTACGCGCCATCAAATTCCCGTCGATATCGTGCGAAGGCGGAAATAACTCCGCTCACCAGCCCCGTGGCAATGTTCAAACCATTATGCGCGCAGCTTCCATGAAAATGGTTTCAAATAATGTAAGCAAAGATTACGCCAATTTCAGGCGTGGGATGGCGCTCTCCGGCCGGGGGAATGAATGGCGTTCCATATGGTAAAGGCCTGGCGCGCCGCCGCCACATCGTGAACCCGCGCGATCTGGACGCCCTGGCCCAGCGCGCCAAGCGCCGCCGCAAGCGAGCCCGGCTCGCGTCTGCGCGCCTCCGCCTCGCCCGTAAGCGCGCCTATGAACCGCTTGCGCGAGGCCCCCAGCAACAGGCCGACGCCAAGCCCGTGAAACAGGCTCAGGCCCGCCAGGAGAGCCAGATTATGCTCAACCGTCTTGCCGAAACCGATGCCGGGATCGGCGATTATTTTCGCGCGCTCAATTCCGGCCCGCTCACAGGCGGCGATGCGGCGGCTGAGATAGTCGTAAACCTCCAGCAGGACATCGCCATAGGCCGGGTCATCCTGCATGGTTTCGGGGTCGCCGCGCGCATGCATGAGAATGACCGGCAAACCGGACGCGGCCGCCGCCTGGAGGCTTTGACCGTCTTGGGTCAGGGCGGACACGTCATTTATAATATGCGCTCCGCCTTGCGCCGCCTGTGTCATGATGGCGCTCTTGCGGGTATCGACCGAGATGACCGCGCCTGCCTCCTTCAGCCCCTCGATCACGGGAAGGACGCGCGCCGCTTCTTCTTCCGCGCCGACGGCAGCGGAGCCCGGCCGGGTTGATTCGCCGCCGATATCGAGGATATCGGCGCCATCGGCCGCGAGCTGCCGGGCGTGGGCGATCGCGGCATCGGCGGTGGCGTGAAGCCCGCCATCGGAAAAACTGTCGGGCGTCACATTGACAACGCCCATGATGCGAGGCCGGTCCAGGGAAAGACCCGCAAGCGGTGCGCGCGGCGCGGTGATCGCCTTGAGCAAACCGGCGATGGCGGGGTCGCGCGAAGCGAAAAGTTCGGAAAAGGACCGAAGCTCCCTGCGCGCATCACCGGGCGCACCCTCGATGACTTGCGCCATGGCGAAGCCAACGCCGCCGCCTGCAATCACGCCGGCCTTGCCCCCGGAAGCCGCCTCAGGCGCGGCGCGGCCGTAAAGAAAGCCGGCCGGGCGAAGATAGATCTTGTCCGCCATGGAATTCCCTTCCCCCTTCCGGCACCGTCAGCCCCGAAATGAGAGAAGCGGCGCACTGGCGCCGCTTCCAAAATCCCGCCCTCTGCGGATGGAGAGCCTAAGACGGCTGCGGCTCCAGGGCGCCCGCGTCGGGTTCGCCGCCCTTTTTGGGCTTGGCCTTTTTCGCCTTGCCCGTGGCCGGTACGGCGGAGGCCGCGGCCTTGGTCCCGCCCTCGTCGTCGTCAAAATCGCGGATCGGCGGTTTGCCCTTCAGCAAGTCCTTGATCTCGTCGCCCGAGAGGGTTTCATATTCAAGCAGCCCCTGAGCGATGGTGTGAAGCTGCTTGATGTGTTTTTTGCAGACCTTCTCCGCCGTCTTGTAACCCTCCTCGACGATGCGATGAATCTCGTCATCGACGAGCTTCTGGGTCTCGTCCGAAAGGTTCTGCGTCCGCGCCACGCTATGGCCGAGGAACACTTCCTCCTCATTGTCGCCATAGGCGAGCGGCCCGAGTTTATCGGACATGCCATATTGCGTGACCATGGCCCGGGCCATGCTCGTCGCCATCTTGATGTCGGACGAAGCCCCCGACGTCACCATGTCATAGCCGAAGATCAGCTCTTCCGCGACACGTCCACCCATGGCAACAGCCAGGTCCGCCTTGAACTTGGCCCGGGTCACCGAAAGCTGGTCGCGCTCGGGCAGGCGCATCACCATACCAAGCGCGCGCCCGCGCGGGATGATGGTCGCCTTGTGAATGGGGTCGGACGCGGGTTGATGCAGCGCCACCAGCGCATGACCGCCTTCATGATACGCGGTGAGCTTCTTTTCTTCCTCGGTCATCACCATGGAGCGGCGCTCCGCGCCCATCATGATCTTGTCCTTGGCGTCCTCGAATTCCTGCTGGGTCACAAGCCGCTTGGAGCGGCGCGCGGCCAGAAGGGCGGCCTCGTTCACCAGATTGGCCAGATCCGCGCCGGAGAAACCGGGCGTTCCACGCGCAACCACGCGAAGATCGATATCCGGCGCCAGCGGCACCTTGCGCACATGCACTTTGAGAATTTTCTCGCGGCCAATAATGTCGGGGCGCGGCACGACGACCTGACGGTCGAAGCGTCCGGGGCGCAGCAATGCCGGATCGAGCACGTCGGGACGGTTGGTCGCGGCGATCAGAATGACGCCTTCATTGGCTTCAAAGCCGTCCATCTCGACAAGCAGCTGGTTGAGCGTCTGCTCGCGCTCGTCATTGCCGCCGCCCAGACCCGCGCCGCGATGACGGCCAACCGCGTCAATCTCGTCGATGAAGATGATGCAGGGCGCATTCTTCTTGGCCTGCTCGAACATGTCGCGGACACGGCTTGCGCCGACGCCAACAAACATTTCAACGAAATCGGAACCGGATATGGTGAAAAACGGCACATTGGCTTCGCCCGCAATGGCGCGCGCCAGCAGCGTCTTGCCGGTGCCCGGAGGCCCCACAAGCAACGCGCCGCGCGGGATTCGTCCGCCCAGTTTCTGGAATTTCTGCGGGTCCTGCAGAAACTCGACGATTTCCTCCAAATCTTCCTTGGCCTCGTCGACGCCGGCCACATCGTCGAACGTCACCCGCCCCTGACGCTCGGTCAGAAGTCTCGCCTTGGACTTGCCGAAACCCATGGCGCGCCCGCCGCCGGACTGCATCTGGCGCATGAAGAAAATCCACACCGCGATCAACAGCAGCATCGGGAACCAGGACACCAGCACGCCCATCAGCGAGGGCACGTCTTCGTCGGAAGGCTTGGCGGTGATCTTGACGTTTTTGTCATAGAGCCGCTTCACCAGCGTGGGATCGTTCGGCGCATAGGTCTGGAAGGCCCGCCCATCGGTAAACTGGCCGGTGATCTGGGACCCGGCGATGGTGACTTCGCCGATCTTGCCGTTGTCCACCTCGGTCAGCAGTTGCGAGAAGCTTATTTCATTCGCGCGCGTGCGCTGCGCCGGGTTCTGGAACAGGTTGAACAGCGCGATCAGCAATAACGCAATGATCACCCAGATGGCGAAATTCCGGAAATTCGCATTCATTAAGTCTGCCTCATTGCGGGGTCGCCGGCCAAACCGGCCCGCCTAACTTCAAGCTATCGGAGAATTGCGGCGCTGATCTGGCCTGCCTGTCATATTCCCTTGTTCAGGAACATATGTATCCGCGCCCCATTTGCCAAGTTGCAAACCCGTGATTCATTTGCCGCATAGGGGCCCCCGATCTGCACCTGTCCGCTCCACTGTTTTAGCGCGAAATACGCCGTCGCGCGACCCCGCCGCCAAAATGAGCTTAACATCGCCCTTATAGCAGTCCCGGATTGACAAGATCGGCGCTGCACCCGGCGTTCGCGCCGCTGTGCGCATGAAACCCCAGAGGCGGCACCGCGACAAGGCCCTCCTCGCGCCAGAACGAGACCAGGCCGTCGGCGGCGGACTCGGGCAGACTCACCGCCCGGCCAAGCCGGGCGCGCAGCTCGCCATAGCCCCGCAGACCCAGCGCTCGCACCTGCACCGGCGCGCCCGAGCGCGCCGACAGACGCACGCGGTAGCGATTGTCCCACAATCCGCATTCCCCGGGGTTTAGCGTCAGATCGCCAAGTCCGGTACGTCCGGGCTCACGCAGGACCAGAATCTCTTCCCTGCCCGGGATCACCCGGCATCCGCCCAGGGTGAGGGAGGAAGGCGCGAGGGAGGTATCTGCTTGCGATTTCAGCGCCTCAAGCAACCCTTCCAGTTTGCCAAGCCGGGGCATGGCCTCCCCCCGCCCGCCAACGGCTGAAATCATACGGGCCATCGCCCTCAAACCGATTTCCTCGGGTGCTTCATGCAGCGCCGGGGCATCAATCCGGCAAAAACCGGCCGGGTCATACGCGCCATGATCGCGCAGGAAAAGGCTGGTGATCCGATCCAGCGCGTTGCGGGCGCGGCGCAGGCGTCTGGCGGAGCGCGCCAGGGCGGGCGCGCCGAGCCCCAGTGTCTCCAGCCGGTCCATGGCGCGGCGCAGGCGCACCCGCTCAAAGCGGGCATCCTCATTGCTCGGGTCTTCGAGCCATTCCACCCCGAGCGCTTCCAGCGTTGCTTTGAGCCGCGCTTTGGGCACATCGAGAAACGGCCGGAACACGGGCAGACCCGCCCAGCAGCCTTTTTCGGGGATTGCCGTCAGCCCGTCGAGACCGCTGCCCCGGCCAAGGCGCATCAGCAATGTCTCCGCCTGATCGTCGAGATGATGGGCGGTGACCAGCGCATCGAGCCCATTGGCATGCGCATAATCCGCCATCAGGTCATAGCGCGCCTGGCGGGCATCGGCCTGAATGCGGTTTTTCTTCGGCCCCGGCTCCCAGCGCAGAATGGTGCAGGCCAGCCCGAGCGCCCGCGCCCTTTCAGTCACCCACGCCGCTTCCCGGTCCGATCCCTCGCGCAAGGCGTGGTCGACGCTCAGAACGCTCAGCCGGGGCGCGTCCCGGCCAGATTGGTCACGCCAGCGCCGCGCCAGTTCCATAAGCGCAACCGAATCCGCGCCGCCCGAGACCGCGAGAGCGGCATGGGCCACGCCATCGAGGCACGCGAAAAGCGCCGCGCCTTCGGCATCGTTGATTGGAGATGTCGCCATAAGATGGATATACGCCGTGCGGCCCGCCGCCTCAACAGCGCCCGCGCTTGATCGCGGCGGCGGTGTCCTGTTTGATCTTCCCGGACACATCTGGAAACTGTTGGATGACCGCCCTGAGCGTGGAGCAGGCGGCGTCTTTTTCGCCAAGCTGCTCCAGCGAGAGCCCCAGATGCAGGAGCGCATCCGGCGCGATGGCGCTTTTCTTGTCTTTCTTGTAGCCGGCGAGGAAAGCCTTGGCCGCCGGCTCGAACTGCTTGCGCTCGAAATGGGTGCGGCCGAGCCAGTATTGGGCGTTGCTGGTCAGCTGGTCGGCCGGATAGGTGGCCAGGAAACTGCGAAATCCGTTCTCCGCGGCGCCAAAATCATTGCGCAGAAAATTCTGATAGGACGCGTCATACATGGCGCGCGGGCCCTCTCCGCCACCCGGCAGACCGGCGAGAGGCGGCAATTGCGGGGCCTGCGCCGGCGCGGGAGCATGCAGGGGAGCCTGGTCAAAGGGGTTTGCCGGTTGCGGAGGTGAAGCCGTTGTGCCGAACTGCGGCGGAGAGGCGGTGGTGCCGAATTGCGGCGCGGGAGCCTGACCTGGAAGCGCCGGTTTCGCCAATTGCTCCGGGGCCAATGGATTGGCGGATGGACCGCCCGATTGCTGCCCCTGCGGCAAAGACCGGTAAGCGGGACCGAGCGGCGGCGCGCCCGTCCCTGCTTCTATCCGGTTGAGGCGCTCGGCGATCCGCTCCATCTGGCCCGTCAGGGCGCGAATCTGCGTCTCCAGCGCCAGAACGCGAATGGAAACTTCGCTGGGTCCGCTGCCGCCGGCAAATTCCGGCTGTCCGCCCGGGGGAGGAAAACCACCTGGCGCGGGAGCCGCCGCACCATCGCGAACAAAGGATTGCAGGGTGCCGATCACGGTCTGCAGATCCGTTATGCGTTCTTCAAGGCGACCGATCCGCTCATCCAGCGCGCCGCCCGATGATGATGCCGCCGCCGCTGGAGCGGCCGGTTGTTGCGCCAGGGCCGGCACGGCAAAAACAATCCCCCAGCCCGCCAGCACGATGGCGGCGGCCCGGACAATGGTGGATGGAAATGAAATGCGCCGTTTCATGTCTTGAATTGAAGCCGGTCTTGAATGGAAGCTGTCTCACGCCGCGAACCGATGACCGGCCGCGCGGGGCAGAGTTGGGAACCAATTGGGCTAAACTATGGTCACACGCGCCGCGCCGCAAGCGCTTGCGCGAGCAAGACGGCAAACCTGGCGGCGAATATCGCGCGCCGCCCCGTGATGCCGTTTGGAAATCGGCGGGAAGATCAGCTGCCGGCGCGCGCGTTCAGCACGGTGACGGCGCGCCGGTTCTGCGACCAGCAGGAAATATCGTTGCAAACCGCCACCGGGCGTTCCTTGCCATAGGAGATCGTGCGAAGCCGCCCCGGATTGACGCCGAGACCGGAGAGATAGGTCCGCACGGCGCTGGCGCGCCGCGCGCCAAGGGCGATATTATATTCACGCGTGCCGCGCTCATCGGCATGGCCCTCGAGGGTCACGCTGTATTGGGGATATTTCCCCAGCCACTGCGCCTGCCCGCGCAAGGTGGCCTGCGCCTCGGGGGTCAATTGCGAGCTGTTGACGGTGAAGTAGACCTTGTCGCCGGCATTCACGCTAAAATCCCGTGACGTGCCAGGCGAAATCGGTCCGTCAGCCTGCTGGCCGAGCGCCATTTGCTGCGGTTTCTTGGAACAGGCGGCAAGGCCCGCCGCAACCAGAAAAACGCCCACCAAGCCAATGGTGCGCGCATAGCCGTTCTTACGGAACATCCCCATTTACTCCCGCCACAGATACATAATGGATTAGCGTTAAACTCAAAACATTAACGCAATCTTACCGCCCGCGAATGGCAGACTTGTGGCAGTGCGGTCAGCTGGATTGTTCCGTGATTTACTCAGATCACTCTAAACCGGTGACTGGATCACCCGGTGGATGGATGGCGCTGGAACGCCGTAGACGCCTTTGCATAAGCTCTGGCGACACGGCATCCAGCTATCCATCTTGCGAGGAATCCCCCCGCTTGACAGGCTTATTATTGTGATCGTGAACGCCTAATTTAGACGCGCACCGCCTGCTCAACCGTGACGTCCGCAGCGCCGAGCTTCATCGGCTTGGCAGTAACATTCTTGCGGCAGGCCCCCAGAGCAGCGGCGGTTGCCACAATGCTGGCGACAATGATCACGCCTTTCAAACCCTGCATGGTCTTCTCTCCTCTTGATATAATCGGCAAAAGCCATCTTTGCGTTTACTGAGGTGGAACCATTTGATCAAGGACGGACTGCATTTCTCAAGGTGTTTTCTCAACACATGGTGCCAAAATGCAACGCTTCGAATCTCAACCACCCGCCTAAAGAATTGCAATACCGGCAGCGGCAATCAAGCCAAATCCGCGGTTTTTGCACCATTGGAAAGATTCTTGTTGCAATCAATTGATCAGCGGCGACCAGGCGGGATCGGAACCGAAGGACGGAGTTGCGACGAGGCGCTCATTATATCCAGTTAAATCAATGGTATAGAGCTTCGGCCCTCCGCCCGCTCCAGGCGACTCGCGGAAGAACATGAGAACCCGGCCATTGGGCGCCCAGGTGGGCCCTTCATTGTGAAAACCTTCGGTAAGCACGCGTTCCCCCGAGCCGTCGGGCTTGAGAACGCCGATCAGGAACTGGGATCCGCGTTTTTTCGTAAAGGCGATCAGGTCTCCGCGCGGCGACCAGACTGGCGTTGAATAAAGTCCCTCTCCCAGAGAGATGCGTTTTTGGCCGGAACCATCGGAATTCATCACGTAAAGCTGCTGTTTTCCGCTGCGATCCGATTCGAAAACGATTCTCCGGCCATCGGGAGAAAAACTGGGCGCCGTATCGATCGCCGGCGTGTTTGTGAGGCGGAATGTGCGCCTGGATTGCAGGTCCATCAAGAAAATATTGGCGTTGCCCCCCTGTTGCAGGCTCATGACGATCTTTTTTCCGTCGGGGGAGAATCGCGGCGCAAAGGACATATTCGGGAAGGCGCCGACAATTTCCTTCTGGCCGGTCTCGATATTGAGCAGATAAACGCGCGGGCGCCCGTCCTCATAGGACAAATAGGTGATTTCCTGCGAGGTCGGGCTGAAGCGGGGGGTGAGCACCAGCGCCCCGCCCCGGGTCAGCATGCGCAGATTGCGGCCATCCTGATCCATGATCGCCAGGCGCTTGACCCTGGCGTTTTTGGGGCCGGTTTCGTCCACATAGACGATGCGGGTGTCGAAATACCCCTTTTCGCCCGTCAGCCGCTCATAGACCGCGTCCGCGATCAGGTGGCCGACACGGCGCCAGTTGCGCCCCTGGGTGAAGAACTGCTGACCGGCGAGCTGCTTGCCGGCAAAAATATCCCACAGGCGGAATTCCGCCTTGAGCCGCCCGCTGGGCTCGCGCGTGACGCGCCCCACCACCAGCGCCTGCGCGCTGATTGTCCGCCAGTCCGAAAAACGCGGCGCCTGGCTCAGATTGACGATGCGCTCGATATAGGCCGCCGGGTCGACCAGCTTGAACAGCCCCGAGCGCTCCAGATCGGCGATCACCACCCCGGCGATATCGGCGCCGAGTTTCTGATCGTTCAGGCTCGAACCGCCAAATACGGGAATGGCCACCGGCACCGGCTTTAGCGAGCCCTGGGTGATGTCGATCTCCATCTGCGCATGAGCGCCCGTCAGGGTCCAGACAGATGCAACCGCCATCATGAGCGCGAGAAAGGCCGCACGCCACATTCCGGTCAGGATTTCGAATTTACCAGAGCACATCATCCGCCAAACATCTCCCGCGGGTCGAAATTCAGGATCATATCGCGCCACAGGGCGTATTTTTTCGCCGGCAGTTCATAGGGCTGGCACAGCATCACGGCCCGCACCGCCGCGTCGGCCGCCGCCTGGAAATAGGGTGAGCCCACCCGGTTCACAACCTGCGGCTCGCGCGACAGGGACCCGTCGGGGCGCAGCGCCATCCGCAGTTTCACCTTGATGGCGTCCGCTCCCAGCCCGCCGACGGGCGGGTTCCAGCACTGGGAGATTTTCGCCCGGAGCGCATCGATCTCGTTGAAGGTCATGGCAAGGTCGCGCCCGTCGGCGCGGCCCTTCGCGGGCGCCGGTTTCTTCTTTTTCTCGGGCGCGGCGGGAGATTTGGGGCCCGCATCGGGCACCTTGTTCAGCAGCGCCGCGATCCTGTCGGGATCGAACGGTTTTTTGTTTTTCTTTGCCGCGGCTTTTTTCGGCTTGGCCGCGACCTTCTTCGGTTTTGGCTTGGATTTTTTCACCGTCTTTTTCGGCTTCGGTTTTGGCTTGTGTTTCGCTTTTGCGGTTTTCTTGGGCTTTTTCGGCGGGGTTTCAGCCCTTTTCGGCTTTGGCGCCGGGGCCTTGACCGATTTGACCTTTGACGGCTTCGATTTTTTCACTGCTTTCTTTTTTGCCGGCTCAGGCTTCTTTTTCGCCTTGGCCTGCTCGGTCTTCGCCTTGCGCTGACCGGCCTTGAGCTTGGTGAATTCCGCGGGTGTCACCAGATCCACAGGCAGCGGCGTCGGCCGGGGCGGCGGCCGCTCGGAGCTGAAAGGGAACACCGCGACCGCCGAAATGAGGATCAGCAGATGCAGGCCCAGCGATATGATGAGGCCCCTGCGCATGGGTTCCTTCTCTCTGGTCAGAGCCTTTCTTCAAGTTCCGTGACGAGCGCGATGCGCCTGAAACCGGCGGCGGCGATGGTTGCCATCACCTTCATCACCGTCCCGTAATCGGTGGCGCGGTCACCGCGCACAAAAATCCGCTCGCTATATCCGCTCCTGGTGATAGCAACGAGTTTGGGCACAATTTCGTCGAGCGAAATTTCGGTCTCCTGCAGGAAAACCTTGCCATTCCTGGCCACCGATATGGTCAGCGGCTCCTTGTCGCCCTCAAGCTGTTTTGCTTTCGTCTGCGGCAGATCAATGGGCACGCCCACGGTCAGCAGCGGCGCCGTCACCATGAAGATGATGAGCAGCACCAGCATGACGTCCACAAAGGGCGTCACGTTAATCTCGCTCATGGGCTGATAATTGCGGCCCGACCGGCTGCGCCGCCTTATATACCCGCTGCCGAACATCACGCCCATCGATCAGCCTCTCGCATCCATCTGGCGTGAGAGGATGGCGGAGAATTCATCCGCAAAACTCTCCAGCCGCTGGGCATGGCGCGACACTTCATGGGTGAATTTATTGTAGAAAATGACCGCCGGAATGGCCGCCAGCAGGCCGAGCGCGGTGGCGAACAGGGCTTCGGCGATGCCCGGCGCAACCACGGATAAATTCGTGGTTTTGGCCGCCGCGATCGCCTGGAACGACGTCATGATGCCCCAGACCGTGCCGAACAGGCCGATAAAGGGCGCCGTGCTTCCCACCGTCGCCAGAAACAGCAGACGCTGCTCCAGCCGGTCGATTTCGCGCGACAGCGCCACATCGAGCACCTTCTCGACGCGCATCTGCAAACCGGCGAGGGGTTTGGGCGTCGATTCCACCGAACGCTTCCATTCGCGCATGGCGGCCACGAACAGCGCCGCCATGGAGCGCGACGGGCGCGGGCCGATGGATTGATAAAGCTGTTCCAGGGACTGGCCCGACCAGAAGATTTCCTCAAAGGAGTCCGTCTCGCGTTTGGTGCGCGCCAGAAGCAGCATCTTTTCCGCGATAATGGCCCAGCTCCAGACCGACGCCAGCAGCAGCCCGATCAACACGAGCTGCACGACGATATGGGCGTCCATAACCAATGCGAGTATCGACAGATCGGCCTGGGGCGCCGGTGCCGCA
Source organism: bacterium BMS3Bbin10 (assembly GCA_002897995.1). Classification (GTDB taxonomy): domain Bacteria; phylum Pseudomonadota; class Alphaproteobacteria; order Rhizobiales; family Methyloligellaceae; genus UBA2767. The sequence continues at coordinate 9,903 of BDTT01000016.1, read as the reverse complement.
GATTTCAGAATTTCCGCCGGATTCATGGGGTCTTCCCGCTGGTGGTCTTTCGCGCGCCCCGAACGCCTCTCGCACGGGCATGAGATGTGGAGCGCATTTGTGACGAAACTAGGCTCGGGCCCAATAATTTTCCGATAGGCGATTCGCCAATGAGGCCGCCTGCCGGACTCTCCTGAGGCGAGGGTCAGCCTTCTTGGTTAACGAACCGTTCAAGCGAAGCGCGGACAAGGTCGCCCAGACGCCTCACTTTGCCTGAACGCGAGACCAGCATGATTCTAACGCGCAGCCGCGCCAGCACCGTTCCCTCCCGCGTCACGTCCTGCAGCAGGGTCATCGCCGCGCCGCCGATCTCATCGACTGATGTGACAATCTCCAGCACATCGTCCATGCGGGCGGGTTTGAGAAAATCCACATCCATATGGCGCACGACGAAAGCGGCCGGCTCTTTGTCACCTCCTGCGTCAAACAACTCTGTCTGGCTGATGCCTGAAAGGCGCACAAAGTCCGAGCGCCCGCGCTCGCAGAATTTCAGATAATTGGCGTGATAGACGAGACCGGTAAAATCAGTGTCCTCGTGATAGACGCGGATGGGGAGGATGTGCGCCGCACCCTCGATGCGGCCCGCGAGGCCGGGCCAGGCCATTTCAGCATCAGTCACTTTCGCCATCATTTCACGGTGTTTCGCATTTGATGACTATACTTTCCCAGATGAGTTCTTTTTCTCATCGCGCTTCGCTAGTTCACGGAATGAGGTATCGTAAAAGTCCCCGTGGTCTTCGGTATCTCTGGTACGCTCGTTCTCCAAACCAAGGCCCGCAATCCACTTCACTTTTGGAGCCAACGCGAAGAATCTCCTTGGAGTAAGGTCTTTGATTTCTTTCATTCCTTCGGAAAATTCATCAGCTTTATCGCCTGGCAGCTTAAACACACCGGGGACAACCACAAATGAAAACGCAGAGATAAACTGCATATGGCCCGTTTTGTAACCAAATAACTCCTGATAACCGCTGACACAGCAGAGAATTCCCAACACGTTGATCATAGTGATATCGCGAACTGGCAATTCCTGATCGAAATCGCGATCAGCATGTTTGAAGTAGTTGTATGCCTCCCGATATCTCTTAAAGAATTCATCTTGCCTCTCCTTACGAATGAGCGGCTTCCAATCCAAGGTCAGTGCGACTCCTTGTTTTTTTGACAGATCAAGTAGTATTTTTTCCGCTGATTGAACCAATAAGTGAATAGCGAAAGGGTCTTCTGCGATCATAATCATTCGAATCGCAGTGTGAATCAGGTGCCTCGCCGCCTCTTCTTTATCCAAAAATCTTTTTGCGGGTTGCTGTTCAGTCACTGCCATCCTCAAACAGCGTGGCCTGCGCCCCCTCAAACCCCTTCGGAGGGCCGAGACCGATATGCGCGAACGCGTGCGCCGTCAGCATCCGCCCGCGCGGGGTGCGCGAGATGAAACCCTGTTGCAGCAGATAGGGCTCGATGATTTCCTCCAGCGCATCGCGCGGCTCCGACAGGGCGGCTGAAATGGTCTCGATGCCGACCGGCCCGCCGCCGTAATTCTCCGCAATACATCTGAGATATCTGTGATCCAGCGCATCGAGCCCGCGCCCGTCCACCTCCAGCATTCGCAACGCCTTGTCCGCCACTTTCGCATCGACGAGTGCAGCGCCCTCATGGGCCGCGAAGTCGCGCACGCGCCGCAGCAGCCGCCCGGCGATACGCGGGGTGCCTCTGGAGCGCCGCGCCACTTCGCTTGCGCCGTCGTCGCTCACAGACATTCCTAATACCCTCGCGCCGCGCCGCACGATCTCTTCCAGTTCGTCCGCCTCGTAGAAATTGAGCCGGACGGGAATGCCGAAACGGTCGCGCAAGGGGGTCGTCAAAAGTCCCGTGCGCGTGGTCGCGCCAATGAGCGTGAATTTCGCCAGATCGATGCGCACCGAGCGCGCCGCCGGTCCTTCGCCGATAATCAGATCAAGCTGGAAGTCTTCCATGGCCGGATAGAGGATTTCCTCCACAGCCGGATTGAGCCGGTGAATTTCGTCGATGAACAGCACGTCGCGCTCTTCCAGATTGGTGAGCAGCGCCGCCAGATCTCCCGCCTTGGCGATGACCGGGCCGGAGGTGGCGCGGAAATTGACGCCAAGCTCGCGGGCGACGATCTGCGCCAGGGTGGTTTTGCCCAAGCCCGGCGGCCCGGCGAACAGCACATGGTCGAGCGCCTCGGCCCGCGACTTCGCCGCTTCGATAAAGACTTTCAGATTGCCGCAGGCACGCTTCTGGCCGATGAACTCGCCAAGCGTCTGCGGGCGCAGATTCGTGTCGGCCTCATCGTCGCTTTGCCGGGCCATTTCCACGGGGCGGTCGCTCACTGCGCCAACTCCTTCAGCCCGAGCCGGATAAGTTCAGCGGTTTCGCTGCCCTCGCCTGCTTTGCGCGACGCGGCCGCGACGGCGGCGCTGGCCTGCGCCTGGGCATAGCCGAGATTGGTGAGGGCCGAGACCGCATCGGCGGCTGCGGGCGCGGCCTGCTCGCCGCCCTCGCCCGCCAGCGAGATAACCGCGCCCGGCTGGCCCGAGAGCGCCATATTGGGGATCTTGTCCTTGAGTTCGCTCACGATGCGCTGCGCGACCTTGGGGCCGACGCCGGGTGAACGCGACACCTGCGCCTTGTCCTGAAGCGCGATTGCATTGGCGAGGTCCTGCGGGGAGAGCGTGCCGAGCACGGCTAGCGCCACCTTGGCGCCGACCCCCTGAACGCTTTGCAGCAGCCGGAACCAGGCGCGTTCGGCATCGGTGGCAAAGCCGAACAGCCTGATCTGGTCCTCGCGCACATAGGTCTCGATGGACAGCGTCGCCGCCTCGCCCGCCTGCGGCAATTGCCCGAGCGTGCGCGCCGAGCAATGCACCTCGTAGCACACGCCGCCGACGTCAATCAGCGCCCAGTCATCGCCGAGCGCATCGATGATGCCTTTCAGCTTGCCGATCATTGCCGACACTCCAGCACGAACTTCTCCCTCCCCCAACGCGGGGAGGGGCCAGGGGTGGGGGGTGAAACAAATATATGAGCGGCAGCGAACGCTTTGAAAACAAACCCGAATGCGCCCAAGGGCCCATACATATTTGCCACGTCACCCCACCCTTGATCCCTCCCCGTCAAGGGGAGGGAAAAAATGATGCCGATCATTCCGCCGCCTCCAATGCCTTCCAGACGCGGTGATGGGCATGGGTGATGGCGATGGCGAGCGCGTCGGCTTCATCTTCGCTTTGAGGGTTCGCCTTGGGCAGCAGATGGCCGATCATGGCGCGGATTTGCTCCTTGCCCGCATGGCCCGCGCCGACAACCGTCTTCTTGACCATGTTGGGGGCGTATTCGGCGACGGACAGATTTGCCAGCGCCGGGGTCACCAGCGCGATGCCGCGCGCCTGACCCAGCTTCAGCGTGGCGGATGCATCCTTGTTGACGAAGGTGTTCTCCACGGCCGCTTCGGCGGGGTCCCATATGCTGAGCACTTCGCTCAGGCCTTCGAACAGCGCCATCAGCCGGCGGGCGAGTTCCGCACCCGCATCCGGCGTCACGGCGCCGCTCGCCACGAAGCCGAGCCGGTGGCCATCGCTTTCGATGACGCCCCAGCCGGTGCGGCGCAGACCCGGATCGATGCCGATGATGCGAATTGGACTGTTCAAACCTACCCCCGGAGAAATTCGGGCGGGACAAACCCGGAACGAATCACTTGGCGAGTGTGCCATGCGAGGCGTTAACAGGGTAGGTCATGCGCGCCCGGCCAGATGCGCGGGGCAAAGAAAAACCGGGCGCGGTTCCCCGCACCCGGTCTGATTCTCTAAAGCCGCAAATTGCTATTTGTAGGGGATGGGCATGGCTTCGGGAATATCGCAGCAACTGTCGCCGCCGAAGTTCCAGCGCAAGCCGACCATCACATCGTGGGATACGATGTCCTTCAGCGTTAGGGGTCCGCCGGGGTCCGCTGGAACGAAGGTTTTGAAGCTGCCGGTTTTGCCGTCGCCGAGATATGCGAAGCGGTAGCCCATATCGAACGTCAGGTCTGGTGAGATTTCATATGAAAAACCGGCATTAAGGGCCCAGGCAAAATTCCATTCGGTGTTGTCCGAAGCCCAGTGAACAGCGCCGGCAAGCTGGTTCACGTCTCTGAAGTCCCTGAGCGTGACCGCGGCCGTGCCAATGCCCCCGCCGACATAAGGCGTAAATCCGCGGAAGGTCCCGATATCCCAATAGCCATTGGCGAGGAACAGCCACTCGGACTTGTTGCCGGTATATTCGTTGGTACACACGCCCGCACCAAACGCGCAGCCTGTATATGAGTCGAGACCGTCAAAGTCGGACTTTCCACGATACTCGCCCGTCAGATCGAAACGGAACCGGTCGGAGTACACGAAACCGATACCGAGACCGATGAATGGTGAGCTGTCGAAGTCATGATCGATGATGGTAAAGGGGCCGTTCGCAATCACATCATTCGTAAAAGTATCGATTTCCTGATTGGTGATCCCGATATAGCTGCGCAGATAATAGTCCGTGGCCGCGACGGGCTCCGGAATCGGCATCGGCTCGACAACAGGCGGCAGCGGCAGACTGGCGGCGCTGGCGGTGGCTGTCTGCCCCATTGTCAAGGCGGCTGCTACAATGATCGCATGGCGGAAGTTCTTCATCTCGTACCCTCAGTTACCCTTTATTTCACCCTCGAAGCACCTGCGCGCACCGGCACGCAAAGACCTGATGCTGTTTCATATTGGGACTATGAGGCTTAGGATTTAACGGAGGCTTAACTTTGTTTTTTGGCGGTAATGCTGGGTTTTTTTGCAGTAATTGCTGAAAATCCGGCCCAGTGGCCACGTCTTTGCGCGCGGTGATTCGTGCAAAGTCAAGCAAATAGGCAAAAATTGCCTAGATAAAATTTGGCCCCGGCGGGGAGGAAACGGGTTCCGGAAATAACCGGAACCTTATGCCTGCGGGCCGGTTATTTCCTGTATGGGACCGACCTGTCCACCAGATCCCAGATATAGCGGCCGCTGGGACGCTGCTGCTCTTCGGCGATATGGGCGACAAGCCCGGCGGCGCGCGAGATGACGGCAAAGCCGCGCATCAGCTTCACCGGGATATTCATCTCGCCCATGAGCGCCGAGACCGCCCCGGTCGCATTGACGGGCACATGCTTGCCAAAAGCCGCATCGATTTCTTCACTCAGGAGTTCGAGGCTGTCGAGATAGCCGTCCGCGAAACCCGCCTCCCGGCCCATCTCGATCAGACGCCGGGCGCGCGGATCGTCGGGCTTGTGCAGATGATGCCCGAAGCCGGGCAGCAGGGTCTTGGCGGCGCGGTGTTCGGCAATGATCTCACGGGCCGTTTCACGCCGCGCATTACCCTCTGCAACAGCAACGATCCGGGCGAGCAGCACGGCGTTGTTCTCGATGGTGCCGACAAACTGGCTTCCGACCCCCATCAGCCCCGCCGCCACGGCGCCTTGCAGGTTTTCCGGCGCGCTCATGTAAATCTCCCGGCAGGCAATGGCGCTGGGGGTCAGCCCATGCTCCATGATGGCGATGAGGATGGCGTTGACAATGCGGATTTCAGCGCCGGACAGCTCGCGCGCCAGAATATGCTCGGCCATCACCTTCACGAAATCCGCATCGCCCTGAAGCAGGTCCTCGACCAGGTTTTTGTCGCGGTAGTGGATGGAAGTCAGCGTGTGACGGCACAGCGCCGTTGTCGGATCTTGAGATTTCGGCATCAGTTTTCTTCCCTCTTCACGGCCGCATCCACGAGGTCCTGGCGTTGCAGCTTGCCATAGGCGTTGCGCGGCAGAGCTTCATAGACATGGATTTTCTTGGGCGCTTTCACCGGGCCGAGGGATGCTTTCACATGCTCGATCAGCTGCGCCGCATCGCATTCGCGGTGCAGCTCGACCGCGGCATGCACCGCCTCGCCCCATTTTTCATCCGGCACGCCGAACACGGCGCAGTCCGAGACATCGCCATGCTGGCCGAGAATTTTCTCGACATCGCCAGGATAGACATTGAAACCGCCGGAGATGATGACATCCCGCTCACGGCCCTTGAGCAGCAGGCAGCCGGTCTCGTTGAGCATCCCCAGATCGCCCGTATGCAGCCAGCCATCGACAAGCGTCTCGGTTGTCTTTTCGCTCTGGCGCCAATAGCCCGTCATGACCAGATCGCCCCGGATGACGACTTCGCCGATTTCACCGGGGGGAAGCAGAGCGCCCTCGTCATCCATGACCGCGACGCGCGTCAGGAGCGTTTCGCGCCCCACGCTTGCGCGCAGTTCGGGTTTGGCGAGATCTTCCGCGCTGAGCGCAGTGGCAATCTGCGGCGCTTCGGTCTGGCCATAGGTGGTGGCGATGCATTCCCCGAAAATCCCTTGCGCCTTTTCCACCGCCTGCGGCTGCATGGGCCCCGCGCCATAAATAAGGTTGCGCAAACCGGGGAATGACAAATCACCCGCGCCGGGAATATCGGCCATGAGCTGGATGAGCGTCGGCGGCAGAAATACGGTCGCGATATTTTGCGCCGCCAGTATTTCGATGAGCTGCTCGGGTCTTTGCCGGTCGGCGATGACCAGCGTGCCGCCCACCGCCAAAGTCGGCATGATATAGGTGCCCGCGCCGTGGGTCATGGGGGCCGCCAGCAATGTGCGCTCGCCGGCGCCCATCCCCCAGACATGAATCTGCGTGGCGATATTGGTGTTCCAGGCGCGCACGGGCTGCATCACGCCCTTGGGCGCGCCGGTCGTGCCGCCGGTAAATTTGATGGCGTGGACTGCGTCCAGTTCGCGGAAATGCCGCTCGGGCGCCTTGCCTTCCCCTGCCGCTTCAAGCGCGGCAAAGCTCGTCTTGCCCGCCGCCCCCAGCGTCACGATATGCGTGTCCAGGCTTTCGAAAAGCTCGCGCGATTCTTCTAGCGTTATGACGATGCTGGCGTCCGTAAACTCCGCCATGACGGGAAGTTCGGACCGCCCGAGACGCGGATAGAGCGGCACCCATGTTTTTCCCGCAGCGAAGGTCGCCAGAAACGCGATCAGATGCTCCAGATCGTTGTAGGCGCAGATGCCGACCCGCGACCCGGGCGCAGGGTCGATCTGCTGCAAGGCGCTCGCCGCGGCGCGAACGCGCGCCAGAAGCTGAGCGTAGCTGAGTGTCTTCCCCGTGACGTCAACGGCGATCGCCTCTGGCCAGATGGCGGCCGCGCGGATGAACATCTCTATGGGGGTCATGGGGCTAGAAAACGCGAAAAGATCACGCGTCCATTTTCTCGATTACAGCATCGGAGACTTCGAAATTGGCGTAGACGCTCTGCACGTCGTCGGAGTCTTCCAGCGCTTCGAGCATTTTGAGCAATGTTTCCCCCGCCGCGTCGTCCAGCTCGATGGTATTCTGCGGCCGCCATATGATCGCGGCGCTTGTGGGCGCGCCAAGCGTGGCTTCAAGCGCCTTGGCGACGTCATGCAGCGCCTCGGCGTCGCAATAGATTGTGTGGCCCTCATCGCTTGAGTCCACGTCTTCCGCGCCCGCCTCGATGGCCGCCTCGAACACCTCGTCCGCGGAACCCGCTTCAGCGCCGAATTCCACCGCGCCGACCCGGTCGAAGATACAGGATACCGCGCCGGTCTCGCCGAGATTTCCGCCATGCTTCGACATGATGGAGCGAACCTCGCCGGCGGTCCTGTTGCGGTTATCGGTCAGCGCCTCGACGATGACCCCGACGCCGCCCGTTCCGAAACCCTCGTAACGGACCTCTTCATAGTTCTCGCCGCCCGCTTCCTGGCTGCGCTTGATGGCGCGGTCGATATTGGCGTTCGGCATATTCTGCGCCTTGGCCGCCTGTATGGCCGTGCGCAGGCGCGGATTCATATCGGGGTCGGGCGTGCCCATCTTGGCCGCGACCGTAATCTCCTTGCCCAGCTTGGAGAAAATCTTGCCGCGCTTTTTGTCCTGCGCACCCTTGCGGTGCATGATGTTCTTGAATTTGGAATGGCCAGCCATTGTCTGTTTTTCCGTGTCTGTTATTCAGTTTTGCGGTGGCGCGGAGACCGTCAATTCACCTCCCCAGGACCCCATCTTATACGAATGCAGCTTGTTAGAATCCACCTCTTGTACAAAAGCGCGCCCGGGGGGCTGCCGTGGTTAACAAAGCGTTTACACCTCGCGCCTAGCCTTGGGGGTTACGCAGCGCCGGGCCCGCCCGGACCGCTGCGCTAAACGCAAAGGAGACTGGCATGGCGCGCGCATCGAAGGCAAAGTCCAAACAGGGCAACCCGCAGGCCCTCACCGAAGCGACGGCATCGGCGGCCGGGACCGTGTTGCGCGCGGCGGCGGTTGCGGGGGCGCAAACCGGCAAGGCCGGAAACGCCGCGACGATTACGCATCTCGCGCATATGTGCGAGGAAGCCGCAAGCCATATGGCCAAGGCCCAGACGAGCATGTTTGGGGGCAAGGCGGGCGGCGAGACCGCAATCGAACATCTCGACGCGGCGCTGCAATGCCTCAACCGGCTGGCGGACGAAGCCGGGGAACAAAGCGCCACGCGAGACCGCGCGGCGAAAAGCGCCTGAGCGAAGGCGCGAAGCGGGCGTTTATGCTACGGTTCGAGGTCAGCTTTCAGCGGTAACGCTGAAATCGGGCGTGGTTCAGCAGGATATCCGCTCCTGACCTTAACCGGAAGTCGCCTCGACTCGCAGGCGTAGTGGTTTGGAGGCTTTCCATATCCGCTCCTGCCAAATGCGGATACCGCCAGCTCGCCAACAGTCAACTAAATCAACAAATTAGCAAGAAGCGGACCTTGGCCGATTTTGAGATGAGCTGATCGCACGTCAAGGTGAGGCTGTCACTATAGCGGCTGGAAGCTCTTAGCATTGAGGCGATGCTTTACCCTGTCCAACGCCACAACCGTGTCGGTGGCCGACGCCTGAAGTTCATTTAGATGCTCGCGCGCTACCTGCTCAGCCCGTCTATAGCAATCACGCTCATTCTGCATGTCTTTCAAGCCGGCATTGGCCGGTGTGGAGGCTGTTTCCTTCGCCAGTGATGTCTCGGGTTTACTGGTGCCGGAATAGTCGTTTTCGAAATCCGGTCCCGCGGTTTTGTATTTCGGCTTTTCTTTGTCCGTTGCCACAGCAAGGCGAGGCTGGAGACGGCAATCGGGATCTGACAAGCTCTTCATCAAAACTGGTCCGGGCACGGGAATTGTTTTCAGCTGTTCCGCAAAATATACGGGGCCGGTGCACGCGCCCAGTCCGGCGGCCAGAGCAATTGCAGGCAGGATTGAGGCGGCATGTGCGAGGAAACGGGGTGGCATCGGGCAACTCTCCACTAATTCATACGCTCCCAACCAAGGGTAAAGTCTACACATGGGTTTGGTGTTTGTGTGGTGCCTCCATGGCGTGATTTTGCACAAATTTGGGCATTTCCTCGCTAAACACGCATATCGCAACAGGATACCCAGAAACCCTTTTCCCGAATTGCCGGGTGCGAGATCGGCAGCGGGGCGCAAAGGAAAGCGCAACCGGTAAGGTTGGTAAAAGCTGAACAGTCGGCGGATTGCAAAACAGCTGGTTCAACTTTTATTCGGCATCGGAAAAATTGTGATTTGACGGCAGTATTCTGGTAGCCAGAATGGCAGCGCGTGAAGGTCGGCTGAAGGCAGATTTTGTTGATTTAGTCGGCCTTGATCCTTTTTTGCAGTCGTGATTCCGTCTTCCTAGTGTTTTGGCGCGGAGGGCGGATTGATGATGGGCAGACAGGCGGTTCCGGAGCGTCTCTTTTACGATTTCTGCCTGGACGATCATGTGCCGGAGAACCACATGCTTCGGCAGATCGACCGCTTTCTCGATTTCGATGAC
>BDTT01000015.1 GCA_002897995.1 bacterium BMS3Bbin10 | reverse complement strand
AAAACCGCATGCTCACCACCATCGCCTATCAACTGGACGGTGTGCCCACTTACGCCCTTGAGGGGTCCATCTTCATCGCCGGCGCGGCGGTGCAATGGCTGCGCGACGGGCTGGGGATCATCGATCATGCATCGCAGGCCGGCGCGATGGCCGCCAAAGCCGACACGGGCCAGAGCGTCTATCTGGTTCCCGCCTTCACCGGGCTCGGCGCGCCGCATTGGGACGCGCGGGCCCGCGGCCTGCTGAGCGGGGTGACCCGGGCGACCGGACCCAACGAGCTGGCCCGCGCGGCGCTGGAGGCCGTGTGTTTTCAGACACGGGATCTGCTCGAAGCCATGGCAAGCGACTGGCCCGGCGCCACGTCTCAGGGCACGGTTCTGCGTGCCGATGGCGGCATGGCCGCCAGCGACTGGACCATGCAATGCCTCGCCGACTTTCTGGCCGCGCCGGTCGACCGGCCTCATGTTCTGGAAACCACGGCGCTGGGCGCCGCTTATCTGGCGGGCATGCATTGCGGCTTCTATCCGGGGCTGGACGAATTCGCGGCCCTCTGGCGTCTTGAGCGGCGCTTCGAGCCGGCCATGAGCGATGCGGACCGGGACGCCAAATATGCCGGCTGGAAGGATGCGGTTCGGCGCACGCTCACGCCCTAGGTCGGTTTCTTTTGAAACCGGAAGAGCCCGGCCACCCGCTCCCCCTATGGTTTGCGCGGATGGGACGTGATAAGAGCATCGCGCCAATCGTGAGTTGGCGTTCGGGAAAGATGACATGCCGCTTCCGACACTCGAACAAATCCGCATCGGCATCGTCGGGCTCGGTTATGTGGGCCTGCCGCTCGCCGTCTATATGGCGCGGCATTTTCCGGTTGTGGGCTATGACGTCAACGCGCGGCGCGTCGCCGATCTGACGGAAAATATCGACTGCACGCAGGAGGTGAGCGCGCAGGAGTTTTCAGCCGCGAAAAACCTGTCCTATTCCAGCGATCCCGATGCCCTGGCGCCATGCAATTTCCTCATCGTCACGGTGCCGACGCCCGTCGACGAGACCAAAACGCCCGATCTTTCCGCGCTTGTTTCCGCCAGCCGGGCGGTCGGAAAATCGCTCAGGGCGGGCGATGTGGTGGTGTTTGAATCGACCGTTTATCCCGGCGCGACGGAAGAGGTGTGCGTTCCGGAACTGGAGCGCGCATCGGGACTCAGATTCAATGAGGATTTCTTTGCCGGCTATTCGCCCGAGCGCATCAATCCCGGCGATGAAAAGCACCGCCTGCCGGACATCGTGAAAATCACCTCCGGCTCAACGCCTGAAGTGGCCGATCTGGTCGACGCGGTCTATGCCAAAGTGATCGCCGCGGGCACCCGCAGGGCTAAGTCCATCCGCGCCGCCGAAGCCGCCAAGGTCATCGAGAATATTCAGCGCGACGTCAATATTGCGCTGGTGAACGAGTTGGCCATGCTGTTCAAGGAACTCGATCTCGATACGCAGGAGGTGCTCTCGCTTGCCGGAACCAAGTGGAATTTCCACCCCTACCGGCCGGGTCTCGTCGGCGGGCACTGTATTGGCGTTGATCCCTATTATCTGACCCACAAGGCGGAATCGATCGGCTTTCATCCTGAAATGATCCTCGCCGGCCGGCGCATCAATGACGCGATGGCCGGCTATGTCGCGCGCGATATTGTCAAAACGATGCGCGCGCGCGGGCAGAGCGTGGAGGACGCGCGGGTGCTGGTGATGGGCTTTACCTTCAAGGAAAACTGTCCCGACACCCGCAACACCAAGATTGCCGATCTTGTGCAGGCGCTGGGCGGGGAGGTGGCCGAAGTGAGTGTCTATGATCCGCTGGCGGAACCGGAAGTGGCGATGCGGGAATATAATGTGCCGGTGTCCAACGATCTTCCGGTTGGTCCCTTCGATGCGGTGGTGCTGGCGGTCGCCCATGGCGAAATCGTCGCGCTGGGCGCGGACCGGCTCAAGGCGCTGTTGACGGATGGCGGGCTGATCTATGACATCAAGGGGATTGTGCCGCCGGAGTTGAGCGGCGGGCGCATCTAGATGGACCGCGGAAAATGAAAATCCTCGTGACCGGCGCGGCCGGATTTATCGGCTTTCATACCGCCAGGGCTCTGCTCGAGCGGGGCGACCGGGTCGTCGGTCTCGACAATCTCAACGACTATTACGATGTCTCGCTGAAACAGGCGCGGCTGGCGGAGCTTGAAGGGCGCAATGGCTTCAAATTCGTCAGGGCGGATCTGGCGGACCGCGCGGCGATCGAGGAACTGTTCGCGCACGAAAAATTCGGCCGCGTCATCCACCTTGCCGCGCAGGCCGGTGTCAGATACTCCATCGAGAATCCGCGCGCCTATGTCGATTCCAATCTCGCCGGCTTCGTGAATATTCTCGAAGGCTGCCGGCACACCGGCGTCGAGCATCTGGTTTATGCCTCCTCCAGTTCGGTCTATGGCGCCAACACGGCGCTGCCATTCTCTGTGCATCACAATGTCGACCACCCGCTCAGCCTCTATGCGGCCACCAAGAAATCGAATGAGCTGATGGCGCACACTTACGCGCATCTCTACCGGTTGCCGGTCACGGGCTTGCGCTTTTTCACCGTTTACGGGCCCTGGGGGCGGCCCGACATGGCGCTGTTTCTTTTCACGAGCAAGATATTGGCCGGAGAGCCCATCGACGTGTTCAACAATGGCGAACACGCCCGCGACTTCACCTATATCGATGACATCGTGGAGGGCGTGGTGCGCAGCCTCGATCACATTGCGGCGCCAAGTAAGGAATGGGATGCGGGCAGGCCCGATCCCGGCACCTCGGATGCTCCTTACAGGCTCTACAATATCGGCAACAACAATCCGGTTCAGCTGATGGATTTTATCGCCGCCATCGAAACGGCGCTGGGCAAGAAGGCGCAGAAGAATTTCCTCCCCCTGCAACCGGGCGACGTACCGGCGACCTATGCCGACATCGACGCCCTGGTGGGGGATATCGGCTACCGCCCGGAGACCGAATTAGAAGACGGGATTGCGAAGTTCATCTCCTGGTACCGGGAGTATTACGGCAAATAGGGGTTTTTCTTTCTTCAGCGCCCCGATCCCTCTCAGTGCCAATGCAACGCAGGCTCCACGCACTGCGCCGCCATTTGTGTGGTGAGCCTTGATCGGGCGTGCTCATTGGTGTAGTGGTCATACCGTGACTGCGGTCAGAGTGTGACCGCGTTCACAATTTGACCGGTGTTACAGACTTTGTGCTGCGTGAGCGACCAGATGTCGGAAGCCCTGATCCAGAGAAAGCGGAATGAGCGCGAGCAGGAGATCGTCCTGCGGCTGCTGGAGCATGTGGCGGATGATGATGCGCTGTCACAAGCCAAGTTCGCCAAACGGGTCGGTATCGCCAAGGGGCTGGCAAACTCCTATTTCAATCGCTGCCTGCAAAAGGGCTGGATCAAGCTCCGCCAGGTCCCCAAGCAGCGCTTTCTCTACTATCTGACACCTAAAGGCTTTGCCGAAAAGGCCAGCCTGACGGCGCAGTTCCTGTCCTATTCCTATCAGTTTTACCGCAATGCGCGGGCCGATCTCGGGGCCACAATGGAAAAGGCCGCCGCGAAGGGCCACATGCGTCTCGCGGTGCTCGGCGACGGTGAACTGGCCGAGATTGCCGCCATCGTGTCGGAAGAGAGCTCGGCGGAAATCGTCGGGTTTGTTGCGGATGAAAGCACGCGTAAACGCATTGCCGGGCGGCCGGTCGTGAAGAGCTGGAAAATGATCGGCAAGGCGGATGCGGCTATCCTTGCGACCGTCGACGATGCGAAGGCGGTGTTCAGGGCCTTTACGAAAGAGAACCCGGACATTCAGGTTTATGTGCCCAGGCAGTTGAGCGCTCTGGTGTGGGACAAGTGACATGAAGCGCTGGTACGTCGTTCATACCCAGCCCCGCGCGGAGGATCGCGCGCAATGGCATCTGGAGAATCAGGGGTTCGACTGCTTCGTGCCGCGCTGCCGCAGGACGCGCCGCCATGCGCGCCGGACCGATACGGTGCTTGAGCCGCTGTTCCCCCGCTATCTGTTCGCCTATTTCGACGCGGATGCGAGCCGGTGGCTTGCCATCAACTCCTCGCGCGGCGTCGTCGCCCTGCTGACCGACGGAACGCGTCCGCTTCCCATCCCCAGTGACATCGTCGAGAAACTGATCGCCGAGAGCGACGCGCAGGGGGTCACGCCGCTTGCCTCGCTCGGCATGTTCTGGAAGGGCCGGAAGGTCCGCATCAAATCCGGACCGTTTGCGGGCCAGATGGGTGAAGTGGCGGAGGTGTTCGCCAAGGGGCGGGACCGCGTCCATGTGCTGCTCTCCATGCTCGGTGTCCAAACGCGCATGCAACTGCCGTCATACGCACTTGAGACAGCCTGATCAGGCGGCGTTTCGAGTGCGGTTTTTGTATTGTCGCAGTATGGGTGATTTTCACCCATACTGCGGTAGCCGTGGTGAAACGAAAACTTCGCCTTTGTCATATGCCGGGTTCGCCTGGAAAGCCGTAGCGGCATCCCCGCCGGTGCTGTGCGCCGTCATGCAGCGCTGCTTGTGGCTACGAACAGCAAGTTAAACACGGGAGAATATCATGGTACGACAGCTGACGCTCGATGGCGTGACGATCGGTGACGGTGGCGACTGCTACGTTATCGCCGAGATCGGTCATAACCATCAAGGCGACCTCGAACAGTGCAAGAAGATGTTCGATGTCGCCCTGGAATGCGGAGCCAACGCGGTCAAGCTCCAGAAGCGCGACAACCGCGCGCTGTTCACGAAGGAGATGTATGACAGCCCCTACATCCATCGCAACAGCTATGCGGACACCTATGGCGAGCACCGCGAAAAGGTCGAGTTTGGCCTGTCGGAATACGAGGAACTGATCCGTTATGCCCGCGAAATCGGCATCACTTTCTTTTCGACGGCATTCGATATCCCGAGCGCCGATTTTCTCGCCAAGCTGGACACACCCGCCTACAAGATCGCTTCCGGCGACCTGACCAACCTTCCCCTGCTGCGGCACGTAGCGGGCATCGGCAAGCCGATGATCATCAGCACCGGCGGCGGGACCATGGACGACGTGGTGCGCGCCTATCGCGCGATAATGCCGATCAACCCGCAGCTCGCCATTCTTCAGTGCACCTCAGGCTATCCGGCGGAATTCGGCGAGCTGAACCTCAAGGTCATCCAGACCTTCCGCGAGCGGTTCCCCGATGTGGTGGTCGGCCTTTCCTCTCACGATAACGGTATTGCCATGGCGCTCGTCGGCTATGTCATGGGCGCCGGAATCGTCGAAAAGCATTTTACGCTGAACCGCGCCGCCAAGGGCACCGACCATGCATTTTCGCTTACGCCGGAAGGCCTGCACAGGATGGTTCGGGATCTGCGCAGGACCAGGATCGCCATGGGCGACGGAGTCAAGGCGCAATATGAGAGCGAGACGGCGCCGCTCTACAAGATGGC
>BDTT01000014.1 GCA_002897995.1 bacterium BMS3Bbin10 | reverse complement strand
CCCTGACCGGGGTGCGCGCATCCATGAACCCGCTGGGGCGCATGCTGGGCGGGGGCGCGCTCATTCTTACGCGGCTCGACGGCGGTGACATCTGTCTCAATGACGTGGAGTTTCCAGAGGAGGCGGCAAGCCAAATATCGCGCCGGCTGCGCACCATGCAGGCGCGTCACAAGCCCATATAGGGGGCCTTTGAGAGAAGAGAGTCTGTTGAATACGCTCTAGGCGCGCCGCCGCCCGTCCCGCCGCGGAACAACCGATGAGCTCAGATGCCGCCACAGTCCCAGCGTCAACGCCGTCATGACTGCAAATATCAGCGCCATCACGGAGAGTGTCCAGCGGCGGGTGCTTGCCTTATCCGCACCCGGCGCGGCGAGGCCTCCGGTGGCCTCGCGGGCGTCGTTCGACGCCAGTTTCACCGGCTGGCCGGCGGCGGCTTGCCCGACCGGAGCCGTGAAGGTTTCTTCATAGACCCAGCCCGCGGGCAGAATGACCGGCAGCTCCTCACTGGCCAGCGGCTGGTCCTGCGGCCGCGGCGGCGTAATGTCCATGGGAACCATGCTCGTCATGCGGCTTATCAGGCTGTGCTCAAGAGCCACCGCTTCAATAGCCGCGTTGACGTCGCTTGCCGGTTGTCCCGCATAGCGGCGGGTCTCGAGAGAGGCGATCTTCTGCCGCGCCCAGAATTTGCCGATTCCGCGTCCTTGCCGGGCGGCGGAGAGCACCACGGTCCGGGTCCAGGGTTTGCCGGCGATTTTTCCTGAAACTGTCAAATCACCCTTGAGCGAAGAAACCCGGGCCGCGATCACGATGGGTTCCCCGGCGTAGAGATCCGGCAACGGGCTGGGCCAGGCGTCCGCGCGCAGTCCCGGCGCCCATCCGAGCTTCAAATCCGTAATGACCGGGCGCTCGAGCCGGGTGAACAATTCCGTCAGGCGCTCGCCTATTTGCGCCTGCGATGAGATATGCACAAAGCTGCCACGGCCAATTTCAGCCGCGCGCCGCATCAGAAAAGCGTTAGGGGCCGGCCCGATACCGACGAAGAACAGCCTTGAGCGCCCGCGTTTCGCGGCGAGCAGTGAAAGCAGCTCGGCTTCGTTCGAGATTTCTCCGTCCGTCAGAAACACCACCTGGCGCACCCGCCTGGTGTCTTTTTTGCGCTTGTCTTCGAGGGCGGCGGCGAGCGCCGGCATGATCTGCGTTCCGCCATGCGCCTCCAGGCCGGTGACGAATTTGGTCGCGGCGGCGAGACTTTTCTGCGTGAGGGCAACAGGTTCATCGAACGCCGATTCAAAGCTGGCGTCGAAGCGAATGATGTTGAAGCGGTCGCCGGGCTTTAGCCGCTCAAGGGCCATAACCACACTTTGCCTGGCTTGCTGAATACCGGTGCCGGCCATCGAGCCGGACGTATCGATTGCAAAAACAACCTCGCGGGAAGGGGATGCCGGCGCGGCCCCGGTTTCGGGGGGTGTCAGCATCGCCAGGACATAACCGTTCTCGCCAATCTGTTCCTGGAATGCGCTTGCGAGCGGGACCGCCATATCCTTTGGCGCCCATGTAAGTTCAAAATCCCGATCCGGCCGGGCCGTGACTTGTGACAGGGCCAAAAAGGCCGTCTCGTCGTCGGGTCGCCGCAAGGCTATCTCATGGGTTGCGCTCGACACGCGGCCGAGCGGGAAGCCGGAATCGAGCCGGACCTGCAACGATACGAGGTTGTTCTTCTCGCTTTCCCGGCCGCCGGCCCGCGGGTTAGGACCGGGCACCCCGGCACGCCCGTCGAGCTTCACATGGCGAAGGTTTGGGCCGAGCGTGGAGCGGGGCGCGGTCGTAAGGGGGAAACGGAGCGAGTAAACCCCTCCCTTTCCGCGCAGCAATTCCTGATATTCGATGCGGATCGTGATTTCTTCGCCAGGACCGATATTGGTCACGGCGCTGATGAAGACATTGCGACGGCGCTGCGATGCCAGACTTGCTTTCATGCCGGCGTTTTTCGCGGCCCTGTACATCCGGTGCGCTTCGGCGCGCGGCTTGATCTCGCCTTTGACAATGCGTTCGCCGATATTCATGGACAGCGCATCCACCTTTGCCGCGCCGGGCAGCGGGAAGGCATAAAGGCCTTCCACCGCGCGCGCGGTGGTGTTGCGGAACGTCTGGGTCACCCGTGCGCGGGCTATCGGCCCTGTGACGGAGATATCGACATTCGTTTCCAGGCGCAGGGCCTTAGTCAGGGCGTTTGGATTCTCTTCGCTTGGCGTGCGCAGCAGCAAGGTGCCGGAAGTGGCGGCAGCCGGTGAGAGCGTGTCCGCCTGAGCGAGCGCGGCGGTCTTGGCCACAAATATCGGCGCAGAATGGGCCCCGCGCGTATCGAACGTGGCCAGCGCGAAGATCGCGATAAACAGAATCAGTCCGATAAAAAAGTCACTGGCGAATGTGCGCACGCGCCGGTTGTCTCGCGAAGGTTTCATTTTCTGAGTCTCACCCGCAATTCTGAAAAGATAACCTCAACGTCAATTAACCAGGACTTTTGGGCGCGGGTTTAACCGCAATGTGACCTTAGGCGGCTCTTTCTATGGCGCAAATATGAACCCGCGCATGGCGCTGCGCGCGCGCCGTATTTGCGCTTCGGACACCCATCCTGCATAAGCTGCGGAAAAGCAGTTTGGGAAATCGGCATTTGAGCGGATGGCATGTCCATTATTTGAGGAGAAAATTTGTGAATATCGGCGAAAAATGCGTTGTCGCATTCCACTACAAACTGACCAATGGCGATGGCGAGGAACTCGATTCCTCCGGTGGTCAGGATCCGCTTAAATACCTCCACGGCGCCGGCAATATCGTGCCTGGACTTGAAAAAGCACTGGCCGGCAAATCAGCCGGAGACAAGCTCAAGGTCGAGGTGCCGCCGGAAGAGGGCTATGGCCGCGTCAATCCCCAGCTTGTGCAGAAGGTTCCGCGCAGCGCCTTTGAGGGCGCGCCGGAAATCAAACCCGGCATGCGGTTCCAGGCACAGGGGAATGAGGGGCAGGCGCAGTTCATAACCGTCAAGGAGATTTCCGGCGATGAGATCACGGTCGACGGAAATCACCCCCTCGCCGGGCAGGTGCTCCACTTCGATGTCACGATCGAGGATGTGCGCGAGGCGAGCGAGGAAGAGCTTGCTCACGGCCACGCGCACTGATCCGGTCAATCCGGTTGCGCGGGCGCGGCGCGGATGCGCGGTGCTGAACCTGGTCTACCGGCCGAGAAGGTCGAGCCCGGTGGTTCTCAGAATTTGAATGAAGGCAACAACGCAAAAGCTGAATGCGGAAGCCCTGAGGGCCCGGATGAAGCGTGTGCGCTTCAGGTCCCGCAGGCCGGAGACCTTTATGATCTCATAAGCTATCTCGGCGCTCCAGTTGCTCGACCGAATATCCTTCAGATAGGCATCCAGATTCCGCGGGCTTTCGCTGGAGACATAATAGGTCCGGTGAATCGGCTCTTCAAAAGAACGAAGGCTCTGAACCGTTTTGCGCGAGGGATAGAGGACAAATCCGAACAGCATGATCGGACCGATCGCAAGCAGCCAGAACAGGATGACGGCTATGGTATTGAACTCACTGGATCCCGGCAGGTTTGCCCCCAGTTTTGTGATAATTCCAATCGTGAAGATAAACCCCACGCCGACAATCTGGGCCTTGGTATCGTAAGAGCGGACCGAGTCCTGCGCCTCCTTGAGCGCCGACAGCAGGCTACTCACCGTAACGCCAGCATCTCTTCCGGAAGTCGTTTTGGCCATAAGATTGGGTCCCGATCCCTGCCGCGTCGGCGATGGGTATCGCAGTCTGGAGTGTTGTGCAAACGAGAACCGGCTCTAAGTCCGGAACGCCTGCTCCATGGCGCGCCGGGCTTTCACCGCCTCCGCGCTTTCATCCGCCGTTACATCGTCCCAGCGCACCGTCTCGCCGGCCTTGACGGCGCGGGTGAGCTTGACGCCGTGGGCGAGGCCGATGGGCAGCGCGCCGAACTGCAGGCTCTTGGCTGCGGGTTGCGCCTTGCCCCAGACGGTAAAGCCCCCCTCGCCATCGAGCATTTCGCCCTGTTTGAGATCGCGCTTGGCGACGGACACGACGTCGGACACGAAGTCCTGCGTCCGGCCCGTGGGCTCGCCCCGCAGCACCGCCGAGAGCGCGGAAATCCCCAGCTCCAGTCCGATCAGGTGATAGGGGCGGTACATGGCCGAATAGCGCCCGGATGCGTCGGTCTTCAGGCCATATTGCTTGAAACAAGCCATCGCATAGTCGTTCGGCGCCTCGAACACCGCATAGACGCCCCAGCGCAGATTGTTGGGAATTTCCGTGCCGTCGCGAAAGATGGATGAGATGACCTCGACCTGACCCTTGTGATGGAGAAGGCCGCCATCCGCCTCGGGTATCAGTTTGTTTTGCAGTTCATCCACCGGCACGTCCGGGAAGCCAAGCCCGTCGGGCGAGGGGGTGAGCTGGCAGGCATTGGCGATGGCCGTCATCTCGATGCCGGACTTGGTGCCGTCGAGAAACGAGTTGAACATTTGCGGGTTCATTCCGGCCTCTTTGGCCTGTTCCGCGTTCAGCCCGTAATGATCCCACACCGTGTCCGGGGTCGAGGCGTGAAAATGGGGAAGATATTTGGTGCCCTTGCCGGCGGAGACGACTTCGAATCCGCAAGCGCGCGCCCAGTCGACGATCTCGCAGGTGAGGGCCGGCTGGTCGCCATAGGCCATGGAGTAAACGACGCCCGCGCTGTCAGCCTCGCGCGCCAGCAGCGGGCCGGCGAGCACATCGGCCTCCACATTGACCATCACGATATGCTTGC
This sequence comes from bacterium BMS3Bbin10, assembly GCA_002897995.1. Classification (GTDB taxonomy): domain Bacteria; phylum Pseudomonadota; class Alphaproteobacteria; order Rhizobiales; family Methyloligellaceae; genus UBA2767. The sequence continues at coordinate 22,441 of BDTT01000014.1, read as the reverse complement.
CTGATGAGAAGGCGGCGCGGGCATGGGCGATGCCCGCGGGCGGCGAGCCGGTCACTTCCAGCACCACATCCACATCGTCGCGGGCGCAGAGTTCTTTTCCGTCATCGGTAAATGCGGTTGCTTCGATGCGCGCATCGTCCCAGCCGACATTTTTGCACGCGGCGCGGGCGCGGTCGGGATCGAGATCGGCAATGGCCGTCACTTCCAGCGGGCTGGTCGGCACCTGGTTGAGAAACATCGAGCCGAACTTGCCCGCGCCGATGAGGCCGACGCGGACGGGGCCTTCGCCGCGCTCGATGCGGGCCAGGGCGAGTGAATTGAGATTCATGGGTCGGTCCCCCTTTTGCTTTCACCCATCATCTACGTGATGTTGGGATGAGGGGGCAAGGTGGGTACGCAGGAGGTCGTGAAATTGAGTGAAAATAACCTTGCTGAACATCCGCTGGGCGCCGGCGGCGGCCCGAAGCCGTCTATCAGTGGCATATCCGAATCCCTGAATCTGGTACTAGAAATCCTCGCGGCAAAGGAGTTCCAATTGCGCATTGCGGGGGTTGCTACGGGCACCTCATGCGCGGCTGGCCGTGCGCTCTAACCGGACCATCCAGACCGAGATTCGGCAAGAACGAAACTGATTGGGCCTGTATTGGAGGGAGAATGAAGACGAGACATATGACAGGCAGCGAGGCCTTCACCGAGGCGCTGCGCATTGAAGGTGTTGAGGTCATCTATGGGATCGTCGGCTCCGCGTTCATGGACCCGCTCGATATATTCAATCGCGCCGGTATCCGTTTCGTACAGGTGCGCCACGAACAGAGCGCCGCCCTGATGGCGGAGGGATATGGACGCGCGAAAGGCGTACCCGGTGTCTGTATCGGCCAGAATGGTCCGGGCGTCACCAATCTTGTCACGGGACTCGCCAGTGCAAAGCTGAATCATACGCCCGTCGTCGTCATTACTCCCGCCGTGCCAAGTACGCTGATGGGCACGGGGGCGTTTCAGGAGATCGACCAGGTGGACATGCTGCGCCCGGTCACCGTGCATCAGGTCGCTGTCAGACGCGCCGACCGGATCGGAGAAGCCATCCGGACGGCCTTTCGCGCCGCCTGGGCTCTGGGAGGCCCGGTTCAGGTCGATATTCCGCGAGACTATTTTTATGCGGAGTGGGACGAGCTGGAGTTACTGCCTTCACAGTACCGGACCGACGGCCGGCGCGGCGGTGCGCGGGGCGATCAGGTGGCGGCGGCGGCGGATATGCTGGCGGATGCGAAATTTCCGGTGATCCTTGCCGGTCTGGGTGTTGTGCGCTCTGGTGCGACGGAGCTTGTGAAAGAACTTGCCGAGACCCTGGGTGCGCCGGTCGCCAATATTTTCATGCATAATGACGCGTTCCCGATGAGTCATCCGCTCGGTCTCGGCGCCATCGGTTATCAGGGCTCGAAAGCCGCCATGAGAGTTGTGGCCGATGCGGATGTGATTCTGGCCCTCGGGACACGGCTCAATAATTTCGGGCTTAACCCGCAGCATGGAATCGATTTTTTCCCCGCCGATGCGAGACTGATTCAAAACTCCCATGATCCGCTTGAACTGGGCGCTCAACGTCCGATCTCGGTCGGTCTGTGCGGCGACTGCGCGCAAGTCGCCGGCCAGTTGATTACCGCTCTTGCGGACCGGACTGTTTCTTCAGACAGTGCCGCCGCGCGGGCGCGCGTCGCCGGGGAGAAGACGGCCTGGCTCGCCGAACTGGAGCAGATGTCGAATGTCGAAGGCTCCCCGATGCACCCGCGCCGGGCTCTGTGGGAACTTTCACGCGCAATGCCCGAAGGGGTGACCGTGGTTGCCGACATTGGCAACGTCTCCGGAACGGCAAGCGCCTATTTCAATCCGGACCGGCCCGGCAGGTTCCTCGGCGCGGGGTCTCTTGGCGGTATCGGCGTCAGTTACCCGACGGCAATCGGCGCCAAGATGGCCCGGCCCGATGAGCCGGTTTGCGTGATTGTCGGCGACGGGGCCTGGTCGATGACCCTGCAGGAGGTCATGACGGCGGCGTCGGAGAAAGTGAATATCGTGGCCATTTTGATGAACAACGGTGTTTATGGCGCCGAGCGGCGCAACCAGTATGATTTCTTCGACGAACGCTATTTCTGGACGGAACTGGAAAATCCCGATTTCTCCAGGGTCGCTGAAGATATGGGTGTCATTGCCGAGCGGATCACGAATCCCGGGGATATTGCTCCCGCGCTCGACAGGGCGTTCAAGGCGGATGCGCCGGTCGTTCTGGAGCTGATGGTCGATGGCAAAATGCTGTCGGAGCCTTACCGCCGCGATGCCCTTCAGAAACCCAGGCGTCATCTTCCGCTTTATCAGAATTAAGCGATGAGATGACCCGGTCCCGCCACGCCAGCACCAGAGCCTAGTTTGTCAGCAGCCTGCTAGAGACGATATTCAGGGAAGTGTAGCCTTCACGTTTCGAAATGCCCACATGCGCGCGCCGAGAAAATTGGCAATGAGCGCGATGGCCGATCCGGCGGCGAGTGCAACAAGCGGCGCGGTTCCGGGCAGGGCCAGAAGGATCGCGGAGTAAACAGCATAGTTTAGCGCGCCGCCGGCGCCATTGACGGCGGCAAAGCGGCTCCATTCGCTCATGCGGCCGCGGTTGCCCGAGCGGAATGTCCAGTTGCGGTGCATGGCCCAGGTCATGGTCAGGGCCAGAAGAATCGAAAAGACGCGGGCGAGATAGGGGTTCAGCCCAAGGGATTGCGTGAACCACAGCAGCAGACCCGCATCGATCAGAAACCCGAGTGCGCCGACGCCGCAGAAGCGGGCGAACCCGGAAGCCTCAGTACGGATTTGCCGGGCCGGAATGCTCACGCTCTAGCGGCCACGGATCTCAGATCGAGATAACGCATGCGCTTGGCTTCGCGGCGCCCCTGCGCCACGGACTCAAGCACCAGCCCGCAGCCCATGCTCAGGAAGCCGAGCTGCATGATGCCGGTGGCCAGGATGGCGGTCGGGAGGCGCGGCACCAGCCCGGTTTCGAGGAATGTTGCGATGAGCGGCGCACCCAGGCCAAGAGAGACGAACATCAGGGCGATGCCGCCCGCGCCGAAGAAGCTCAAGGGTTTGAGCTCCTTGTAGAGCATGGCGATGGTCCACAGGATGCGCGCGCCGTCGCGATAGGTGCGCAGCTTGCTTTCCGAACCTTCAGGGCGCGCCCCGTAGGGCAGTTCAATCTCCGCGGTCGCGATCTTCAGATCGAGCGCGTGGACGCACAGCTCGGTTTCGATCTCGAAGCCGGACGAGGTGACGGGAAACGATTTGGCGAAGCGGCGCGAGAGCACCCGGTAGCCCGACAGAATATCGCTGAAGCCGTCGCCGAACAGATGTTCCACGACCCGGTTGAAGAAACGGTTGCCCCATTGGTGGCCGCGCCGGTAGGCCTCCGCGCCGCCGCCGGACCGTGTGCCGACCACCATGTCCAGATTGCCCGTCACGAGGGCGTCGATCAGGCGTCCCGCGGCGGAGGTGTCATAGGTGGCGTCGCCGTCCGCCAGCACATAGATGTCGGCATCGATGTCGGCCAGCATGCGGCGCACCACATTGCCCTTGCCCTGGTGGATTTCAGTGCGCACGGTCGCTCCGGCTTTGCTCGCGGCCTGCGCCGTGCCGTCGGTGGAGTTGTTGTCATAGACAAAGATCCGGGCCGAGGGGAGCGCCTTGCGGAAATCCTTTATGACTCCGGCAATCGCCGTTTCCTCATTATAGCAGGGCAGCAGAACCGCAATCGACTGGTTCTTGACCCAGGAGGACTGCGGCAGCAGCTCTTCAAGTTCCTCGCGTATGCGCTCAAGCTTCGGCAAGATGAGTACTCCTTGGTGCTGAGGCCGCAATATCGCTCACCGCGCGGCGCATGATGACCACATAGAGCGCCGTCATGATCGCGAAACCGAGGGGAAGATAAATGGCGCCGGCAATGGATCGGGCTATGAGCGGCACGACCCAGGCGGCGGCCAGCATCGAGATTTCATAGTCGCGGAAACCTTGCCTGAGCCCATGGGCGGCAAGAAAGGCGATCGAGACGGCGAGCGCGACCATGTCATAGTCGAGCACATAGGGTGTCGCCAGCAGGGAACCGGTCGCCAGCGCGGCCGCCTTGAGCGGAAACGCGGCCACGCTGCGCCACAGCCAGACGAGACTGGCGGCAATCAGCGCGCCCATGACGAACTGCGCCGCATAGGCGGTCTCCACGCCGGCGCCCCACATGCGCGCGGCGGAAAAGATGCTCTGGATTTTCTGCCATCCCGTACCGCCCGCCTCCAGCACAACCTGGCGCGTGAACCCGGTGCTTTCGCCAAAGGCAATCCAGCTTTCAATGCCGAATGCGGCGAATGTAGCCGCGGACGCGGCAACCACGGTCACGGCGGCGGCGATAAAAACCTGCCAGCGCCCGGACGCGGCCAGAACCAGCGGAATGAGTATGCCGAATTGCGGCTTGTAGGCGAGCAGGCCAATAAGAATCCCGGCGAGAATCGGCCTGCGGTCAAGCAGCAGAAGAGCGCCGCCCAGAAGCGCCGCTGTCAGAAAGCCGTTCTGGCCATGGCCGAGATTGACGAAGACGGCCGGGAAGGCCAGCGCGATAATGAGGGTTTCGCGCCGGGGCACAATGGCGCGCATGACGGCCACATAGAGGGGCAGCGTGAGCGCCATCCACGCAAACAGCGCCCAGCCATAGGGCAGGAGCGCGAGCGCGGCGGCGGCAAACAGGAACAGGGGCGGGTAGTGCCATCCATAGAAGGGGACGGCGCGCCCGCCGAAAACCTCACGCTCAGCCGCGTGCTGGCGCGCGGGATCGTAGGCGGCTTCGGGTTCGCCCTTCAGCGTCAACTCGCCGGCGGCGTAAACATTCGAGAAATCGGTCCCGAGCGGTTTGCCATTGGGGTCGATCAGCCCGTCCGACAGGCCTATCCAGACGAGCGTCGCGATCACGATCACCCCCAGCAGCATGCGCGGATAGGTGCCGAGCCGTTCGCCCGTCAGCCAGTCTCCCGATCGCAAAGTCGCCAGCATGAAAATCCGCCCCGGTCCGAATGCCTGGAAATGCCGGTCGCAAGGATAGGCGGCTGGTTTTAAGACTCCCTTAAATTCGGGGGCTTTGCGCGGCGATTCGGGGTTGCTGTTGACCATGTCGGCAGATCGCATCAAGGTAGCGATATGAACGCCCGCATCATGATCCCCGCCGCTTTCATTATCGCCGCCGGTATGGCGCTCGCGGGCTGGTTTGCCGGGCAGGGGCTTGTGGAGAGCCGGCTCGGGCACCGCACGGTGCTCGTGAAAGGATTTTCGGAACGGCTGGTGAAGGCGGATATCGGCTTCCTGCCGGTCCGCTTCAACGCGGTGGGCGCGGATCTGGAAAGCGCGCGCGCCACACTGGAGCGCTCCGAGCAGGCGGTCTTTGCGTATCTGAAGTCGAAGGGGTTCGCGCCGGCTGACTGGGAGGTGCAGAACATCCGGGTCGAGGACAGGGCGACGGCCTATAATTCTTCAGGCGCCCCGCGCGCCAACCGCTTCGTTCTCACCGAGGACATTGTCCTGCACTCGAATGACGTGGACAAACTCGCCGGGGCATCGCGTAACATTTCCGATCTTCTGCGCGCGGGAGTGGTGCTTACCTCCGACCAGTATAACTCCGGCCCGTCCTTCATTTTCACCAAGCTGAACGACCTCAAGCCGGAAATGCTCACCGAGGCCACCAGACGCGCCCGCAAGGCGGCGGAACAGTTCGCGCGCGAATCCGGCGCCAAGGTGGGGGCGATCTTCAGCGCCAATCAGGGGCTGTTCACAATCGGCCCGGCCATCAAGATACCCAATGAGCGGCCCGACAAGCAGGTCGAGAAAAAAGTGCGGGTGGTGACGACCATCACCTATTTTCTGACGCGCTGAGAGAACCCTGGACCGTTTCTGTTCTTAACAGAAACGGTAAGGCCGCGACTGCGGCCCGGCGCTTATGCGCCGCGCCCGCGCAGACCCGCGCGCAGCGCGGATAGGCCGTGAGCGAAAAAATCCGGAGCGGTTCCGTCAAAGACGGTACCGCTCTAGCCGCCCAGCCATAAGGCCAGCAGAAAGCCAATTGCGATCAGTGTCGGCATCAACAGCCAGCGGGTCATGATTGCCGCCTTTCCATCTTTCTCAACTCTAACCCGCCTGTTCGTCCGGTGCATATTGGCCATGTTACGGCTGCCGCGCGCCAGCTTCGCCCTCCTGCCGGCAACCGCGACCCTCATCGGCGCGCCGGTTCTGGCGCAACTGCCCAGCCTTGCCGATCTGCTGGGTGTCGCGCTGGTGATGGCGGGTGTGGCGATTCACGATGCGGGGCAGGTGTAGGGCAGGGGGATTGCGGTAAATTGGTAACTTGTCACCGTAATTAGCGTAATTCACGTAATTCAGTAAACTGTCACCGTAATTTCGTAATTTGCGTAATTTGTCACCGTAATTTCAAGTAAACTGTCACCGTAATTTCGTAATTTACCGTAATTTGTAATTTCCGTAATTTCGCGTAATTTCGTAATTTGTAATTTTTGTCACCGTAATTTTGTCACCGTAATTTTCGTAATTTTGTCACCGTAATTTCACCTGTCACCGTAATTTCACCGTAATTTCCCACCGTAATTTCCGTAATTTTGCGCCATAGTCCGCCTGCCTCCAATGAAGGAATTCCACCGTTCCTTAACCTACAAGTCTCGCCTCCGCCTTACGCCGCATGTGCGATGCGCTTGACCTTGATCTTTCCAGCGTTTTTCATCGCCTGTGCAAGCTCGTAGGCTGCCTGGAGGCGGAACCAGGCGCTGGCGCCGCCGCCGAACGCCTTGTCGAGGCGGATCGCCATTTCGGGTGAAATGCCCGCACGGCAGTTTACAATGTCTGACAATTGCTTGCGGCTGATGCCGAGATTCTTCGCCGCCTCCGTCACGCTGAGCCCAAGGGGCTCCAGGCAATCATGGCGGACGGACAAGCCGGGATGGGGCGGGTTTTTCATTGTCATATCCTCGTCCTTCTAATGATAGTCAATCAGGTCCACATCGCAGGCATGCACTCCTTCGAAGCGGAAGATAATGCGCCAGTTGCCCGATACGCTGACCGACCAATAACCTGCAAGATCGCCCTTCAACGGATGTAATCGGAATCCGGGGATATCCATATTGGAGACCTCAGCCGCTTCATCGAGACGGGCTAGAATGCGCTCGATCTTGTCAGCGTATTCCGGTTGCAGCCTCCGCTGGTCCCCTTTCTCGTACAGGAGCTTGAGACCTTTGTGGCGAAATCCGGCGATCATCTAAGCAAGTGTAACCTGTCACCACCCAGTTTGCAATCCTTGTTTTGTCCCTAATTGCGTGCCTGCCCGCAACGTGTCGCCAATTTCCCTTGCGGCGTCATGTCACTGGGCATAGGTTGCGAACGCCTGATCCGGCAGGTAATTTTCGGCATCCCTATTCAGCTCTAGAGAGGTCATCATGGGCTTTGTTTCCGATACGCTCCAACGCGTCAGACCCTCCCCCACAATCGCGGTTTCAAACAAGGCGATGGAACTCAAGGCGGCGGGCGAGGACGTCATTGGCCTTGGCGCCGGTGAGCCGGATTTCGATACGCCGGACAATATCAAGCAGGCGGCGATCGACGCGATCAATTGCGGCAAAACCAAATATACCGCCGTTGACGGCATCCCAGAGCTGAAACAGGCCATCGTCAACAAGCTTCGCCGTGAGAACGGGCTGGACTACAAACCCTCCCAGGTGAGCGTCTCATCGGGCGGCAAGCAGGTGCTGTATAACGCGCTTGTCGGCACCCTCAATCCCGGCGACGAGGTGGTTATCCCCGCGCCCTACTGGGTCAGCTATCCCGACATCGTGATGCTTGGCGGCGGGACCCCGGTCTTTGTCGAGGCGACAATAGACAACGGCTTCAAGGTGACGCCCGAAGCGCTGGAAGCGGCCATCACGCCGAAAACCAAATGGTTCATCTTCAACTCGCCGTCAAACCCGTCGGGCGCGGCCTACACCCATGACGATCTGAAAAAACTCACCGATGTGCTGCTGCGCCATGAACATGTCTGGGTGCTGACCGACGATATGTATGAGCATCTCACCTATGACGGTTTCGAGTTCGCCACTCCGGCGCAGGTGGAGCCGAAGCTTTATGACCGCACCCTGACAATGAACGGCGTGTCGAAAGCCTATGCCATGACCGGCTGGCGCATCGGCTATGCGGCGGGGCCCGATGTGGTGATTTCCGCCATGCGCAAGCTTCAGTCGCAATCGACGTCCAATCCCTGCTCCATAAGCCAGTGGGCGGCGGTCGAGGCGCTGGAGGGCCCGCAGGAATTTCTTGCCGAGCGGGCCGGGGTTTTCAAGCAGCGCCGCGATCTGGTCGTGTCCATGCTGAATCAGGCGAAGGGTCTCGAATGCCCGACCCCGGAGGGCGCGTTTTACGTTTATCCCTCTATTGCGGGATGTATTGGCAAAACCACTCCCAAAGGCGCGAAAATCGGCAGCGACGAAGACTTTGTGACGGCTCTTCTGGAAGAAGAAGGGGTTTCGGTCGTCCATGGCGCGGCCTTCGGCCTGTCGCCTTTCTTCCGCGTGTCCTACGCAACCTCGACAGAGGCGCTTGAAGATGCCTGCCAGCGCATCCAGAGATTCTGCGGGAGTTTGACATAGAGCACGGGGCAGCATTGCCTTAAACTGTCGCCGCCAACCGCGCCTTGAGACGGGTGTTTTCCGCCTCAAGCTCGCTCACGCGGGCGGTGAGTTTTTCCGTTACCTGACCCACCAGCGCCTCGTCATGGCGCGGGGTGATGTGCTGCGGGCAATTGACGTCCCAGGCGGTGACGGTGAAGACGAATGCGCGCTCGGGGCGGGCCTTGTATTCCTCGGGCGTCAGTCTTGCCAGCAACTCTCCGTCATCTTCGATCACCTCCGCGCGGCCCCAGATCTTGATCCGGCGGCGGTTCGCATAGTCCATCAGAAAGATATAAGCGCGGTCGTTTTCGGCCAGATTTCCCACCGAAATATATTGCCGGTTTCCGGCAAAGTCGGCAAAGGCGAGTCTGCGCTCGTCCAGCACCCGAAGGAAGCCCTTCGGGCCGCCGCGATGCTGGATGTAGGGCTGCCCCTCCTTGCTGGCGGTGGCGAGATAGAAACTGTCGCGCTCGGCAATGAAGGCTTTCAGATCGTCGCTCACCGTCTCCTGCCAGTCCCTGTTCTGCGCCATTCTGGCGTAACCGGCGCGGCTTCCGCGTTTCTCCTGTTCCGCCTTGACGGCGGGAGTGAAGGCGATATCGCTGACACACTCTTTCATAACGCATTCCTTCTGCGGCGCTTTTGCCGGGCTCGGACAAACATGGCCCCGCAGGTTGAGAAACGATAACCATAGCCAATATCTTTTAATACGGAACGGTCAGTCTTTTTATCAAAACAATAAATGTTGATTTCATCCCAATATCTGCTATTTAGAAGACTAACCGGTCTGTATATTTATTAAGAGCGCGAGAAATGGCCCGTCCAAGCAAAAAGGAGCATCTGGTTGATACGGCAGTGAAATTGTTCGGCCGTGATGGCTTCAACGCTACCGGGATCGACAAGATCCTGCAGGAAGCGGGCGTCGCGCGTATGACCCTCTACAAACATTTCAAATCCAAGGACGAGCTCATTCTCGCTGCCCTGAGGCGGCGCGATGAGCAGTTCCGCATCTGGTTCAAGAGCGCGGTGGAAAAGACCGGCGGATCGCCGGCGCAGCGGCTGCTGGCGAGTTTCGATGCCCTGGAGGAATGGTTTGAGGGGAGGGCGTTTGGCGGCGTACCCTTTACCGGCTGCTCCTTCATAAATGCGGCGGCGGAATTTTCAGCGAGCAATCATCCGGCCCATCAGATGGCGGGCGAACACAAACGCCTGCTCATGGAATATCTGCGCCTCCTGGCTTCGTCTGCCGGCGCGCGCAATCCGGACCAATTGGCCTGGGAGATCGCGCTTCTGCATGACGGGGCCATCGTCGCGGCCCAGGTCTCTTCCGATTCGAACGCGGCGCGCGGCGCAAAGGAAATTGCCAGAGTGCTGATGAAGCAACAGGGCGTTTCGCTGCCCGAAGAAGGACGCGCCGTTACCGCGCAGTGCTGACCTCACGCCACGCCACGTGCAACTCCCGCCTGCCTTCGCTCGCCAAACAATGCGTGCAGCGGGCTCGCGGACAGGCTCTAATATTGGCGTAACGCCAAACAGGGGGAGCTAAATCCGGTGGAACAGGACCTCATGACCACCAGGGAGGTCGCCGCGTTCCTGCGTATCAGGGAGCGCAAGGTGTATGACCTCGCGGGCGCGGGCGATATTCCCTGTGTTCGCGTCACGGGCAAGCTGCTGTTCCCCCGCGCCCTCGTGCAGGCCTGGCTGGTGCGCCATACCCATTACGGCGCGGGCGCCGGCGCGCTCTGCCCGCGCCCGCCGGTGGTCGCGGGCTCTCACGACCCGTTGCTCGAATGGGCGCTGCGCGAGGCGCAAACCGGTCTTGCCACCTTGTTCGACGGAAGCCTCAACGGCCTGGAGCGTTTGGCGAAAACGCAGGCCGTGGCGGCCGGGTCTCATCTGCCCGAGGAGGGCGCCGATGCCTGGAATGTGGGCCATGTGGAGCGCGCGCTTGCGGGCATGCCGGTGGTCGTAATCGAATGGGCGCGGCGCGAGCGCGGGCTCATCCTTCCCGTTGGCAACCCGGACAAGGTCTCCTCCATCGCCGATCTGGCGGGCGTCCCGTTCCTGCCGCGTCAGCGCGCCGCCGGCAGTACGGTATTGCTGGCGAAGCTGCTTGAGGAGGCGGGCATGAGTCTGGACCAACTCAAACTATGCGATACGCCCGCGCGCAGCGAAACGGAAGTGGCGCTCGGCGTGGCCGAGGGCAGGGCGGCGGCGGGCCTTGGGCTGGCGGCCATGGCGCGCCGTCATGGCCTCGCCTTTCTGCCGCTCGCGCGGGAACGCTATGACCTTATTCTCTGCCGCCGCGACTATTTCGACGCTCCCGTCTCGCGCCTGCTGGAATTCACCCGCGGCAAGGCTTTCGCCGCGCGCGCCAATGCGCTGGAAGGCTATGACGTCAGCGGGCTGGGAACCGTGCATTACAACGCGGCGTGAGGCCGATCCCCGGAAAACCATTCAGCCGCCATTCTCGCCCGCATTGGGGAAAAATAGCTGCTGGCCGCCGAGCCTGTAGGCGGCGATGGCTTTTTGTCCTTCCGCGCTCAGAATCCAGTCGATAAAGGCCTGTCCTTCCTTGGCCTTCACCCTGGCGTGTTTCTCCCGGTTCACAAGAATGACCCCATACTGGTTGAACAGTTCTTCGCCGCCCTGGACATGGATTTTGAAATCGCCCCGGTTCCTGAAGCTGATCCAGGTGCCGCGATCGCTCAGCGTATAGGCGTTCATGCCGATGGCGGCATTGAGCGTCGCGCCCATGCCGGACCCGGTTTCCCGGTACCATGTTCCGCTGGCCCCGGCCGGGTTTATTCCGGCAGCTTTCCAGAGCTGGAGTTCCTTCTTGTGGGTGCCTGAATTGTCGCCGCGCGAGGCAAACAGCGCCTTTGCGCTTGCGATTTTCGCCAGAGCTGCGGGCGCGCTTTTCAATCCTGATATTTTCGCCGGGTCGGCGGGCGGGCCGACGATGAGAAAATCGTTATACATGACGTCGGAGCGCTTCACGCCATAGCCTTCGGCGACAAATTTCTCCTCTGCCACCTTTGCGTGCACCAGCAGCACGTCGCCATCGCCATTTTGCGCGTTCTTGATGGCCTGGCCGGTTCCGACCGCGACCACGCGCACCTCGATGCCGGTCTTTTGAGTGAACAGCGGCAGGATATGGTCATAAAGACCGGAATTGGCGGTCGAGGTGGTCGATTGCAGGATGATAAAGGGCTTGGCCGCCGCTTTCGGGCCGCCTGCAAAGGCCAGCGACAGGGCGAAGGCGCTCAACGCCAAAGCAACCCGGTTCAGAATTTTCCGCATGATCTTCACGTTCCTCTATTCGACAATCTCGCCGGCAAGAAACTGCCGGGCCGCCCGGCTTTCCGGCTTGCGGAAAAAGGCGGCAGCGGGCCCGGTTTCGGTGATCCGTCCTTTGTTCAGAAATACGATTTCGCCGCCCAGCCGCCGGGCCTGACCCACATCATGGGTGACGAGCACAATCTTCACGCCGCGGCCCTGCGTGTCTGCGATGAGGTTCTCGATGGCCTTGACGGAAGCGGGGTCGAGGCTCGCGGTCGGCTCGTCGAGGAAGATGATTTCCGGTTCCAGAGCTAGCGCCCGGGCCATCGCCAGGCGTTGCTGCTCGCCGCCCGACATGCGCCGGGCGGGGCTGCCGGCCAGATGCGCAAGACCGGAGGTTTCCAGCGCCTGTGCGGCGCGTGCGCTGCGCTGCTCCCGCGGAACCCTGCGCAGTTTCAGCGCATGGACGATATTGGCCTTTGCCGAGCGCCGAAGCATGACTGGATCCTGGAACACCATGGCCTGGCGGCGGCGCGTCTCGAGGCTATTGGCGCCGCCGCGCCAGAGAATTTCTCCCGAATCCGGCGTCAGAAGGCCGTGCATGAGGCGCAGCAGAAGGCTTTTGCCTGCGCCATTTGGCCCCAGAATGAGCGTGGGCGCGCCGGGCCGCAGCGACAAATCGATATGGTCGATCAGCGTCCGCCCGTCGGCTTTATAGGTGACGTCGCGCACCTCCAGCAGTGCTGCGCCGGGGCGCGCGTCAGCGTTTGCGCGGGGCCGGGCGGGCACGGCGTCAAGCATGGGCGGCGCGCTCGGCGGTGCCGCGCAGCGACATGAGAGCCGCGTTAACCGCAAAGGCGATTCCCAGCAGGATGATGCCGAGCGCCAGCGCCAGCGCCAGATCGCCCTTGGAGGTTTCCAGCGCGATCGCGGTGGTCATGGTGCGGGTCACATGGTTGATGTTGCCGCCAACGATCATCACCGCGCCAACCTCGGCGATAGCCCGGCCAAACCCGGCCAGGATCGCGGTCAGCAGCCGGTAACGGCCGTCCCATATCAGCGTTGAAATCGTCTGGAGCGTGCTGGAGCCCAGCGAGCGGAGCTGCTCGTCATATTCTTCAAGCAGGTCTTCGGCCGCCTGACGGGCCAGCGCGGCAATGATCGGGGTGACGAGGAGAGTCTGGGCGATAATGAGGGCCGTGGGCGTATAGAGAAGCTCCAGCACGCTCAGCGGCCCGGCATTTGAAAGCAGCATGTATACCGCCAGGCCGACAACGACCGGCGGCAGCCCCATGAGTGCGTTGACGCCGGCGGCAACGGCGCCGCGGCCGGGAAACCGGCCCACGGCCAGAATGCTCCCCAGGGGCAATCCGATGAGCGTGGCGAACACGACGGCGCTCAGGGACACCTGCAGCGACAGCATGATAATCTCCATCAGGGCCGCGTCGCCACTGATGAGCAAGTAAAAGGCCTTGGAGAAGGCGCTTGAAAAATCGGACATGTGCCGGGAACCCGCGTTCAAATTGCCGGATGCATTTCTCGCGCAGTCTAGGGAGTATTATCCGCTAGGCCATGTTGAACGGTAAATTATGCATAAAATCACAGAAAAATGACATTAATGCGCTGGTGGAAACAGTTTCAGGAGGTGGCGTTATCGAAAATGCGCCGGTATGCGACAGGAAACTCTTTTCGGCAGGCGCGACATGCGGGTTGTGCCAAGCGCGAAAACGCGAAAAGCGGCAGCTTCTCCGGGTGTCAGGGAAATAGCAATAATTCCCTAAAAAATATTTGACCTAGAAAAAATACAACTAAAAAAACTAATTGATATGGAATTGAAAACTTAAAAATAGAATATCTGGAAATTCCAGTCCAGCCGAGGAATGCTATCGGCGCCGCCGCCGACAAATATGTTCTTGAACCCTGGCAATACGGTATTATCTCTGCGTCAACTTGGCCGGCTCACGCCCTTGTCCGTTGGAAAAGGCGCATGAGCAGCAACATCGCCCGGCGCAATGTCGGGCTGGCGGCCGTATGAGGCGGTGAGCGAGCGTTTAGAGGAGCCGCGCGCCGTTTCACGAGGGGGCGACACACGAGGGGGCGACAGATGCCGCGCCAGCGGCGGTTGGGGACTTCCAGCAGAGTAGAGTAACGGCGGGAGCGGCACATTGGCCGCTTTAACACCAGCCGAAAGGCTACTAAAATAAGCGGCCGGCGCTCCCTTGTCCCACCATTGACGCGGGGAACAGGGGAGGCCGGCCTAGACGCGCGGCGGGACGATCATACGGGCGGGGTGTGCGAGTAGCACCCGTTCCGGACGCGAGACAATCGATCAGTCCCGTTATGCGCGCATTTGCGCCAGGCAGCGGCCTGGGTTGAGACGGCAGTCGAGTCCAGGGCGCCACGCCTGCGCGGAAAAATCGGGTTCATTCGGCGCGGGGCGGCTGCGTTCGCGAAGGAACGGCGCCCCGATGCCTCAAAGAATATTCTGTTTGGTCTGAAAGCCTGATTGCCGGCGCCTTGTCGTGGCGCCAGCGCGCGCATCATCTGCTGGACATTATTTCTGGCGGCCAGCCTGGCGGCGAGGCTGCCGCCGGATGCCAGGCGGCGCACCGCCCTTTTGGACGGCGCAAATGCGGGGGGGGCAAGCCTGGCATGGCCGGCGGCGTTGCCGTATGCAACCGGCGGCACGGGGGTACATACCGATTTTGAGACGACAGGATTGCTACGTGGGTAAGTCATGATATCCGTCGCGTCCTTAGCCAGTGTTTGTGCCCGGGCGGAAAATGCCGCGTCAGGGTATGCCGTTTGGATGCATTGGAAAGCGGCTCAGTCAACAGACCTGCCACAACTGGAAACACCAGTTGGCGCACGCGGCACGGATATAACATTCTTCCCTCCTGGAACGCGTTACTATCCCGTCTTCCCAAGCACCGGACATCACGTTTCTTGATTGGAAATTATCGGTAGTTCTTGCCGTTAGTGAGGCAGAAACCCCGCGATTCGGGCGAAAATTGGCCCTTTTCATGATGAATCAAGGGTGACAGGCCACGATTGCTTGAAGGGCGCCGGGACATTGTCCGGGGGCAATACAATTTCGTGACCGCGTTGCATGACAGGAAAGGGTATCCTGGTTCCGGAAAACCCTGCCCTGGTCCGCGTGGTAAGGAAAACAGACACGCCAATTTGAGCCGCAAGCGCCAATGGAGGCTTACCGAAAGCTCAGAAAAGGCGTATTTCGAGCGCAGAGAAATCTGTATTCCGATCGTGGAACCGGCAGAAGATGACGTTGATCATAAATATTACGCGCCTATGCTGCCGCCATACTCCTGGTAATGACCGAATGAAACCAATCGCAATGAGACAGTTTCGCAATTTGGCCCTTCTGCTTTCCGGCTTGTTCGCCGCCGCTATTTTTTATCATGGCGCCGCGCCGCTGCCGGCTTCGGCGCAGGAGTCGGAAATCATGCTGGTGGGCGTGGAGAAAGTCCGCAGCGTGCGGCTGACGCAAACTGTGCCGATCGTCGGACGATTGGTGTCATTGCGCGTGGGCGACATTGCCGCCCGCATCGCCGGTCCGGTTGAAAGCATAGAGGTTGAGATCGGCGACCGTGTGAAGAAGGGCGACGTGATCGCCCAGATCGACCCCGAGGTATTGAAAGCGGAATTGCAACTGACGCAGAGCCAGCTGGATGAAGCGGGCGCGGAATTGAAGGCCTGGGCCGCGGAGACGCAGGTGGCGATGACGGACCTCAGGCGTCAGGAGCGGTTGCGTAAATCCGCGGCATTCTCGCAGGCCAAGTTTGAAGACGCGCAAAAGCAGGTCGCCGTCGCCGAAGCGCGGGTGGAACGCGCCCGCGCCAATGTCGCCATCAAGCGTTCCAATCTGCAGCGCAAGCAGATCGATGTGGAATATACCGTGGTGCGCGCGCCTTATGCGGGCGTCGTCATTCGCCGCTATACGGAGGCCGGCGCCTATGTCGACAAGGGCGCCCCGCTTGTAAGGCTGATCGACGATCGCGCGCTGGAGGTCGAGGCCGCTGTTCCCTACAAGCGGGTCAATGGGCTTCCTCCAGGACGCAAGGTTGAATTTGAACTTGATGACGGATCCCGCCATCAGGCCATCGTTCGGGCCATCCTGCCTTCGGAAAACCCCCAGACCAGAACCCGCACGGTTCGTTTGGTGCCGCAGTTCAATGAAATCAGGCGTCCGCTGGCGGAGTCGCAATCCGTCGTTGTCGCGGTTCCCATCAGCGACGACCGGCGCGCCTTGAGCGTCCATAAGGACGCCATTCTCAAGCGCCCCTCCGGCGACCAGGTTTATGTGGTGAAAAACTCTACAGCCGAGGCGCGCACGGTCCGTCTTGGCGTGGCGATCGGTAGCCGTTTCGAGGTGTTGTCCGGACTGAAGGATGGTGAAAGCGTTGTCATTCGCGGCAATGAGCGTCTTCAGCCCGGTGCCAAGGTGGGCATCGGGAAAGGTTCGTCGTGAACCTGATACGCGTGGCGATAGAGAGGCCCATAGCGGTCGTGTCGGTGGTGCTGATGGTGGTGATGTTCGGCGTCGTCGCCCTGCAGACGATCCCCATCCAGCTTGCGCCGGACGTGAACCGGCCAATCATCACCGTGAAGACAAACTGGTTTGGCGCCGCGCCGGCCGAGATAGAGCGTGAGATTGTCATCCGCCAGGAGGACGTGCTGCGCGGCATCAGCGGTCTGTCGCAGATTGATAGCACATCCGAGCAGGGCCGCGGCAAAATCAAGATGGAGTTTGTCATTGGCAGCGCCATGAACCGCGCCATGCTGGAGGTTGCCAACCGTCTTGACCGTGTGACCGGATACCCTGAAGAAGCGGACGAGCCGACCATCAAGCTTGCCGGGGCGGAGGACTCGCCGATCGCCTGGTTCATCGTCACGCGCGCTCCGGGCAACACCCGTGCCATCCATGAATTCGGCGACTTCGTGAAGGATGTCATCAAGGATCGTATCGAGCGCGTTAAGGGGGTCGGCCAGGTCAACGTCTATGGCGCCAGCGAACGGCAAATCGAAGTGGTCGTCGAGCCCCGGCTGCTGGCGCGCTACCGGCTCACGGTTTCCGATGTGCTGGGCGTGCTCCGGCGCAACAACGCGGTCATGAGCGCAGGCGATGTTGACGAAGGCAAGCGCCGCTATGTCGTGCGCACTGTCGGTGAGCTGAACACGCTGGAGAATATCCGCAACGTGGTGTTGCGCTCGGTGCGCGACGAGCAGACCAACGCTCTGGCCCGCGTTACCGTGGACGACATCGCCAAGGTGGACTTTTCCTACAAGAAGGCGAGCGCCAGGATACGCATGGATGGCCTTCCGGCCCTGGCGTTTAACGCCGAGCGCGAAGCCGGCGCCAATGTTATCGAGACCATGGACGGTATCCAGGACGCGATCCGCGAGTTGAATGAACGCGTGGTGCCGGCACAGCGCCTCAAGCTGCGGCAGGTCTATGACGAGACCGTCTACATCAATTCATCCGTGAGCCTGGTACGGCAAAACATTTGGATTGGCGGCACCCTGGCGGCAATCATCCTCATGCTTTTCTTAAGGTCGTGGCGGGCGACGGTGATCGTATCTCTGGCGATTCCCGTTTCGGTGGTTGGCTCGTTTGTCGCCATGGCGGCGCTCGGGCGATCGCTGAACGTCATTTCGCTCGCCGGCCTTGCCTTTGCCGTTGGCATGGTGGTGGACGCCGCCATTGTCGTGCTCGAGAATATCTTCAGGCTTCGCGAGAAGGGGCTTTCGGCGCAGGACGCCGCCTATCGCGGTGCGCAGCAGGTCTGGGGCGCGGTGCTGGTTTCCGCGCTCACCACGGTGATGGTGTTTATCCCGGTGCTGGTCATGCAACTCGAGGTGGGCCAGCTTTTCCGGGACATCGGCGTGGCTATTTCCGTTTCCGTGCTGCTTTCCCTGCTGGTTTCGATCACCGTGATTCCGGCGCTTTCGGCGCGTTTGCTGGCTGGAGGTCCGGGCAAGGAGAACAAGGCCTTCAGGCGGCCCGCGATTCCCGGCATTGATTATCTCTCCGGTGCTTTCGTGAATTCTGTTCTTGGTTTCACAAAACTGGTGACGCGCAACAAGATTGCTGCGGTGAGTGTGGTCGTGGCGACATCCCTCGCATGCGCCATTGGCGCCTGGACGTTTCTGCCGAAACTGGAATATTTGCCGGAGGGCAACCGCAATCTGATGTTCGGCCTCCTGATTCCGCCGCCGGGCTACAACCTCGAGACGACGACGGAGATTGCCAGGAATATCGAGAAAGACATCATGCCGCTGCTGAAATCCGTCTCCGGGGCCGAGGAGGTCGAGGGCGAGCCACCCAAGATCGACCGGTTTTTCTTCGTTGCCAGCCGCTCCCGGACATTTCTCGGCGCGGCCGCCGTTACGCCCTCTCGGGTGGGCGAGTTGAGGGAAGTGATACAGAAGTCCGTTTTCGAGGAGCCGGGCACCTTCGCCATCATCAAGCAACTCTCGATTTTCGGCCGCGGCGTTGGCGGCGGACGGAAGATTGAACTTGATGTTTCCGGCCCCGAACTTGAGACCATACTGGCTACGGCGCTTACCGTGTCGGGGCGCATTCTGCAGATCCTGCCGCTGAGTGAGGGAAACCAGTTCCGCCCCGATCCGGGGCTGGAGCTTGGCGCGCCGGAGGTGCGCGTCCTGCCGGACCGCATAAAGCTTGCCGACAATGGCCTCACACCGGTCGAACTGGGAGAAACGATCGATACATTCAACGACGGGTTGCGCGTCGTCGAGGTGACCGTGGGCAACAGCCGCCTCGATCTGATGCTCAAGGGACCGCTGGACAAGATCGACACAACCCAGGGTGTGGGAAATCTCCCCGTCGTCACTCGCGATGGACAGATACTTCCGGTCTCCTCGGTGGCGGAAGTGAAAATGACCGCGGGACCGACGGCGATCCGTCATCGCGAACGGTTGCGCACGGTGACGCTTGAAATCGTCCCCTCGACCGAAATCGCGCTTGAGCGAGCCATCGAACTTCTGGAAACGCAGGTGGTGCAACCGCTCCGCGCGGAAGGATTGCCCGAGGGCGTCAGGCTGCGCATCACGGGGACCGCGGACAAGCTCACCAAAACCTGGAACCACATGGTTGGCGATCTGATCGTGGCACTGGTCATAGTTTATCTGGTGATGGCCATCCTGTTCGAAAGTTTCATCTACCCGTTTGTCATCATGCTTGCCGTACCGATGGCGGCGGCCGGCGGCGTCGCCGGCCTTGGTTTTCTGAATCTGTTTTATCCCCAGTCGCTGGATATGCTGACCCTGCTCGGTTTCGTGATCCTCATCGGGATTGTGGTCAACAATGCGATTCTGCTCATCCACCAGACGCTGTTTCATCTGCGCGAGGATAAGATGGACCCCCAGGCCGCCATTACCGAGGCGACGCGCAACCGCATCCGGCCGATCTTCATGTCGACGCTGACCTCCGTGTTCGGCATGCTGCCGCTGGTGTTCTTTCCCGGCGCGGGTTCCGAACTTTATCGCGGCCTCGGCTCGGTGGTTGTCGGCGGTCTGTCGCTCTCGGCGCTTCTGACCCTGCTGATTGTGCCGCCGATGCTCACGCTTGTCGTCGGGCCGCTGGAAATGCGCGCGCTGAAACGCGCCGCCGCCAAGGCGAAACCCGCCAAGCGCCGGCGGCGCAAACCGGCGGCTGCTGAGTAGCGGTTTCCGGCCTCACCATGTCCGGCGGTTCAATTCCACGAACGAATTTGCGGTCCGAGGGTCGTGCGGTGGCACGGCGAGGGTGATGATGGGTCGCCGGCCGCTGCGGGGGCGCCGGGGTGCGGCCGCTGGCCGGGCCGGGCGGAGAAACCGAGTGCGTGAACGACGGGACGCTCCTTCCGCTGGAAGGATTTGATAGCGCGGAAAGCAGGGATCAACGGCCAGGCCTCGATGTTGCTCACCCTGGCCGGAGATCATTCGTGATTCCCGGACTTGCCAGAACCTCATACAGTTGACACGATACGATCCAGGCGTCCCCTGAAGGGCCGGATCGGAGGGGCGTGAACTCAGGTAAGTTATTGAGGGGAGGTAAAAAATGGCAGATGCGAAGGACAAAGGCGGCCATAGTCCGCGCTGTATTGCACTGGTTGGTCCCTATCTCAGCGGTAAGACGACGCTTTTGGAATCGATACTCGCACGTACAGGGGCCATCACCCGCCAGGGAAGCATGGGAGACAAGAATACTGTCGGCGACGCAAGCCGGGAGGCTCGCGATCACGCCATGAGTGTCGAACTCAATGTCGCACAGACGGAATTTCTCGGAGATACATATACATTTGTCGATTGCCCGGGCTCGGTCGAATTCCAGTTTGACGCGAGTGCGGCGCTGACCGCGTGCGACGCGGCCATCGTCGTGTGCGAGCCTGACGTGAAGAAAGTGCCCGCGCTGCAACTCATTCTGAAACAGCTTGAAGATCGCCGCATTCCTCATTTCCTGTTCCTGAACAAGATCGACAAGGCAGAGGGGCGGGTGCGCGATATTCTGCCGATTCTGCAACCCGCCAGCACCAAGCCTTTGGTGCTCCGGCAGATCCCCATCTGGGAAAACGAAATCTCCACCGGCTTTGTGGATCTGGCGCTGGAGCGTGCCTATGTCTATCGCGAGCATGCGCCCAGCGAGATTATTGAAATGCCGGGCGATCTGGCCGATCGCGAAAAGGAAGCGCGCTTCTCCATGCTGGAGCAGCTGGCCGATTATGACGATGAGTTGATGGAGCAGCTTCTCGAAGACGTCGAGCCGCCCCGGGACAAGGTGTTCGACGATCTGTCGAAGGAATTGAAGGATGGCGACATCTGTCCGGTTTTTCTGGGCTCGGCCGAAAACGGCAACGGTATCTTGCGGCTGCTCAAGGCGCTGCGTCATGAAGCCCCCACGGTTGCACAAACCGTCGAGCGTCTCGGCGTTGGCGATGCGCCATCCTGCGCACAGGTGCTGAAGACATTTCATACCGAACATGGCGGCAAGCTCTCTCTGGTGCGCGTGCTCACGGGCACCTTCGCCGACAGCGCGAACATATATGCCGGAGACAGGGCTGCGCGGATTTCCGGCATATTCACGCTGATGGGGCAGGAGCCCGTTAAAGGCGGCGGGTCCGGACCTGGCGCAACGGTCGCCTTCGGGCGGGTGGATTCAATCAGGACCGGCGACACGCTGAGTACGGAAAAAGGCAATATCCCTGAAATTGAAATACCTGTTCCGCCGGCTGTTTTCGGATTGGCGCTGTCTGCGAAGGAGCGCAAGGACGAAGTGAAGATGACCGCCGCGGTTGGAAAAATTATCGAGGAAGACCCCTCCATATCGCTCGAACATAATCAGGATACCGGGGAGATGGTGCTCTGGGGGCAGGGCGAAATGCATCTGCGTGTGGCGCTGGAGCGGCTCAAATCAAAATTCGGCATTCCGGCGCAAACCGTACCGCGCCAGGTGCCCTATAAGGAAACCATCAAGAAATCGATCGAGATACAGGGCCGCCACAAAAAGCAATCGGGCGGTCATGGCCAGTTTGGCGATGTGGTGGTCGACATCAAACCCCTGCCGCGCGGGTCGGGCTTTGAGTTTTCCGATACCATCACCGGCGGTGTCGTGCCCAAGCAGTATATCCCGTCGGTCGAAACCGGCGTGAAGGAGTATCTGGTCAGCGGCGCGCTTGGCTTTCCCGTTGTCGATGTGGCCGTGTGCCTGAAAGACGGTTCCTATCACAGTGTCGATTCTTCAGATCAGGCCTTCAAGTCGGCCGGCGCTCTCGCCATGCGGCTGGGTATGCCGAAATGCGCGCCCGTTCTGCTTGAACCGGTCATGGCGGTTGAGATTGCGGTGCCATCGGATGCAACGGCCAGAATAAACCAGATTATCTCCGGCCGCCGCGGCCAGATTCTCGGCTTTGACAGCAGGCCCGGATGGGTGGGCTGGGACCTGGTGCAGGCACATATGCCTGAAGCGGAATTGCAGAACCTGATTGTGGAGCTGCGCTCGGCAACGGCTGGTGTGGGTACTTTCACATCGAAGTTCGACCATCTGGCCGAGTTGACCGGCAAACTCGCCGAACAGGTGCTCAGCGACCGCTCGGCCAAAGCGGCCTAGGGTCTGTACTCAATTACGGATTCACAAAGCGCTGAAATCGTGATTCAGTTTTTTCCTCGCACAGGAGGATTGGATCATGCGGCATCTGTTCTGGTTGAATGACGAAGAGTGGGCTCGGATTGAGCCGTGGTTGCCGCGTGGGCGGCGCGGCGCGCGCCGGGTTGATGATCGCCGGGTGATCTCGGGGATCATTCACATGCTGAAGACCGGGGCGCGGTGGCGCGATTGTCCCGGCGAATACGGCCCTTACACGACGATCTGCAACCGCTTCAATCGCTGGAGCAAACAAGGCGTGTGGGAG
>BDTT01000013.1 GCA_002897995.1 bacterium BMS3Bbin10 | reverse complement strand
TCAGACGTTTCCGGCGCTGGGCGCAACGCGGTGTTTTTCAACGTATTTTCGAGGCGGTATCAGGCGATCCTGATTTTGAATATGTTCTCATTGATGGCACCATCATCAGCGCTCACCAGAAGGCAAGTGGCGCAAAAGGGGGACTCTCAATCAGGCTATCGGGCGCTCCAAAGGCGGATTGACGACCAAAGTTCTGGCCCTCACCGATGCTTTAGGCAACCTCGTGCGCTTCAAGCTGCTTCCGGGCCAGCGCAGCGAAATCACCGGTGTACCAGCGCTGATCGAAGGGCTGTCTTTTGATGCCATGCTGGCCGACAAGGCCTTCGACGCGGATCATCTGCGTGACGCTCTCAAGGCCCGCAATGCGACAGCCGTTATTCCGGCCAAACGCAACAGGGTCATCCACATCCCCCATGACGAGCACGCCTATAAGTGGCGCCATCTCATCGAAAACTACTTCAGCAAAATCAAGGAGTTCCGAGGCGTGAACACCCGATACGACAAAACCGACACAAGCTACGAAGCAACCTGGACCATCGCCGCAACCATCATCGCATTGCGCTAAATGTCCACAGACCCTAGAGCGCCTCAAGGATTTTCTCGGCACTGCTGAGATCGACGACCTTCGGAATTTCCTCGATATTCAGCACCTTCACGACACCGTCTTCCACGACCATGGAAAAACGCTTCGAGCGGGTCCCCAGTCCGTTGCCCGAGGCGTCGAACTCCAGCCCCGCGGCTTTCGTGAAGCCGGCATTCCAATCGGCCAGAAACAGGATCTTGCCATCCGCCGCGGTGGATTTGGCCCAGGCGTTGAGAACGAAGGCGTCATTGACGGAAATGCAGGCGACCGTATCGACCCCCCTGGCCTTCAGCGCATCGAGAGCCCCAAGAAAATTCGGGACATGCAACGCGTTGCATGTCGGCGTAAAAGCCCCCGGCACGGCAAACACCACAACGGTTTTGCCGGCAAAAACGTCCTGGGTGGTCATATCGGCCAGACCGTCGTCCGTCAGGACCTTGAAGGTTGTATCGGGCAGCCTGTCGCCAACGCTGATCGCCATGTTCACTCCTCGGGTTGGGGCGGAAATTCGAGCCAACATATCCGCATCCTTTCCTCCGGCCAAGCGGTTGTCCGGGACAGCCGTTTATTGCACATGTATCAGAAATCCGGCGCGGCTCCGCCGGTTATTTAATCCGCCAGGTGGTCTCCGCCTGCGCGGTTTTCGTGACCAGCGTCAGGGTGACCGTCTTGCCTTTGAGGTCCTTAGGGTCATCCCCCTTGGTCAGATCAACCTTGAAGCGAACAGTCCCGTCGCTGCGCCTGTCCACGGGTTCGGCGGGCGCAAGATAGAAATCCTCGGGCCCCTCAATGAAAAGATCCGCGCCCTTTGTCCCTTCTGGAAACCGCGCATCAACACTGAGGTAAGGGGCATTGCCGAAAAGCTCCGCTTTGGTCTGGCTGACCGAAAAGCCCGAACCGGAGGTTTGTTTGCCAGGCACCCGCCCAAGATAGCGGGAGAGCAACGGTTCATAACTGCGCGAGAAAAAGCCGCCTTCGCCAACCGTCAACTTCAAGTCGGCCTCGGCGGGAATGCAAATTTCGGCACAGACCGCAAACTCCATTTTCAGGCGCAGTTCGATTGGCTGCCCCGCATTGACCGGCTCGATGAGGATCGGGAAAATCACTTCATTTTTGTAACCGATCGACAGGCCGGCGGCGTCGCGGTACCGCGTCGGCGCGGGCCAGAGTACGCGCGCCTGCTTCAAATTGCCTGAACCCGACCAGTCAAATCTTGGCGGAATCCCGGAATCGCCGGGATAGCGCCAATAGGTCTTCCAGCCCTCGTCGAGTTTGATGTGGACGCCCGCCACAAGCGCCTTTTGCCTGTCCTGCCATGGGACCGTGTCGGCTATCAGCCGCGTGGCGAAATTGTTCTTCGACTCCCAGTCGGACGCCGATCCGGCCCCGGCGGGCGTAACTCCGGCCATAGTGGCGGACGCCAGCGCCACCGTCGCGGCGGCTGCCAGACCGGACCAGGCGGGCCCGATCGAAAAATGTGAGTTCTGAATGGACATCCGGCTCTCTGGGCTTGCTGCCTCGGCTGTGCGTCAAAGTATATCCGTATCGAGTTTACATTCCCTCACCAGAGATTACGAGCCGGCCGGAATTACAAATCATCACACTTGCGTGAATCTTGCGCCATTCCCGCTTCGGAATTTACGTCATAAGCCTTCACAAGCCCGGTCCCGAAGGGTTAACGTCATGCTATGTCAACAAGCCGATCCGAAGACAAAATTGAAATGGGCGACCGGTTTCTCGACGGTCAAATGCTCATTGCGATGCCGGCCATGGCCGACGCGAGATTTGCGCGCGCGGTGATCTATCTGTGCGCCCATTCCGCAGATGGAGCCATGGGGATCATCATCAATCAACGCGCACCCAATATCGATTTCGCCGAACTTCTTGAGCAGCTGAACATCGCCGGCGAAGGGGAAGCGATTCATTTACCGCCGTCAAAGGCGGATATTGCGGTCCATGTTGGCGGTCCGGTGGAATCCGCGCGCGGATTTGTGCTTCACAGCAGCGACTATTACGCTGAAGACAGCACCCTGCCGATCGATGAGCGCGTCAGCCTGACGGCGACAGTCGATATACTGCGCGCAATCGCCAGTGGCGACGGGCCGGACAAGGCGCTTCTGGCGCTGGGCTATGCGGGCTGGGCGCCCGGCCAGTTAGAAGATGAGTTCCAGTCCAATGGCTGGCTGCATTGTCCCGCCGACCCGGAAATTCTCTTCGACCGCAATATCGATAACAAGTACCTGCGGGCTCTGAAGAAAATCGGGATTGATCCTTCGCGCCTGGTGAACGATTCCGGTCACGCCTGACGCGGCGTGGGCGCACCGGGTGCAGGCAGGGGCGCGGCAGCAGCGCGGCGCGCGCCGGCCCCTTCCCTGGCAACAGGCGCCGGCGCGGCCGGCTTGGCGGGCACTTTCGCCGGAGCGCGGCGGGCGCGCCTGGAATTTTGCTTCTTCTGGGCCTTGGCGAGAGTGGAAACCAGGCTCATCGCCCCCCTGTCGCTCATCGGTTCTCCAAAATAAAATCCTTGCGCAAATTCGCAGCCGATCGAGCGCAAAAAGTCGGCGTTGGCAGCGGATTCGACGCCCTCGGCAACGACCTTTTTGCCCAGCTCATGCGACATGGCCACGATAGAGCGCAGGATAACCGGTGTGGCGCCCTCACGTTCCGCGTCCCGGATAAATGACTTGTCGACCTTGATGGTATCCACCGGGAAACGGTGCAGATAGTTGAGCGATGAAAAGCCGGTTCCAAAATCATCAAGCGACAGCCCCGCTCCCAGCTCCTTCAAAAGCTTCATGATCTCAATCGCTTGCTCGGGGTTTTCCATGACCATGGATTCAGTAACCTCGAGCCACAATGTCCCCTTGGGCACCGCGTCACGCGACAGAATGGAGCGGATCTGCTGCAACAGGTCCCGCCGGAACAACTGGCTGCTGGACACATTGACAGAGACGAAAATCGGAGATTGCGCCCTTGGCAGGGCCTTCTGCCAGCGCACGGCCTGCTTGAGCGCCTGGTCCAGCACATAGCTGCCCAATTCGCTGATAAGCCCGGTTTCCTCGGCGATCGGCACAAAATCGTCCGGGCTCAACCGCCCGCGTTTGGGGTGATCCCAACGCACCAGCGCCTCAAAGCCGGACAGCGTGTTGGCTTCCAGATTTGTGATTGGCTGATACAGAACCTTGATTTGCTTGCGCTCGATCGCCCGGCGCAACTCGCTTTCAAGCGGCAAACGCCCCTCTTCGCTGCCGCGCATGCTGGCCTTGAAAATATCGACCCTGTCGGAGCCCGACCGCTTGGCCCGGAACATGGCGATCTCAGCCTCCTTGAGCAGGTCCTGATGGGTCTCCTGCTTGCCGTCATAGACGGCGATGCCAATGGAACCGGTCAGGATGATCTCCTTGCCGGATATGCGCATGGGGCTTCGAAGCGAACGGCGGATTCGTTCCGACAGAAGAGCGATATGCTGGGGCTCGGAATCCGAAACGATCAGAACGGCAAACTGGTCGCCGCCAATGCGCGCCATCGTATCCTGCGGATTGAGATGCCGGCTCAACCGCCGGGCGAGGGTGAGCAGCATACTGTCCCCGACAACCAGTCCGAGGCTCTTGTTCACATTCTTGAAGCGGTCGATGTCGATAAACAGGACTGTCGGGCGATTGCCGTTGCTCTCCTCCGCCCGCATGACGGCGCCGCTCAGCCGGTCGAGAAACAGCTCGCGGTTGGGCAGGCCCGTCAGGCTATCATGTACGGCGTCATGCAGCAGACGTTCACTTGTCCGTTTCTGCCCTGAAATATCGCGCATCAGGCCAACGCATCGTTGCGCGGAATCCGATACCGGGCTCTCCACCGTGTGCGCGCGCAACTCAAACCACAGATAAGAGCCGTCCGCCCTCTGCATGCGGAAATCGGTGTTCAACTCTCCCCCGCCTTTCTCCTGCAGCGACCACAGCAACAGCCGGAAGCGATCGCGGTCGGCGGGATGGACATGCCTGAGCCATTCCTCCAAAGAGCCCTCAAGCATGCCTTCTGGAAGGCTGAGCGCTTCTTCAACTTCCACACCAACCGAGAGATCGCCGCGGCGCATGTTCCATTGCCATATAGCGGTGCCGGACCCCTCGAGCGCCAGGGTACTGAGTTGCATTTGACCGGGGGGACCGCCATGAAACGGTGTGCCGCCACGAAAGGCATATTGCGTGACCGTAAAGCCGAGCAGCACGATCAGAAGCACTAGGCCCGCCAGCAGGCTCGATACGATGATTTCACCGGAAAGCTGGCCAAGGACAACAAGGCTCGCCCCGAATATCCAGACAAGAAGCAGCATCCATGTGGGCACCAGCGACATGGCGCGCTCCTGGCCCCTCAGCGCCAGATAAGTGATCAGCAACGCACCGATGGCCCCGACGCCGACGAGCGAGACTCTCGCGAGGCCCGAAGCAAGGCGCGGGTCGATCAAGGTCAAACCGATCAGCGCCACCTGCGCGCATATCCAGGCGCCAAAGGCGAGCTTGATCCAGTTATGCCAGAGCCTGACCCTTAAGAAGGAGTAGAGGAAAACCACAAGCGATGCGACAAAGGCCGCCTCCGATGCGGCGCGGTATACCGCATTGTCCTCCGCGCTCAACTTGAACAGTTTGTTCCAGAACCCGAAGTCGACACAGAAAAGCGCTAGCGCGGCCCAGGCGACCAGAGCTGCTGCGGGAAAGATCGATTTGTGGTTGGCGGCAAAAACCGCTGTAAGGAATATCGCGGTGAGGCCGACAATGCCGAGCAAAATTCCATTGAACAGCATCCGGTCCTTGAGCTGGCGCTCATAGGCCTCCGGCTTCCACAAATTCAGCCGCGGCACCTGAAGCGAACTCATCTCCACAATGAATGTGATGACGGCGCCAGGCTCAATGGTCAGAGAAAATATGTCGGCCTGGTCATTGGCTATTCGCTTGGGGAGAAACCCGAGCGACGGCGTGACCGCCGCGACACGGCCCGAATCCAGATCCGGCCAGAAAACCGACGACCCCACCAGTGTATAGCGCTGCGCGGTGAGCCATCTAACGATCGGTTTTTCGGTTCCGTTTTTGAGTGCAAACACGATCCAGCTCGGGTTGGTGCCTGTCGTCGTCGCCTGCACGGCCATGCGCCCGACGATCCCGTCAGCGCCGGGCACTGTCTCGATTTGCAGCTTATCGCCACGGCCCTCATAAAGTTCACCCTTTGCGGTGACATCGATCCGGTCCGTATCCGGATCGATCAGGATCGGCTCCAGGGCAAACGCCGGAGCAAGACCGAAAATGAGCAGAGTCAGGAGTGCGAGGAGCGCCGCGCGGTGCGCGCGCCAATCCACGGCGGCGCCCATGGACGCCCGCAACCGGCTTGTAAAACTCTCAAAACTCACTTTTGCGAAATTCCTTGTCCCATTCCACAAAACCAATTCTCGGTCAGCTGCGGACATCGTCCTCAAGCAACGCATACGTCACGTGATCCTGCCAGCTGCCGTTGATTTTCAAATAACGGCGCGCCAGTCCTTCACGGGAGAACCCGACCCGCTCCAATAATTTTATGGATGCTTCATTGCGTAGCAAGCATGCAGCCTCAAGACGGTGAAGACGCAGCGTGTCGAAAACAAACGGTATGATCGCCCTCACACCGGCAGTCATTTTACCTTGATCGGCATATGGCGCGCCGATCCAGTAACCCAGCGTGCAGGCATGGGTTACACCCCGGCGCACATTCGAAAGCGTCACCCCGCCGAGAAGCGAATCCTCATCGCCGTCATACAGGAAAAATGCATAGCCCAGATCTTCGCGCAAATCCCGCGCATAATATTTCAGCCTGCGCCGGAACGAGGAGCGGGTAAGCTCGCTGCTGGTCCAGGCCGGCTCCCAGGGAGTCAGGAAATCCCGGCTCACAGCCCGAAGTTCCACCCAATCCGGATAATCGGACATTTGCGGCGCCCGCAAATAGACGCCGTCCCCATGCACGACAGGGCCGGATTCAGGTGGTGCGATTGATCTAAGAAATGCCAATTGCGTTCACCCGCCCCTACTCCGCCGCCCTGGCTGTAACCGGCTCATGCCGCCCGATGAGCCGCTCGAGGGCATTTTGGTCCTTCAGGGGTCCAACAGCCGAGGCGCTTGATTTCCCGCCAATTATGATCTTCCCCGCAAGCGCGCGCACCGCTTCCCGGTCGACAGCCTCGACCTTTTCCACCAGCTCGGTCACAGCCAGCGGCTTGCCGAATACCAGCATTTGACGCGCCAGTTGCTCGGCGCGGGAGCCGGAACTCTCCAAACTCATCAGAAGCCCTGATTTGAGCTGTGCCTTGGCGCGCGCGAGTTCGGCGTCCCCGACCAGATCGACCGCCAGCTTTTCAAGCTCCTGCAGGATCACCTGCGCCAGCTCCTGCATCTGATCGGAGCCCGTGGCGGCATGAACGCCAAACAGGCCCGTATCCGACAGGCCCCAGCAAAATGAATAGATCGAGTAGCAAAGCCCGCGCGCTTCTCGCGCTTCCTGAAACAGGCGCGACGACATGCCCCCGCCCAGCATGCTGGAGAGGATCTGCGCCGCATACATGGTTTCGTCCCGGTAGGACGGCCCCTCATATGACAGAACGATATGCGACTGCTCGAAGCGCCTCGCCGAACGCCTGAAGCCACCCCTGTATGAGGCCGCGGCCGGCGCGGGCGGATCCCCGCTCTCCATATCTCCGAACGTGGATTGCGCAAGGCTGACAACCTGATCGTGATCGACCGCGCCCGCCGCCGCCAGCACCATCGCGCCCGGCGCATAGTTCGCTTTCATGTAGGCCGCGAGATCACCGGAGGTAAAACCGCGCACGCTCGCCTTTGTGCCAAGGATTGTCCGCCCCAGCGCCTGGCCGGTGAACGCGGCGTCCTGCACCAGATCGTAAGCCTCATCGTCCGGGCTGTCTTCCGCCGCCGTAATCTCCTGCAGAATGACGTCCTGCTCACGGGCGAGTTCGCCGGCGTCGAATTTCGGATTGCGAACGATGTCGCCAAGCATATCGATGGCGAGCGGAATATCGTCCTTGAGCATGCGGGCGTAATAGGCGGTCGTCTCCAGGCTCGTGGCCGCATTGAGTTCGCCCCCGGCGGATTCAATCTCCTCGGCAATCTCGCGCGCGCTGCGCCTGTGCGTGCCCTTGAACGCCATATGCTCCAGAAGATGAGAAATGCCGTGCTGGCCGGGCCCTTCGCAGCGCGCGCCCGTCCCGACCCAGACGCCGAGGGACGCGGTCTCCAGATGCGGCATCGGATGCGTCACGACCCGCATGCCGTTCGCCATCGCCGTTGTTTGCACGCTCATGCGCGTGGCTCCGCTACGACCCGGGCACGGGCCTCAATAAAGGCGACGAGCGCGTCATAATCATTATCGATGATTTCGAAGCGCTCATCCGCGCCGAGCTTTTCTTCAAGGCGCGATGGCACGTCCGGACGTTTGCCCGTAGCGGCTTCGACCGCATCGGGGAATTTTGCGGGATGGGCTGTCGCCAGCGTCACAACCGGTATTCTCGTCGTATGCTGGCGCCGCGCGGCGGCAATGCCCACGGCGGTATGGGGATCGCAGACATAACCCGTCTCGCGGGCGACCTCGCGGATGGTGCGCTCCACCTGTTCTTCATCAACCGCCTCGGCGGCGAACGCCGAGCGCAAGAATGCGAGTTCATTTTCCGACAGGGTGAAACTGCCCTGCCCGGCCAGATCGTCCATCAATTGGCAAACCCTTACACTGTCCCGTCCCGCGGCCTCGAAAATCAGCCGCTCGAAATTACTCGATACCTGTATATCCATGCTTGGGCTCGACGTCGCCACGACCGCGTTGGGTTCATAACGCCCGCTCTTAAGGGTCCGCACAAGGATATCATTCACATTCGTGGCTATAACGAGGCGATCAATCGGCAATCCCATGCGCGACGCCGCGTAACCGGCGAAAACATCACCGAAATTTCCTGTAGGAACGCAGAAACGAACCGGCCGCTCCGGCGCCCCGAGCGCCGCCGCGGATACGAAGTAATAGACCGTCTGGGCCATGATTCGCGCCCAGTTTATCGAGTTCACTCCGGCGAGCGACAACCGGTCGCGCTGCTCAAGATCGTTGAACAGCGCCTTCAACAGCGCCTGGCAATCGTCGAACGTGCCCTTGATGGCGATGTTATGCACATTGTCCGCCCGCGCCGTGGTCATCTGCCGGCGCTGAACATCGCTGACCCGGCCATGGGGGTGGAGAATAAATATATCGACCGACTCACGCCCGGCGAAAGCCTCTATGGCCGCCCCGCCGGTATCTCCCGAAGTGGCCCCGACGATGGTCGCGCGGCCCCCCCGCCGCTTCAGGGTGCGGTCCATGAGACGCCCCAGCAACTGCATGGCCACATCCTTGAATGCGAGCGTCGGCCCGTGAAACAGCTCAAGCAGCCATTGACCGGATCCAAGCTCGACGAGCGGCGTTACGGCACTATGCGAAAATGTGGCATAAGCCGCCTCGACAATTTCGGCGAATTCTTCCCGCGCAATATCGGAGCCGACAAACGGCTCCATGACCCGGCAGGCTGTTTGCGCGTATGAAAGCCCGGACATTGCCTGAATATCGGCCGGCGTGAACCGCGGCCAGACGTCGGGCAAATAGAGACCCCCATCGCGGGCAAGCCCGGCCAGCATAACGTCCTCGAAGCCAAGCACGGGCGCGGTCCCGCGCGTGCTCACATAGCGCAATTCATTGGCTTGGTTTTGCATCTGATCGGCCATACTCATCCCGGCGCGCACGGTAAATGCGAACCTGTGGCCCCGCAAGCGGTTCTGTGGGATTTAGGTGAACGGACGGCGCCGAAAACGCCCACGCAGATAGACGGCGAAGACAGCCAGCAGGGTACCGGCCAGACCGAACCAGGTCACTGCGTATTGCAGATGTTTGTTGGGCAGCTCAAGGCGTGTGACTCCGCCTTTCGGCCAGCCGCCCGGAACGGGTGTCGCATCCAGCTCCACGAAGAAGGGCGCCAGCCGTTCGATTTCAGCAGCGGACAGGGTGGATGAGGCCATGCCCTCAAGATCGCGCCAGAACCATGTATTCTTCTCAGGTGAATTGTCGGGCACGAACAGGTTCTGTATGCCGGGCGCACGCGCAAGTCCGGTCACGATTTGCAATCCCTCGCTCTGCCCGGCGGCACGGGCCTCGGGTGGTTTAAGGCCATCGGGCACAAAACCGCGATCGGTCATGACGATCCGCCCGGAGGGCGTTGCAAGCGGCGTAATCACACGCCAGCCGGGCATGTCCTTTATGACCGTAAAATAGTGACGCTCATTGGCATGCTGAAAACGCCCTTCAAGGCGCACGCGCAAATACTCAATGTCCCTGGTGTTCTCCCACTGCTCGATGGCCTGCGCCAATGAGAGCGGCGCGGCGCGGGTTCGCGCCTCAATGCGCTCAATAAGGCCCTGCTTAAACGTAAAACGCTGAAGCTGCCAGAATCCCAGCCCGGCGAGAACGCCGAAAACCGCCACCACCAGCGCACTCAGCCACATCAGGTCACGTTTCAAATTCTTGTCCTAATGCCTGTCCAACCGGCCCTCTTGGGCATTGTGCCGGTATTGGAGCGCCACCAGCATCGCCTTGACCGGCCTGAGCAGCCCCCAAGCTCAAAATGCCCGTTAGCGGCAGCCAAAGTGCGGCATGCACCCAGTATGGCGGCTGGTAGCGAACTTCGACAATGAGGACCGCCACCACAATGAAAAATCCCGCGATCAGGACGATGAAAACCGCCGGCCCGTCGCCGCTGTCGGCGAACCCGAAGTTCAGTTTGCAGACCCGGCAGCGCGGGGCAATCGTCAAATAGCCTGAAAAGAGCCGCCCCCGGCCGCAGCGCGGACAACGCGACTTCAGACCTGCCATGAAAGGCGATGGCGGCGAATATTTCTTGCGGGCCGGCATCGGGCCTCCGCTGTGAAACTCATCCAGGCGGAACCGGACCGGACCCCAATGGCGAACGGATCAGGCGCCTGCCCGGGCGTGCTAGATCGCTTCATGTTTTGATGGAATCAAAACCGCGATCCAGCTCTTTGTTTATGCGTATCATTTGTCCGATAACCGGTTCCCACTTATCGGTGATACGCACTAATGCACCGCCGGTGTGCCCGCTCCCCAGACATAGATGCTGGCGAACAGGAACAGCCACACCACGTCGACGAAATGCCAATACCAGGCCGCCGCTTCGAAACCGAAATGCTGCTTGGCGGTGAAGTGTCCGGCGAGCGCCCGCAACAGGATGACAGTCAGGAATATGGTTCCGATAATCACATGCGCGCCGTGAAACCCGGTCGCCATGAAGAAGGTTGATCCATAGATGCTGCCGGAGAAGGGGAACGTGGCCTGGGCGTATTCGTATACCTGCAAGGCCGTAAACGTAATACCGAGGACGATTGTGCATACCAGACCGAGGATCAGCCCGCGCCGGTCGTCATTCAAAAGCGCATAATGGGCCCAGGTGACGGTCGTGCCGGAGGTCAGAAGAATGAGCGTGTTAACAAGCGGGATGTCCCAGGGATCAAAGGTCTCGACGCCCTTTGGCGGCCATTGCCCCCCGGTGAATTCCGTGCGGGCGAACTGCACCGCTTCGTCGGGAAAAAGCGCCGCGTCGAAATAGCCCCAGAACCAGACAACGAAAAACATCACTTCCGAAGCGATGAACAAAATCATTCCGTAGCGCAAATGCAGTTGCACCACCGGCTTGTGATGGCCCTGGTGCTCCGCTTCATTGATGACATCGCGCCACCAGACGAACATGGTGCCGGCGATACTGATCATTCCGATGCCGAAGACCCATGGGCCATAAAGTCCGAATAGCCCTTCACCGTCACCCATGGACCTCATCCAGATAATGAGGCCGATGGCCGCCACAAAGGCGGAGATGCTGCCAATGATCGGCCATGGACTTGGGTCGACCAGATGATAATCATGTTCGTTGGCGCGCGCTTTGGCCATGTGATCGCTCCTTATCCCCCCAAGGGGCGTTTGTCTTTACCGGCCCGGTCCCGCGGGCCACATGTCCTCAATTACAGGTCTCTAGATCGCTTCATGTTTTGATGGAATCAAAACCGCGATCTAACCTTTTGTTTATGCGTATCATTTGTCCGATAACCGGTTTCCACTTATCGGTGATACGCACTAGCGTGTCATGTCCCGTCACGCTTCGGCGTGCCCTCGCCGGTGGCCGCCTCCGCACTCCCCTTCACGGGAAAGAATGTATAGGACAGTGTAATCACGCGAATATTCCGGGCCTGCGGATCGTTCATGATGTCCGGGTCGACGAAAAACGTCAGCGGCATATCCACCAGCTGGCCCGGCTCCAGGGTCTGCTCGGTAAAGCAGAAACATTCGATCTTGCTGAAATAACTCCCGGCCGCCTGCGGCGACACGTTGAAGGTCGCCGTTCCGGTGAGTTTCCTCTTCGAGATGTTCTTCGCCTCGTAAAAGGCGAGTGAGGATTCGCCGATCTTCAGAACCTGTTTGCGCTGAACGGGACGGAAGTTCCAGTCCATGCCACGGCCCACATTGGCATCGAACCGCACCGTGATTGTGCGGTCGAGCACTGTATCCGGCGCCTGTTCGGCGCGCTGGGTCGTCCCGCCATATCCGGTGACCTGGCAAAACAGCTGATAAAGCGGCACCGCGGCATAAGACAGGCCGACCATACCCGCCGCAAGGCCCGCCATGGACAAAGCGACCTTGAGATTGCTGCGCTGTGACCGGTTTCGCGACGTTTGCGTCTTATTCGTCATCGTTCATCTCTTTCCCGTGGCCTAAAAAGGCCGGTTCACCACATTGGCGCCGAGACGCACAATGGTGACGACAAAAAACATGACCGCCATCGCCACCAAAGCCCACGCAATGGCGATCGAGCGCGACCTGCGGCGTTTTTTCTGCTCCTCGGTGAGCTGTATCATGCCGTCCACGCCAATAGCCCCCCAAAGGCATGCTCGATCAGCAAAACGGCGAACAGAAGCAGAAGATACAAAATCGAAAAGCTGAAGAGCCGCTGTGCGGCGCGCTCGCCCGCCTTGCCTTCCCGCCGCGTGTAAACAATGCAGGCAAGCGCCACAAACAGTGCGCCAAGCAGGCCGGAGGTTATCGCATAGAGCGTCCCGCCAAGGCCGATGAAGGCCGGCGAAAGCCCAACCGGCGCAAGCAGCACGGAGTAGATGAGGATTTGCCGCCGGGTCGCATCGGCGCCCGCAACGACCGGAAGCATCGGCACCCCAACGCGCTCATAGTCCCGCGCCCGGTTCAGCGCCAGCGCCCAGAAATGCGGCGGCGTCCACAGGAAGATGATGAGAAACAGGACAAAGCCCTCCAGGCTCACCGTCCCGGAGGCCGCCGCCCAGCCGATCATCGGCGGCAATGCTCCGGCCACACCACCGATTACGATGTTCTGCGGCGTGCGGCGCTTGAGCCACATCGTATACACAAAGAGGTAAAATCCGATGGTCAGGGCCAGCAGAGCGGCGGCGAGCCAGTTGACCAGCAACCCCATGCAAACAACCGACCCAACGCTGAGAATGGCGCCGAAAGTGAGTGCTTCATCGGGGGATATCCTCCCGCGCGGAATCGGCCGGCCCGCGGTACGCTGCATCTTGGCGTCGATGTCGGCGTCATACCACATGTTCAGTGCCCCGGCCGCGCCGGCGCCCACAGCAATGCAGATAAGCGCGGCCAAAGCCAGCACCGGATGCATGGCGCCTGGCGCGGCCACCAGACCGACAAACCCGGTGAAGACAACCAGGGACATGACGCGCGGCTTCATCAGCGCAAGGTAATCGCCGACCCCGCCCGCGCCGACTGCCGGCGATGCGTCAAATCCCGACCGGGAGATATCCAGACCCGTATCACTCATTGCATGTTGTCCACGCTGTCAGTTGGCACAATACCGTCCGGCTGCCTGGCCCTATTTTATCCGGGGCAACCGCTCGAACTGATGGAACGGAGGTGGTGAGCTGAGCGTCCATTCCAGCGTCGTCGCACCCTCGCCCCACGGATTGCCCGCCGCCTTTTCCTTGCGCCGGAATGCCATGAAAACGCCATACAGGAAGACCAGCACCGCAACTCCCGAGATATACGAGCCGATGGAGGAGACATAGTTCCACCCGGCAAAGGCGTCCGGATAGTCCGCGTAGCGGCGCGGCATACCGGCCAGCCCAAGGAAATGCTGCGGGAAAAATATGAGATTCACACCGATGAAACTCAACCAGAAATGCAGCTTGCCGATGAACTCCGAATACATGTAGCCGGTGATCTTCGGAAACCAGTAATACCAGCCCGCAAACAGGCCGAAGGTTGCGCCCAGCGACATGGTGTAGTGAAAATGCGCCACCACATAATAAGTGTCGTGAACCGCGCGGTCGACGCCGGCATTCGCCAGGACAACGCCCGTCACGCCCCCCGTGGTAAACAGGAAGATGAACCCGAACGCCCACACCATCGGTGTGCGGAACTGGATCGACCCGCCCCACATGGTGGCGATCCAGGAAAAAATCTTTATGCCCGTGGGCACCGCGATCACCATCGTCGCGGCGACGAAATAGGCCTGCGTGTTGAGGGAAATGCCGGCGGTATACATGTGATGCGCCCACACGACGAACCCGATCGCGCCGATGGCCGCCATGGCGTAGGCCATGCCCAGATAGCCGAATATCGGCTTGCGCGAAAATGTCGAGATCACGTGGCTTATCAGCCCAAATGCCGGCAGGACGATGATGTAAACCTCCGGATGGCCGAAGAACCAGAACAGATGCTGGAACAGCACCGGATCGCCGCCGCCGGTCACATCAAAGAATGTGGTGCCGAAGTTACGGTCGGTCAGCAGCATGGTGATGGCGCCGGCCAGGACCGGAAGCGCCAGCAGCAGCAGAAACGCGGTGATAAGGATTGACCATACGAACAACGGCATTTTGTGAATGGTCATGCCGGGTGCGCGCATGTTGAAGATGGTGGTGATGAAATTTATCGCGCTCAGGATCGAGGATGCGCCGGCAAGATGCAGCGCCAGAATTGCGAAATCCATCGCCGGGCCGGGAGAGCCTGAAGTCGAAAGCGGCGCATAGATCGTCCAGCCGCCGCCAACGCCGTAGCCGCCGGGGGGACCAGGCACAAACAGCGAAATAACCAGCAAAGCGAGAGCCGGCGGCAGCAGCCAGAATGAAATGTTATTGAGCCGCGGGAACGCCATATCCGGCGCACCGATCATCAGGGGAACGATCCAGTTGCCGAAACCGCCAAACAGCGCAGGCATGATCATGAAGAACACCATGATGAGGCCATGCGCGGTCGTGAAGGTATTGAAGAGCTGCGGGTTGGAGAAGAACTGCATGCCGGGCTCCTGCAGCTCCATGCGCATGCCGATCGACATGAGGCCGC
This sequence comes from bacterium BMS3Bbin10, assembly GCA_002897995.1. Classification (GTDB taxonomy): domain Bacteria; phylum Pseudomonadota; class Alphaproteobacteria; order Rhizobiales; family Methyloligellaceae; genus UBA2767. The sequence goes on along the minus strand of BDTT01000013.1, from coordinate 29,367 downwards.
CCACAAGGCCGCCGATCAGCGCGAATATCAGATACAGCGACCCGATATCCTTGTGGTTTGTGGAGAACAAAAAGCGCTTCAGGCCCGTGGGATGGTCGTGATGTGCGGCAGCAGATTTACCGGCCATGTCTCATTTTCCTCGTCATTACAGCCCGACCGCCTTGCCTTCGAGCCCCTTGAATTCAAAAGTTTCCCGCCGGCTGCCAGCGTTAGCGCGTCAACTCCGCGAGCCGGGAGGAATTTTCTGACGCCATCTCATCTTCTCCGGAAGGCGCGGAGGCAAATTCCTTCTTCGCCTTCTCGAGCCAGCTTGCATACTCCGCATCTGTCACAACGCGGACCGCAATCGGCATGAATGCGTGCTTCTGCCCGCAAAGCTCAGAGCATTGTCCGTAAAAAACGCCTGTTTTCTCGGCCCGGAACCATGTGCGTATGATCCGCCCCGGTACGGCGTCGACTTTCACGCCGAAGGCCGGAATGGTCCAGTTGTGAATAACGTCCGAGGCCGTAATCAGCATGTGAATATTCTTGTTGACCGGCACGACGACGTCATTGTCGGTCGCGAGCAACCGCGGCTGACCGGGCTTCAATTCGTCGTCTTCGAGAATAACCGCGTCGAATGTCAAATCTCCGTTATCGGGATATTCGTAGGTCCAGTACCACTGATTGCCGATCGCTTTCACGGTCACGTCGGCTTTTGGAAAATCATATTGCGCGAACAGCAGCCGGAAGGAGGGAACGGAGATCGCCGCCAGTATCAGAATGGGGATAATGGTCCATGCGACCTCGAGCAATGTGTGATGCGTTGTCTTGGAGGGTTTCGGGTTGGCTCTGTCGTTGAAGCGCAGCGCCACATAGATCAAAAGCCCCAGAACGAAGAGCGCAACAGCCGTAATCAGGATCAGCAAAAAATTATGAAATTCACCAATTTGCCGCGCGATCGGCGTAACCGCTTCCTGAAATCCCAGTTGCCAGTTTCTGGGTTGGCCTAATTGAGCCAAGGCTGGTGTCGCTGAGAGAAATAAGGCCAAAGCAGAAAATGCCGCAAATATTCTAGCCCCGGAAAATCCGTTCGCCATTCCCCTTGCTCCTATTGATATCCCCGATGTGCGGCGAAACCGCACGTATTTTAATTCCTAGTTAGGAACTGTTCCCCACCCAAGGGTCTCTGCTCTTAACATCCCCGAAGCTTGCAATACAATACACTCTAAGAAATTTGCAGCACACTCTAAGAGATTTGCAGCCCGGGCCAGCGGATGAAGGCGCAGAAACTGAATGAACATGAGCGCATCGCGATTGGCAAGATTGATATGAGGTTTTTGTTCCGCGTCAAATATACAGGCTCAACCGGCGCCGCCCCGCGGCCAGCGGCCCGGCACGGCGCCCGTTGCAACCTAGTGCGTATCACCGATAAGCGGGAGCCGGTTATCGGAAAAATGATACGCGAATACAAAAAGTTAGATCGCGGTTTTGATTCCATCAAAACATGAAGCGATCTAGAGTCAAAATTTGGCCCAGAATATACGCGAGAGGCAGTATGCGGGCTTGGCCGGAGAACCATTTGCGGCGCACCGGTTAACTTTCTCAACCACCAGCGATGCTATAGTCCCGTCACGCCGCGACTCAGTTGATTGCACTCCATGACAAACTCACCAAGCCGCATCAAATCAATCATCCGCGCAGTGCCGCGCCTCGCCGCTGTCCTGGCTCTGGTTACAATAGTCATTGGCGGTTTGATATCCGCCGCGCCGCAGGCCCACGCTCAGACAAAGACCAAACCCAAGAAGTCCTTCGGTGACTGGCAAATCGATTGCGGGAAGCCCCCCGGCGCGCGGACGCAGCGATGCGCATTGCTGCAGAGCGTCATAGATGAAGAACGCTCGAATGTCGGCCTGAGGGTCATTTTCCTGTTAACGTCAAAAGGAGACAGGGTGATGCGCGTCGTGGCCCCGCTCGGCGTTCTCCTCCCCTTTGGACTGGGACTGCGAATCGATAAAGAGCCCATTGGCGACAAGCCGTTGCCCTTCATTCGCTGCCGGCCGATGGGATGCATCTCGGAAATTATTGTGAAGGACGCGCTTCTCGACAAGTTCAAGAAAGGCACAACCGCCCTTTTTATTATAGTCGAGACAAAGGAAGAGGGGCGCGCCATACCGGTTTCGCTCAAAGGATTCTCCAAGGGCTTTGAGCACCTGACGGCCCTTTCAAAAGCCAAATGAAAAAACAGATAAAATAAGCCGGCGCCGCTCTCGCAGCGCCGGCCGACAATTCCAATCCAATGGGGCCAGCCCTTTAAGATTTGACCTCAAACGTGACCTTGCAGTTCATGCGATAGGACTTGATTTCCCCGTCCTTCACGGTTGCGCTCTGATCCTTGACCCAGATCGACTTGATATCCTTCACGGTCCTGGATGCCTCCTTCACGACATTCTCAGCCGCTTCCGACCAGCCCTTGCTGGATTCGGCGCTAATCTCGATTGTCTTGTGTACTGACATTTACACTTCCCCTTGAACGCGTTGCCTCAGTGACCTGCACCCGGGTGTCCGGGATACAGGCAATAGAGAACAATTGGGGAGGCGGCGTAACCCCGGCAAGATGGCGTCGCCAAAAAAATCATGCGCCGTCTGAACTCTTCTGGAGTCTACGCGCCCAGCGCGACGCCGCCGTCCTTTCCGGGCTCGCCGTTTCCGTTCTCCCTGAAAGCGCCATGCCTCCCGGTATGCGGCGCCTGGAAGACAGAGCCCAACCTTTTAGAAATATTCCGGAAAATCGCGCGCCAGAGCCGCCCGAACACGATCGCGCACCGCAATCGCGGGATCGGAATATTCGAATTCCTGCCCGGTCACGGTCTCGAACAAGGCGACATATTTGCGCGCAAATTCAATCAGTGTTTCGGGGGGAATTTCCGGGATCGGGTCTTTATACGGATCGCACTGGCCGCGCACCCACAGACGCAGAAATTCCTTGTCGAGACTTTCAGGTTCCTCACCGGCCGCCAGCCGCGCCTTGTAGCTGGCGGCGCTCCAGTAACGACTCGAATCCGGCGTCAGGATTTCATCCGCGAGAATGATTTTTCCTGTTTCATCGAGCCCGAATTCGAATTTCGTATCGACGAGGATAAGCCCGTTACCGGCGGCGATCTCGCGGCCGCGCGCGAACACGGCCAGGCTTTTCGCGGCGACGTCGTCCCATTGCGCCTGAGTGAGGACCCCCTGCTCCACAATTTCCGCCGCAGTTGTCGGAGCGTCATGGTCGCCGGCCTCCGCCTTTGTGGTCGGCGTGATGATGGTTTCCGGCAATTTCTGGTTTTTCGCCAGACCCTCGGGAAAGCGGAGGCCGTAAAGCACACGCTCACCCTGTTTGTACATCGGCCAGATACTGGTTTCGGTCGATCCGGTCATGTAATCCCGGACGACCATCTCGATGGGGAGAATCTTGAGTGTCCTGGCAACGACGACATTCGGGTCGGGATAGCCGATGACATGATTGGGGCAGATATCGGCTGTCTGATCGAACCAGAAGCGCGCGGTCTGCGTCAGCACCTGTCCCTTGAAAGGAACCGCGGCCAGCACCTGGTCGAAGGCAGATTGCCGGTCAGTGGCGATCATGATCCGGCGGCCATCGGGGAGATTGTAGGAATCCCTGACCTTTCCGCGCTGAAAATTCGGTAATTCGGAAAACTCGGCGTCGGTCAGCACGCTGGCCAGTGCCTGTTTGTCGTGATCTGTAAGTGTCATGCAACCTCGCAATTACGTCCATCCTCAAAGGAGTTCGCGGCTAAAACGCTTCCGTCTCGAAAAGCCGGTCAATATCGCCGCCCCAGTCCCGCTCATAAGCGTCCAGCAGGGTTTCGGCGGGCGTGCGCCCTGTCGCGACAATGTCCTCCACCGCTTGCAGAAACTGAGTTTCATTATCACCCGTATCGTCAACTTCCGCCCTGGCGGCAAGACCTGCACGCGATATTTCCACACATTTACGCGCCACATCCAGCACCGTGCCCGCGCGGAAGGGTGCGTTCAATGCCTGCCGGGGCACCGCATCGCGCAGGCCCTGGCGCTCCTCGTCCGACCAGTCCTTGACGAGATCCCATGCCGCATCCAGCGCGCCTGCGTCATAAAGCAGCCCGGTCCAGAAGGCGGGCAGCGCGCAAATGCGCCGCCAGGGCCCGCCATCGGCGCCGCGCATCTCGAGAAACTGCTTCATGCGCACTTCGGGAAACAGCGTCGATACATGGTCGGTCCAATCGGTTTCATCGGGCTTTTCGCCCGGAAGCGCTTCCAGTTTGCCGTCGAGGAAATCTGCGAATGAGGCGCCGGCCACATCGATATAGTCTCCATCGCGATAGACGAAATACATCGGCACATCGAGGGCATAGTCGACATAGCGCTCAAAACCCATCCCGTCCTCGAACGCCCAGGGCAACATGCCGGTCCGGTCAGGGTCGGTGTCGCGCCACATCTCGCTGCGCCAGGAAAGAAAGCCGTTCGGCTTGCCCTCCGTAAAGGGCGAGTTGGCGAAAATCGCCGTGGCGATAGGTTGCAGGGCGAGACCGACGCGCAGCTTTTTGACCATATCGGCTTCGTCGGCAAAATCGAGATTGACCTGGATAGTGCAGGTCCGGTGCATCATATCGAGCCCGTGATCGCCCATGCGCGGCATGTATGAACGCATGACCTCATAGCGCAATTTGGGCACGCGGGGCGTCTCGGCCAGGGTCCATTTCGGCGAAAAGCCCATACCCAGAAAAGCGATTCCCCAGTCGGCGGCAATCTGGCGCACCTGCTCCAGATGGAGGCCGGCCTCGTCACAGGTCTGGTGCAAGGTTTTCAGCGGCGCGCCCGATAGCTCCAGCTGGCCGCCGGGCTCCAGTGTAATGGACCCGCCCAGCGGGCAGCCGGGCTGCTTGAGGGCGATGATGTTCTCGCCTTCCATGACCCGTTCATAGCCGAATCGATTGGCCATTTCTTCCAGCAGCGCGAATACGCCCCTTTCCCCTTCATATGCGAGCGGCGTCAGGCCGGCGGTATTAAAGCCGAACTTTTCATGCTCGGTTCCAATGCGCCAATCGGCGGCAGGTTTGCAGCCGCGCTCGAATTCCGCGACCAGCTGGTCGCGCGATTCGATCATCGGGCGTTGCGGGCCATCCTCGCGTGTGGACATTTTTTCTCCTGGAATTTCAGCGCCAGTCGCCGAGAACCGCATTGACCAGCGCGAGCGCCGCCACTGCCGCCGTATCGGCGCGCATTACACGGGGACCGAGTGAAATAGGCAACATAAAATCAAGACCGCGGAGACGGTCGCGCTCGCCAGGATCAAAGCCGCCTTCCGGACCGATGAGAACCGCCAGCGGTCCGGGCGCAAGCCCTGACAGAGCCTCCAGCGGCGAGGCAACCGGGGCCGCTTCGTCGCAGTAAATGAGCCGGCGCGCCGGATCCCACCCCTCAAGCGTCCTGTCCAGCGGCATGGCTTCGCAGACCCGCGGGATGCGCAGCACGCCGCACTGCTCGGCGGCCTCGATGACATTGGCGCGCATGCGCTCCAGCTTCACCCGCCGCACCGTTGTCAGGCGCGTCATCACCGGACAAAGCGCCGCAACGCCCAGCTCGGTGGCTTTTTGCACCATGAAATCGAGGCGCGCGCGTTTGACCGGCGCAAACAGATAATGGATGTCGGGCCCCGGCCTGTGCGCCCGTGTCCGCTCCAGAACATGCAGCGTGCAGGCGTTGCGCTTTTGCCGTGACACCCGGGCGCGCCATTCCCCCGTCTCACCGTCAAATACGAGGATTTCGGCGCCTTCGGCCAGCCGCATCACATTGAGCAGATAGTTGGCCTGCGCGCGCGTGCCCGCAACCTCGAGCCCGGCACACAGCCGTTGCTCCAGAAAAAGCCGGATGGTATTGGCGCCCATGCCACCTCGTGGAACTCCGGTTAGAGCCTTTTCGATGAATTCCAGGCCACCGGATAAACAAAATCCGCACCAGTTTCAGATTGCAATACGCGCGCGAAAGCATCATGCCCGTTGCAAACCGGTGAGCTCTCATAATAGTGCATAGTCTGGTCTGCAAGCGAGCGCAGCCGCATCCATTGAGCCGTGACATGATGAACATGCCCGACAGACCCGCACCCGAACCGGAACATTCGGTGGCTGACGCCGTCCCGGACAACTGGGTTGACGCCCGCGCCCCGCTCAGCTGGCGCCCCTATCTCAGGCTTGCCCGCGCCGATCGTCCCATCGGCGTCTGGCTGTTGCTGTGGCCTTGCTGGTGGTCCTTGGCGCTGGCGGGTATCCGTGAGGGCGCCAGCTATCCGGACCTTTGGTTCTTGCTGCTCTTCGCCATTGGCGCGGTGGTCATGCGCGGCGCGGGCTGCGTCTGGAACGACATCGTCGACAAAGATATTGACGCTCAGGTCGTGCGCACCAGATCGCGGCCTATTCCCAGTGGCCAGGTGACTCTGCGCCAGGCGCAAATTTTTATGATTGCGCTCTGTCTTGTCGGTTTGGCCGTCCTGTTGCAGTTCAACTCCTTCACCATTCTGCTCGGGCTCGCGTCACTGGGCATTGTGGCCACCTACCCGTTCATGAAGCGCTTTACCTATTGGCCGCAGGCGGTTCTGGGGCTGGCATTCTCCTGGGGGGCGTTGATGGGCTGGCCGGCGGTGAGGGCCGAACTTTCGCTGGCGCCGCTGCTGCTCTATGGCGGCGCGGTGGCCTGGACCATCGGTTATGACACCATCTATGCGCATCAGGACAAGGAGGATGATGCGCTGCTCGGTCTCAAGTCCACGGCATTGAAATTCGGTCCGGCGACCAAACGCTGGCTGGTCCTGTTTTATACCCTGGCATTCGCCGGCATCGCCGCGGCCGGCATTGCGGCGGGCGCGGGTTTCATCTTTTGCATCGTGCTGGCGGGCGGCGCGGCTCATCTCATCTGGCAGATTGCCACGCTGGATGTGGAAGACGAAAAGAACTGTCTCTCCCGGTTCCGCGCAAACAGGGATTTCGGCGCGATCATATTTGCCGCGATGGTGGCGGATATGGCTTTGAGCGCGATATTCCAGGTGTCGGGCTAATGCGGAATGCGGCAGCCTCATGAACGCAGCGTGTAATTCCCGGAGTCCGAACAATGACTGACCAACATGATGAAAGCGGTTTGCTTGAAACGCGGCTGAGGGTTCTGACCTGGAATATATGGTGGCGGTTCGGACCGTGGCGGGAACGCCGGCCGGCCATTGCAGCGACCCTCAAGAGGCTTGATGCAGATGTAATCGCGCTTCAGGAAGTATGGAGCGATGAGGCGACCAATCAGGCTGCCGAACTGGCCGGTGAACTGGGTTATCACCACATATATGCACGCGCCATGGATATGCAGGGCTTCGGCTTTGGCAATGCCGTGCTGTCCCGCTGGCCCATCAAGCGGCATGATACGATCACGCTGTATGGCGAGAAAGAGACGGGCGAGGGCCGCAATGCGCTGTTCGCGGAGATTGCGGGTCCGCGCGGTCTGATTCCGGCCTTTTCGACGCATTTAAACTGGAAGCTGGACCACAGCCACATTCGCCAGCGTCAGGTGAGCGACCTGGCGCGTTTCGTCGATTGTTTGGGCCCCTGGAGTTTTCCTCCCATTGTGTGCGGCGATCTTAACGCCGACCCTCTGTCGGAGGAAATCCGGATGCTAACGGGGCTTGCAACCTGTCCGGTCGAGGGCCTGGTCTTCCATGATGCCTGGAGAGCGGCCGGTGGAGGCGGGGCCGGTACGACCTGGGACAACCGTAACCCTTTTGCCGTAACGGAACTGGAGCCCGATCGCCGGATTGACTACATACTGGCAGGCTGGCCGCAGGCCCGCGGCGCCGGCCACTTCGTGGATTGCAAACTTGCCGGCAATGAACCGGTAGACGATGTCTGGCCCAGCGATCATTACGCCGTCCTGGCTGAACTGCGCTACTGATCCCGGCACATGTCGAACCGGGATTTCGGCGCAATCGAATTTGCCGCGATGGCGACAGATATGGCTTTGAGAGCTGTGTTGCACGTGCCAGGTTAATTGCGCGCGATCAATTCCTCGCCCGAGACATGGTGGGCCAGAGCCAGATCGCCCATCTCGCGCACAGATGAAATATCGGAGCGCCGCCCACCCAGAGCCAGCCGCGCGGGCCGTGCGCAGGGCGGCTTTACTTTCATTTTACCAAACCGTTCGACGGGCTCGCGCCAGCTGCCGTCGAGCGCAGGCAGCAGAAGCGGCAATTTCAGGGCCCGGCCCCAGCTCTGCCAGCGCGCGCCAACCTCGCTCATGTCGTAGGCCATGTGCAGCGGAAAGCACAGTTTCGGGTCAGGGTGATGCAGATTGACAGAGATAGCAAAGCCGTCGATCCCGTCACTGACGCTCTCGATCCGGATCGCCACGCCTGAAAAATCCTCCAGAGCCAGGCTCCGCTTGACCGAAGGCGCACCGCTAACCTCGTGCACCACGGCAATCGAGCCCTGATTGATCTCAATGAGATCACGCGCTTCTCGCGCCTGATCCGCATCGCTATCGACCGGAAGACTGTAGCGCACCGGCAATCCGAATGGATCAACATCCATTGGACGCAACGGCCAGCGCACCGCAAGCCCATGCGGGTGTGTTTGACGCCTCACTGTTAACTCCCCCAGGTTGTCTGTTGCAACCTTAAATCCAGGTTGTCTGACGCAACCTTGAATGACGGGAAGTGTCTCACACAGACCTTCTGATCCTCTTAAAGAAAACCGTTAAAGTTTGGTATTCGTCACGTAAGTCTTTTAGAAAGATTCACAAACTGCTAGCAGGGGCCATGAGCACCCGCCATCACACCTCCGCGCTTTCCGCGCGGGACACTTGCCTGGACGCCGACCTGAAGTTGCTGATCGATGCCGTGGGCGAAGCCGGCGACCTGGCGATGACCTTTTTCGGCCATGCGCCGCGCACCGAAACCAAGCCGGACGGAACCTCGGTGAGCGAAGCCGATTTCGCGGTCGATGCCCTGCTGAAGGAACGCCTGATCTCCGGCGGCGGCTCTTATGGCTGGCTCTCAGAAGAGAGCGAGGACAATCTTGACCGGCTCGGAAAATCGCGGGTTTGGGTGGTCGATCCGATCGACGGCACGCGCGCGTTCCTGAAAGGCAAACCGGAATGGACCATCTCCGCCGCGCTGGTTGAGGACGGGCGCCCCCGGCTTGCGGCTGTATTCAACCCCGCGACAGGCGAATTCTACCAGGCCGCGCGCGGAAGCGGCGCTTTCCTGAATGGAACGCGCATTGCGGTGCCTGAGCCGGTTCAACTCGAAGGCTGCCGTCTGGCTGCCTCCGCGGCGCAGTTCCGGCCCGGCAGATGGGACCGGCCGTGGCCGGAGATTGAAACCGTGTGGGTCAACTCGATCGCCTACCGGCTCGCCCTTGTCGCCGCCGGGAAGTGCGATGGGACGGTCTCTTTGTCGGGGAAAAGCGATTGGGACGTCGCCGCGGCCCATCTTCTGGTGGATGAGGCCGGCGGGGTTGTCACGACCCATCGCGGGCAGCCGCTGGTTTACAATCGCGAGAACACGCGCCATAGCTCCATCGTCTCCGCCGGACCGGCACTCCATGCGGCATTGATCGAGCGCACCCTGCACGCGACAATCTGACTTGGCGGACCGGACCGCAACCTAAGTTAAAAGGAGGCTCAGCTTATCTTATGATGAAAAGCGAAGGACAGGATAACCCGAAGCAATTACTTCATCTGGTGCTTGGCGGTGAATTGACAGACCTTGGGAGCGTTGAATTCGCAAACCTTGATGAGGTCGATATTGTTGGTATTTATCCCAACTATGCGAGCGCATATGATGCATGGAAGGGAGCGGCGCAACGCTCGGTGGACAATGCGCATATGCGCTATTTCATTGTCCACATGCACCGCCTGCTCGACCCGGAAAAGGATACAGGGGAAACCTGAAAACGATGCCTATGCCGGTCTGAATCCGTCATATGGCGCAAGACAGCATTAGCTGTTAGAAGTTCGTTCATTCATAAAGAGGCTGCGCGGCGCAACCTGTAACGCCAAGTCTGCCGACGGAAAGACCTCGTGAAAGACACCCTGTTTAGCGACACCAGCTCGATCAAGCGCAAGGCTGACGAGCTTCAGGTCAACTATACAACGCGCGAGGTTGTCGAGCGCATATGGCGCGAGCATCTTCGGCCCCGTCTCGGCCTGCTGGTTCTGGCCGGTATCGCGCTCGCCTTCTCGGCCCTGACCACCGGCGCCATTCCATTCCTGATCCAGATGACCGCCGATGACGTATTCGTCGCCAAAAAGAGCGACATGATCTACCCGATCATGGCCTTCATCATTATCGTCACCGTCACCAAGGCGATCACGGAATACATCTCCACTGTCGCGGTGGGGTATCTCGGTCACCGGTTCATTGCCGATCTGCGCATCGCCATGTTCGCCAAGATTACCGAGGCGGATCTGAGTTGGATCAATTCGGTGCATTCGGGGCGTCTGATCTCCGGATTTCTTTATGACGCCAATCTCATCCGCGCGACGGCGAGCCGCGCGATCGTGGCGCTGGGGCAAAACCTGCTCAAGGTCATCGTCCTGGTCGGCGTCATGCTCTACATGGATTTACGCTTCTCCGGAGTCGTCCTGCTATTTATGCCAATCGCCATTTTCCTGCTCGGCCGGCAGCGGCGCAAAATGAACAAGTCGACCACAAAATCACTTCAGGAAACCGGCGATCTGAGCGCGCTCATTTCACAGACCATCGCCGGCAGCCCTATCGTTCGCGCCTATGGGCAGGAAGATCATGAGATCAAGCGTGCAACCACGGCCATCAACCGGGCGCTGGAATTTACAATGCGCGGCGCGCGCGCGCGCGCCGCATCGGGTCCGGTGGTGGAAATCATGGTCGGCATCGGCTTCGCCCTGCTGATCTATTATGCAGGCGTGAAGGGCATCACGGGCGCTGTATCACTCGGTCATTTCATGGGCTTCATGACCTCGGCTATGCTCATCTATCAGCCGTTGAAAAGCGTGGCGACATTGCAGACCGCCGTACAGGAGGGCGTTGCCGCCGCCAGCCGCGTATTCGGCATTATCGACCATGAGCGCAAGCTGACAGACGCTCCGGGCGCCAAGCCGCTGAAAATCAGCGCCGGCGAAATCATTTTCGAAAATGTGTCTTTTTCCTATGACGACGACAATCCGGTGCTGCGCAATATTTCACTTAAGGTTCCCGCCGGAAAAACAATTGCGCTGGTGGGTCCCTCGGGCGCCGGCAAAAGTACGATAATCAATCTCGCGCTGCGCTTCTTCGATCCGCAGGAGGGCCGCGTTCTCATCGATGGACAGGATATTTCCAAGGTGGCCATCGCCAGCCTGCGCGACTCTATTGCACTGGTGACCCAGGATCCGGTGCTGTTCGACGAGAGCATCCGCGCCAACATAGCCTACGGCTCGAAGGGCAGCGAAAAGGACATCATTGCAGCCGCCAGGGCCGCTGCCGCGCATAAATTCATAACCAGGCTTCCTGAGGGTTACGACACGCGCGCGGGCGAGGCCGGAAATATTCTGTCAGGCGGCGAAAAGCAGCGCATCGCCATCGCCCGCGCCATCTTCAAGAACGCGCCGATCCTGCTGCTCGATGAGCCGACAAGTTCGCTCGACGGAGAGGCGGAGGCCGAGGTGCAGGAAGCGCTTGAAGAACTCATGCGCGGGCGCACCGTGCTGATGATTGCGCACCGGCTGTCGACGGTGAAGGAGGCGGATGTGATTTGCGTTCTGGACGGGGGAAAGATCGTGGAAACGGGGCGGCACAAAGATCTGATGGCGGCCGGCGGGCTTTACTCCCGTCTGAACAGCGCGCAACTCGGACTCTTGCCAGGTGGCAACGGGCGCGGATCAAGGCGGAAAGACGCCGATAAATCCTCGCGGAAAAAAAGTGCGGGCCGCACTGTCCCGGCTGAATAACCAGGGTCCGGCGGCACTGTAGATGTTGCAACGTTTGTTGAAGTCAAAAACGTTTATCGGCGCCGCGGGCGCGCTTCTGGCCGCCTATATCCGGCTCATCAGGCGAACCAGCCCCCTGAAGGACGACCCTCCCGGTTTCATTCAGGAAAATTTACCCGACCATCCGCTCATCATCGCCATGTGGCATGGGCAGGGGCTTCTGCTTCCATTCATCCGCCCGCGTGACGACATCAAGGTTACCATTATGGTGGCCAAGCATATCGACGGTGACATTGTGGACGCGACCGTCACCCGCTTCGGCATGACAACCATCCGCGGCTCCGGTTCCGGAAGATCGGGCAAGGACAAGGGTGGTTTCGCCGCCCTGCGGGCCTGCATGCATGCGCTCAGAAACGAAACCACCGTTGCCCTGACGGCGGATATTCCTCCCGGCCCGGCCCGGAAAGCCGGGCTCGGCCTTGTAACCCTGGCTATGCTTTCAGGACGGGCAATCATACCCTGCGCGGTCGTAACCAACCGTTACTTCAAACTCGACACCTGGAGCGGCTTCACCGTAAATCTGCCCTTCTCCCGCATGGTCATGACCGGAGGCGAGCAAATCCGCGTTCCGCGCCATGCAACCAGTTCAGAACTTGAAGCAGCGCGGAAGGTTTTGGAGGAGCGCTTGAACGAGGTGACGGCGCACGCCTACAAATTATCCGGCACCACCGAGCGCGGCGGACCGACCGGAGAAACAGCGGGCGAATATGGCGCCATGCTGCGCGGCTACACCCTCGTCACGAGGCTCCTGCAACCACTGGCGCCCCTGCTCCTGAAGTACCGGAAACACCACAGCAAAGAGGAAGCCGGACGCACCGATGAGCGGCTGGGCATACCGAGTGTGCCCCGCCCCGAAGGGCCGCTTGCCTGGTTCCATGCCGCAAGCGTAGGCGAGACGAATGCCATTCTCCACCTTATCGACAGGCTGATGAAGGACCGCCCCGACTTGCAGGTTTTACTGACCACGGGAACGGTGACGTCGGCCCGGCTGGCCCGCGCCCGCCTGCCGGGCCGGGCCATTCATCAATATGTCACGCTGGACACACCGGACTTCATGAAGCGATTCTATGACCACTGGCGGCCTGGCATTGCTATTTTGACCGAGTCGGAAATCTGGCCGAATATGATCCGCGAAGCACGCAAGCGCGATATTCCACTTGTGCAGGTCAATGGCCGCATTTCTCCGCGCTCTTTCAGGCGCTGGCGCAAGCGCACCGGAATTGCCCGGCCTCTGTTCTCCAGTTTCAATCTCGTGCTGGCGCAGAATAACAGATATGCGGGCCACTTCGAGCGGTTGGGCTCGCGCAATGTGATTGCCACGGGAAACCTGAAGATGGATGCGCCCCCGCTACCCGTCGACATGCATGCTCTGGGCCGACTCAAGGAGGCCATAGCGCCGCGTCCGGTATTTCTTGCCGCCAGCACCCACCGGGGCGAGGAAGAAATCGTGGCCGAGGTCCACCGGGCCCTGAAGAAGGACATACCCGGGTTGCTGACCATAATCGCCCCCCGCCATCCCGACCGGGGCGATGCCATCTGCGATCTGCTCAAGACCCACGGGCTGAATTGCGCCCGGCGTACAAATCTCGATGCACCATCGGGCAAGCACGACATCTATATCGCCGACACAATCGGCGAGCTCGGCCTGTTCTACGCCCTCGCGCCCGTGGCCTTTGTCGGCGGCTCGCTGGTGCCGCATGGCGGCCAGAATCCGGTTGAAGCCATCATGCATGAAACGGCGGTTATCACCGGTCCCAATGTGCATAATTTCGAAGAAGCATATGCCGCGTTGCTGGCCGCCGATGCATGTGTCGAAGTGCGGAACGCGGAGGAACTCGCAGCTCGGGCGCGCATCCTCCTCCAGGATGAGGACGCGCGCAAAACGCTCGTCTCAAGCGCCGAGCGCGCCATAGCTAAAATGAGCGGCGCGCTTGAACTCACCCTTGAGGCTCTGGCGCCCTATTTGCCGCCCAAGCTGCCCAAAAAGGAACGCAGGCGTGCCCCATAGAGCAATTTCCAGCGCAGGCGGCCAGGCGGAGCGTCGTGAAATTGCGGCAAAACTGACGGCGAGCGCGCCATCATGGTGGTACGACACGCGGAGCATCTGGCCGGCCCTGCTGATGCCGGCGGCGCTTGTCTGGGATGCGGCGACCCGCCTGCGCTGGGCGTTTACCCGCCCCTTCCATCCGGGCATCCCGGTTATCTGCGTGGGTAATTTCACCGCCGGAGGCGCCGGCAAGACCCCCGCGGCCATCGCCATCGCCGGGTTTTTACGCGACGCGGGCGAGCAGCCGGTTTTTTTGACACGCGGATATGGCGGGACCACCAAGGGACCGCATCTCGCCGATCCGGATAAGGACAGCGCCCGCGCCATCGGCGATGAACCCTTGCTGCTGGCCCGCATCGCGCCAACGCTCGTCGCCGCCGACAGGGCGGAAGGCGCGCGCGCCGCGCGCGATCAGGGCGCCAGCGTCATTGTCATGGATGACGGGTTTCAAAATCCCGGCCTTGCAAAAAACCTGTCATTGGCCGTCATCGACGCCGATCTCGGGTTAGGCAACGAACATGTCATCCCCGCCGGCCCGCTGCGCGCCAGTCTCGGCTTTCAGCTCGGCAAGGCCGACGCTCTCGTTCTGGTTGGCGAGGGCGCGGCGGAAGATCATATCCGGGCCCTGGCCGAACGCGCTTCACTGCCGTTGCTGGAAGCGGAGATCATACCGGAGAGTAATTCCGCGCGGTTGCGCGCCAAGCCGGTGATTGCGTTCGCCGGGATTGGAAATCCGGGCAAGTTCTTCCGCACGCTGGAAGACCTTGGCGTCACGATTGCCGAGCGCATTTCATTTGGCGATCATCACTCCTTCACCCATCAGGATGCGGACATGCTGCTGGACCTCGCCGCGCGTCATGGCGCGCAATTGGTAACGACGGAAAAGGACATGGTCCGCCTTGAGGGGGAAGACCGCCTTGAGCGGCTGAAAACGGCCGCGATCGCGCTGCCCGTCAAAATGAAATTCAAGGATGAGCGCGCGATCAAAAAGCTCATCTCGCGCGCGCTGGTGCGGGGCTAGCTCTTCTTGTCGCGATAGCGCCGCAGGGAGATTTCCGCCGAAGCATAGGGCTCCTGGAGCTCCACGCTCCAGTAGCGCAACTCATCAAGCAGGATTGGCCGGTCGCTCACCGCGCAGCGCACGAACTCCCCCGGTTTCTCGACCTGATATTCGCCGTCGCCATAAAGAAGCGTGGCCTCGCCCTTGAGCGAAAAGTTCTTTTCCAGCCTGTTCATTCGTTATGGTCTCGCATATTTGCGGGCCGCGAGGAAGAGTGTGAATGGTGGCGCGTTTCGCCAGTTTGGCCTGTTCCCCCGCGTGCCTGTGTAAAAACCGGCCGCATCTCAAAAAAGTGACCCCTGCGGCCCCTCGCCGGACTCGCCACGCTTCGGCGCTCGGGTAGCGGATTTGAGCCCCCGTCGCTTAACCGCCGTTGCCGCGACATGCCCGTCGGAAAATTCCAGATCAAGCGAATCGCCCACCGATACGGACTGCGCCGAGCGCAGCATCTCTCCCTCACCATCGCGCACCAGCACGAAGCCCCGCGCCAGCACCGAATGATGCCCCAGAGAAGACAGGAGCTGGGCCCGCCCATTCAATAGGCGGCGTCTGGACTCCACCGCATGGCGCAATGCCCGCAAGCTGCGTTCGCCGTTTCGGGTGAGACTTTCGCGCGCTTGGCGCGTTTTCTGCACCAGCATTCCGGGCCTGAGGCGGGCGGCGGCGCGGGTGAGCCTTGTTTCGTGCACCTGCGTGCTTACAAGAAGCGCGCGTGGCAACCGGTCAGCCACAGCATCAAGCGTGCTGCACCTAGACTCGATTCCATGTCGCAGCGCCCGTCCGCTGCGCTCCCCATACCGTTCTAGCCTTTCGCGCGCTTGGCGCGTTTTCTGCACCAGCATTCCGGGCCTGAGGCGGGCGGCGGCGCGGGCAAACCGTGTTGCATGCGCCCGCGTGCCGGCGGTGAGTGCGCGCGGCAGCCGATCCGAAACAGAATCAAAGCGCTGGCGCGGCAGCGCCAGAAGGTCGGACAATTTCGGCAGGCCGCGAGCGGCGGCCTTGAGCGCAACCCGGTGCTGATCGAGCGAGCGGCGCAGTGCAATCCCCAGCCGGAGATGGCTTTCGCGAAGTCGCTCCAGCAGATCGGCAAGAACCGGCACCGCCCATTCAGCCGCCTTTGTGGGCGTCGGCGCACGGGCATCGGCAATCCAGTCAATCAGCGTCCAGTCGGTCTCGTGGCCAACGGCGGAAATAAGCGGGATGGCGCTGTCGGCCGCCGCGCGCGCCACCTCCTCTGCGTTAAAGCCCCACAGGTCTTCCAGAGACCCGCCGCCGCGCCCGACAATCAAAACGTCCGGCCGGGGCACGCTCCCCCCTTCAGTGAGTGCATTGAAGCCGCGAATGGCGGCGGCCACTTCCGCGCCGCAGGTTTCCCCCTGCACACGCACCGGCCACAACAGCACATGAACCGGAAAGCGCTCGGTGAAGCCGTGCAGCATGTCGCGGATGACCGCGCCGGAAGGCGAGGTGACGATGCCGACCACCCGGGGCAGGAAGGGGATGGGCTTTTTGCGGTCTTCATCGAACAGCCCCTCACCGGATAGCTTCTTCTTCAGCTTCTCAAGCTGGGCCAGCAGCGCGCCCTCGCCCGCGGGCTCGAGCGCCTCGATGACGATCTGGTAGCGGCTTTGACCGGGATAGGTCGTCAACCGGCCGGTCGCAATGACCTCCATCCCCTGTTCGGGCTGCACCTTCAGCTTTGCCGCCTGCCCGCGCCAGATAATGCCGGAGAGCACCGCTTTTTCATCCTTCAGATCGAGATAAACATGGCCCGAAGCGGGGCGCACGACGCGCCCCAGCTCCCCGCGCACCCGCACATAGGAGAACCCGTCCTCGATCGCCCGCTTGATCGCGAATGAAAGCTCCGAGACGGTCAGTTCCAGGACGTTGCCGTGCGGCTCACTGCCGCTGTGATCGGGGTTTTCCACCGGGTGCGTTCCCACTGTTTTCATTGCGTTGCGCTCAATGTTACATCACGAGAGACAATGGACTGCAATCCTGCGCAAGAGATCCTTTATCTGTCCTATCGCTTCGCTGTTTGAGGACCCGCTTATTTGTCCTATCGCTTCGCTGTTTGAGGACCCGCTTATTTGTCCTATCGCTTTGCTGTTTGAGGACCCGCTTATCTGTCCTATCGCTTCGCTACTTGAGGACCCACTATCATGAATGTTCTTGTTATCGGCTCAGGCGGGCGCGAACACTCGCTTTGCTGGGCTCTCGCCGCAAGCCCCCTGCTGACAAAGCTCTATTGCGCGCCCGGCAATGGCGGCATCGCCCAGGTGGCCGAATGCGTGGGTCTGGATACAGGCGACCATGAGGCGATAGCGCAGTTCTGCAAGGACAATGGGATCGCCCTGGTGGTGGTCGGTCCCGAAGCGCCGCTGGTCGCCGGGCTGGCGGATGATCTGCGCGCCCGGGGCATCAAGGTGTTCGGGCCTTCGAAAGCCGCCGCGCAACTGGAAGGCTCGAAAGTCTTCACCAAGGAACTTTGCGACCGGAAGAACATTCCGACCGCTGCCTATGGGCATTTCACCGATGCGCAAGCCGCCAAAGACTATGCCCGCGCGCAAGGCGCGCCCATCGTGGTGAAGGCCGATGGTCTCGCCGCCGGCAAGGGCGTGACGGTCGCCGAAACGCTGGACCAGGCGCTTGCCGCAATCGATGAATGTTTTTCCGGCAAGTTCGGCGGCGCGGGCGCGGAACTTGTGATCGAGGAATGCATGGCCGGAGAAGAAGCGAGCTACTTCGTTTTGTGCGACGGCAGGAATGTCCTGGCCCTCGCCACCGCCCAGGACCACAAACGCGCCTTTGACGGCGATGAGGGCCCCAATACCGGCGGCATGGGCGCCTACTCCCCCGCCCCCGTCATGAGCGAAGCCATGTGTGCGCGCGTCATGGAAGAGATCATCCTGCCCAGCATCGAGGGCATGGCCGAAGCGGGAATGCCCTACCAGGGCGTGCTTTATGCCGGGCTGATGATCACGGACACCGGCCCGAAGCTGATCGAATATAATGTGCGTTTTGGCGACCCTGAATGCCAGGTGCTGATGATGCGCCTCAATAGCGATTTTCTCCCCGCCCTGCTCGCCGCCGCGGATGGCGGGCTCGACCAGTTCGATTTGCGCTGGCACGGCGATGTGGCGCTCACGGTCGTCATGGCCACAAAAGGTTATCCGGGCTCTTACGAAAAGGGCTCAGCCATTTCCGGACTGGAGGAAGCGGGCCGCGATGAAAATGTCGAGATTTTTCATGCCGGCACCGCGCTCAGGGACGGCAGCCTGATCGCCACCGGCGGGCGCGTGCTCAATATCACCGCAAGAGGGGGAACCGTGCGCGAGGCGCAGCAACGCGCCTATGCCGCCATTGGTAAAATCGGCTGGAGCGAAGGCTTCTGCCGGTCCGATATCGGCTGGCGGGCCATCGCGCGCGAGGACGCCGCGGCGTGAAACAACGCGCAAAACAATTATGATGCTTCGAGACGCGCCCTCACGGGCGCTCCTCAGCATGAGGCATCTGTTTGTTGTTCTCGCTCAAACCTCATCCTGAGGAGGCGCGGAGCGCCGTCTCGAAGGATGTGCGGATCGGTCAAACCCACCCGG
Source organism: bacterium BMS3Bbin10 (assembly GCA_002897995.1). GTDB lineage: Bacteria > Pseudomonadota > Alphaproteobacteria > Rhizobiales > Methyloligellaceae > UBA2767. The sequence goes on along the minus strand of BDTT01000013.1, from coordinate 10,658 downwards.
CCTCGCCTCACCGCCGCGCCCTGAAAAAATCCTTGAGGATTTTACCGGCGCGGGTCTCGTCGATGCCGCCATAAACTTCGGGCGCATGATGGCAGGTGGCCTGGGCGAAAAAGCGTACCCCATGCTCCACGCCCCCGCCCTTGGGATCGCTTGCGCCGAAATAGAGCCGGCCGATACGGGCAAAGGAAATGGCGGCGGCGCACATGGCGCAGGGCTCCAGCGTCACATAGAGATCATGGCCGATGAGGCGTTCGCTCCCGACCGCCGCGCATACGGCGCGGATTACCAGCATTTCCGCATGGGCGCTCGGGTCGCTCAGCTCGCGCGTCCGGTTCCCCGCGCGGGCGGCAATCTGCCCGTCCGCACCCACAATCACCGCGCCAACGGGCACTTCGCCGCGCGAGGCCGCCGCCCGCGCTTCGGCCAGCGCGGCTTCCATGGGCGTTTGAGGCTTGCCCGCACGCCCCTGTTTTGTCAGTTTGCGCATCATCTCAACCTCCCAATGGAACCGCGAAGCCGGTCCGGTCAAGTGACGAAAGCAAAAACAAACAAAAGAGTGCGCGCGGCGGACAAGCCGGTGCGGATCGCCAAAGCCATGGCCCATGCCGGCCTGTGCTCGCGCCGCGAGGCGGAACGCTGGATTGAGGCGGGCCGGGTTTCTCTCAACGGCAAAGAGCTGAACACCCCCGCCGTCACCGTCACGCCGGACGATACGGTCACGGTTGACGGCAAGCCAATGCCGCTGGCGGGGCCGGTTCGCATGTGGCGCTACCACAAGCCCAAAGGCCTGATGACCACCCATGCCGACCCGGAAGGGCGGCGCACGATTTTCGACGCGCTGCCCAAAGATATGCCGCGCGTCATTTCCATTGGCCGGCTGGATTATGCGACCGAAGGGCTGATGCTGCTCACCACCAATGGCGACCTTGCGCGCCATCTGGAGCTGCCGGCAACGGGCTGGCAGCGCCGCTACCGTGTCAGGGCCAGGGGCAGCGTCACCCAGGACCAGTTGGACAAGCTCAAGTCGGGCGTCGAGATCGAGGGCATCCGCTACAAATCCATCGACGCCAGGCTTGACCGCCAGCAGGGCGCGAATGTCTGGCTGACCATGACCCTGCGCGAGGGCAAAAACCGCGAAGTGAAACGCGTGGCGGCCCATCTGGGGCTGGAGGTGAACCGCCTCATGCGCCTCTCGTTTGGCCCCTTCTCGCTGGCGGAGTTGCGGGCCGGAGAAGTGGAAGAGATCAAACCGCGCGTCCTGGCGGACCAGCTCGGGGAAAAAATTGCCGCCGGGTTCGGCCTCAAATCAAGCGGCACGCACGCGCGCGCCGCGCCAAAACCGAAAAGCCTGAAATTCCGCGGCAAAAAACCCCCTCGCGCAAAGCCGCCCCACCGAAAGCCTTTGGGCAAATGAGGATCGTCGCCGGAAAGTTCAAAGGCCGCGCACTGGCGACGCCAAAGGACCAGACCACGCGCCCCACCGGCGACCGGGTGCGCGAGTCGCTGTTCAATATTCTCGCCCATGGCGTGCCTGATTTTCAGCTCGAAGGCGCGCGCGTGCTCGATCTGTTTGCCGGCACCGGAGCGCTTGGTCTGGAAGCCCTCTCGCGCGGCGCGAAATATTGCCTGTTCATTGAAAATGCCCCATCCGCGCGCGGCCTCATTCGAACCAATGTGGAGGCGCTGCATCTGACGGGCGTCACCAAAATCTGGCGCCGGGATGCGACCGCCCTCGGCCCGCCGGGCAATATGGGAGAGTTTGATCTCATATTCGCCGATCCGCCCTACGGCCAGAGCCTGGGCGAGGCAGCTCTGCGGGAGGTCGTCGAGAAGGGCTGGATCCGGCCCGGCGGCATCGCGATTCTGGAAGAAAGCGCGGACAGCGCGCCGGAAATTCCCGAAGGCTTTGAGGAAATGGACCGCCGTAGATATGCCGATACGCAGATTGTTATCCTGCGCAACACTTCCGCCCTTGCCCCCTCACCCTGACCCTCTCCCCACAGGGGAGAGGGGATTAAGAAAACCAAGGTCATTGAACATAATTTCCCTCTCCCCTGGGGGAGAGGGCTAGGGTGAGGGGGTAAGAGTAAAAACTTTAACGCCTTGAAAACAGTTTCTCGATATCGGTGAGTTTCAACTCCACATAGGTCGGGCGGCCATGATTGCATTGGCCCGAATGGGGCGTCGCTTCCATTTCGCGCAGCAATGCGTTCATTTCCTCGGCCCGCAATTTGCGCCCGGCGCGCACGGAGCCATGGCACGCCATGGTGGCGCAGACCGATTCAAGGCGCTCTTTGAGGGTCTGCGTCCCGTCGCCCTGCATGATGTCATCGGCCAGGTCGCGGACCAGCCCCTGAATGTCGGTTTCCCCAAGCAGTGACGGCATCTCGCGCACCGCAACGGCGCCTGCCCCGAAGCGCTCCAGAACCACGCCGAAATCCTCAAGTTCTTCGGCCCGCCCGGCAAGCGCGTCGGCTGCCGTTTCATCCAACTCGACCACTTCGGGGATCAGCAGCATTTGCCGCGCGATACCGCCATTGGCAAGACCCGACTTCATTTTCTCGTAGACCAGCCGCTCGTGGGCCGCATGCTGATCGACGATGATTACCGAATCTTCGGTCTGGGAAATGATGTAGGTATCGTGCAGCTGCGCGCGCGCCGCGCCGAGCGGCGAGGCCTGATAGCTCTGTTCGGGGTCCGCCTCGCTGGCGCGTGCATCGCCGCTCGCGGACGCAAAATGTTCAAACGGCGCCTGCACCGCTTCCGCGAATGCCGCGGCGGCTGGCGAGAGGGTTGCCCCTCCGGCATACCGCGCGCCGCCGCCATATGCCCTGGCGCGGGCGAAGGCTTGCCCTCCGATCGACGCGGTGGCGCTGTGGCCAGCTTCTTCCAGCACCTGCCTGAGAGCGCCCACAATGAGCGAGCGCACTGAAGCCGGGTCGCGGAACCGCACTTCCGCTTTTGTGGGATGCACATTTACGTCCACTTCCCGGGGCGGGAGAGTGAGAAACAGCGCTGCCAAGGGAAAGCGTCCGCGCGGCACCAGATCGCCGTAAGCTGCGCGCACCGCGCCGCCCAGCAGCTTGTCGCGCACCGGGCGGCCATTCACGAACAGGAACTGCATCGTCATGTTGGCGCGGTTCAGCGTCGGCAATCCGGCAAAACCCTCCAGGCGCACGCCGTCGCGCTCCGCGCCAACAGGCCTTGCGTCGCGCATGAAATCCTCGCCCATGATGCGCCCGAGGCGCGCCAGCACGGCTTCGCCGTCACCGGCCATCGCGGCGGGCACCCTGAATGTGGTGCGCTCGCCGCTGGTGAGCGAAAAGCTCACCCCCGAATGCGCCATGGCCAGGCGTTTTACAATGTCGGAAATCGCGGCCTGCTCGGCGCGCTCGGATTTCATGAATTTGAGCCGCGCCGGGGTGGCATAAAACAGATCGCGCACCTCGACCCGCGTGCCCATATTGAGCGCCGCCGGGCGCGGGCCTGATTTTCTGCCCGCATCGACGATGATCTCCGCGCCCTCTTTTGCGCCCTGCGCCCGGCTCTGGATCGTCAGCCGCGCGACCGCGCCGATGGATGGCAGGGCCTCGCCGCGAAACCCCAGCGTTCCGATATTGGAGAGATCGCCATCGCCGAGTTTTGACGTGGCGTGGCGTTCGATTGCGAGACTCAGGTCTTCGGCGTCCATGCCGAGCCCGTCGTCGGCGACCTGAAGCAGGGACAGCCCGCCGCCGCGCGCAATGACTTCGATACGCTCCGCGCCTGCGTCCAGTGCGTTTTCGACGAGTTCCTTCACAACGCTGGCGGGACGTTCGATAACCTCGCCCGCGGCGATCCGGTTTACGAGTGATGGCGGCAACTGGCGAACGGCCACGCCCTTGTCTCCCTTGATTTCAGACCCTATTCGCGGCTGCCCAGATTGCGCCGCGTCAATTTCTTTCCGGCCTCCACCGCCGGTTGATCGAAAGGATCGACCTGGAGCAAATGACCGCTGAGAATCGTTTCCAGCATGAAATGCATCATGAGTCCGCCCAGCGCCTGTTCGTCAAGCCGTTCCAGATCAATGGTGCGCACGGGCCGCCCCGCGTCCACAAGCGCCTGCGGAATAACCGCCTGCTGCGCCGCCACCAGGTCCCCGGCGCTGCGCCCAGCGAGATAGTCCGCGCCTGCCTGCCCGGCGAGTGCGGCATCGACGACCGGCCCAGCCCCGCCGCATTCGGTGCGCAGAATAGTGATCATGTGATCGCGCGGGCCATCGAGATAGAGCTGTAATTTCGAGTGCTGATCGACCGGCCCCAGCGCCGCGACGGGGGTCAGACCCTTGCCGCCCTTGCCCAGGCTTTCACCGGCAAGCTGCACATACCAGTCGGCGAACCGCCCGAGCCGGTCCGTGTAGGGCATCATGACCTGAACGCGCGCACCGCGTTCCTCCGCAAGGCCGATGGAAACCGCGGCGCCGATAGCCGGGGCAAATGCGCCGGTATCGGCGTGCTCCATGAGATTGGAGATCACCCGGCTTGCGCCCGCGCGTATGGCTGAGGCATCGAGCCCGCGGGCAAGGGCCGGCAGCATCCCGACATTGGTCAGGCCCGCATAACGCCCGCCGATATCCCGGTTGTGGTCAAGCAGCGCAATGCCATGAGCCTCGCATATGTTGCGCAAGCCATTTTCCACACCGGGCGCGGCGGGATCGCTCAGGGCAAGAAACAGCTCGGGCACCTTTTTTTCGTAGCCGGCCGCCTTCACCGCCTGCAATGCGGCCAGGAACTGCACCAGCGTCTCGCCGGTATTGCCGGACTTGGAAATGATAACGAAGCGCGTGGCCCCAAGATCCAGGCTGCCAAGCGAGCTTGCCAGAGTCAGCGGGTCGAGATTGTCATAAAAGCGCGTGCGGGGCCGGCGCATCTGATCGGCTTTTTGCTGCCCTGGAATAAACCAGCCGCCAAGCTGGGCTATGGCCTGTCCGCCAAGGCTCGAACCGCCGGTGCCGAAAAAGACGAGTGTCTTCGCGCCTTCGCTCAGGCGGGCGAGCGCCTGCGCGGCCTCCTCGATATCTTCGCTTTGTTCAGGCACCCGCAACAGGGCAAGCGTGCAGCGCTCATAGTGAGCCCTCAGCCGGGCAACGGCCGGGCCGAGCAATTCGAGCCGGCGCTCCAGCGCGGCAGGCGGCAGGCCGGCCGCACCGACGGCCGCCTCCATGCAGCCTTCAATCGACTGAACAAATGGCATCGGGAGAACCTTCAAGGAATCACTGATTACCGCGGAGCCTAGAGCATGATCCATTCATATTGAAGCATGCTCTGGCAAATGGCGCGGGCCGCGGACACTCTCATTGCGAGTGAGAGCCGGGTTCAGCTTTTCGGCTTTTTGTTCACACCATCCGGTTTGCCGACGATGGTGACAATCAAACCGTCGGACTTCAGCAACCGTTTGGCGACCCGGCGGATGTCCTTCAGGGTCACAGCCTCGATCTTGCCGTTGCGCGTATCAATATAGTCGACGCCCAGATCCTCGATCTGAATCCACAAAAGCTGGCTGCCAATTTTCGAGCTGGTGTCAAAACGCAATGCATAGGAGCCGGTGAGATACTGCTTGGCGTTCTTGAGCTCCTCCGCGGTTGGACCATCGTCCGCCATCCGCTTCATTTCATCCTGGATGACTTTCAAAGAGCGCATCATGGACTTGTTTTCCGTCGCGACGTTGCCGACATAGATCGCGGCGCGCCGGTAGGGAGACAGATAGCTGTAAACGGAATAGGCCAGCCCGCGCTTTTCGCGCACTTCTTCGGTCAGCCGCGAATTGAAACCGCCGCCGCCGAGTATGTAATTGAGGATATAGGATGCGACGAAATCCTTATCTTTACGCTTGAACCCGGCGTGACCGAAAACGGCCACGGACTGCGGTACGTTCATTTCAATAAACTCGCGCAGCGGACCGGCGGGAGGCTTCGCCTCGGCAATGGGCCTGAGGTCCGACGCCGCCGGGAGACTGCCGAACACCTTATCGAGCATCGGCCCCAGCGTCTCGGCGTCGATGTCTCCGACGACCGCCACTTTCAGCGTGTCGCGGGTGAACATCTTTCGCACATATTCGTGCAGATCCTCGCGCCCGATACGTTTCACGGACTCCATGCTGCCCTTGATCGGACGCGCGTAAGGGTGTCCCTTGAAGGCCAGTTTGAACCATTCCCTGGACGCCACGGCCCGGGGATTGTTCTGGTCAAACTTCAGGCCCGTCAAAATCTGCTTCTTGATGCGATCCACCGCACTGGCGTCGAAACGCGGTTCCGTCAGGGCAAGCCGGAGGAGTTCAGCGGCTTCGCTCGAGTTGCGCGTAAGCGTCTGAAAACTGCCGGTGAACATGTCGCGTCCCGCTTCGAAACTCAACCTGACCGCGAGCTCTTCCTGGCGCTCCTGAAAATCGACCGACTTCAAGTCGCCCGCGCCTTCATCCAGCATCCCCGAAACGAAGTTCGCCAGGCCCTCCATTTGGTCAGGATCCTGCGCCGCGCCGCCGATGAAGCTGAACCGTATCGCGATCAGCGGCACCTGGCGGCTCTCGACCAGCCATGCCTTGACGCCGCCCGGGCTTGTTATTTGCTGTATCTGCATTGCCGCCTCAGCCGGTGCTACCTTCGCCATGGCCAAAATCACGATTCCAAGAACGCCGGCGCGAGGTGCGATACGGCCAATCCATGCGCCTAAAGCTGTCATCAAATGTTTCATCGCTACCGTCATCACCGTCGCTAAGATTTCCGGCCCTCATCCCCGGCCTTTTCCGCGCCTGCTTTCTTCTTCTCGGTCGGACGCAGAACACCGGTCACAGATTGATCCAAGTTGAAATATTTTTTTGCGACCCGCTGAACATCCTCAACAGTGATTTTCTCAAGCCGCTCCGGCCACGCCTCGACATCCGCGATGGTCCGGCCATTGACGAGGCCCCAGCCATAGCGCCGCGCCAGGCTCACCTGGCTGTCGCCACCATATATATGGCTGGCAATATAGGAATTGCGCGCCCGGTCCAGTTCCTTTTGGCTGGCCCCGTTCTCAATGAATTCAGCGAGGACCGCATCCAGCGCCTTTTCGACATCCACGATGGCCACGCCGTCGGACGCCACGGCGTAAACGCCAAGGCGGCCCGAATCCAGCCCGCTGCCGCTGAACCAGCCGCCGGCCGACGCCGCCTTCTTCTGCTCCACGACAAGGCGCTTGTAGAGACGGCTCGTGGTGCCCGATGTGACGATCTTCATCATCAAATCAAGCGCCTCGGCCTCCCCCGGCTCAGCCGAGTTGTAGCTGGGCGCCAGATAAAAACGCTGCACGGTCGCGCGGCCCGCGCGCGGGTCGTCCAGAAGGACCCTGACGGGCGCCCGGTGTGGCGGCTCCTTGGGGCGCGCGGCGCGAATCCGGTCACTGCGGGGCTTGAGCTTCCCATATGTCTCATTGGCCAGCTTCCGGACATTTTCGGCCGTCACATCGCCCGCGACAACGAGGATGGTATTGTTCGGCGCATAATAGCGCTCGTAGAACTCCAGGGCCGCCTTGCGATCCAGCTTCCGTATTTCGTGCTCCCAACCGAGAATCGGGATGCCGTAGGGATGGGATTGATAGAGCGCGGCGGTCATCTGCTCCCCCAGAATATTCGCGGGGTCGTTGTCGACCCGTGAGCGGCGCTCCTCAAGGATGACTTTGCGCTCGGTGACAACGTCCTTGTCCAGCAGGCGCAGATTGACCATGCGGTCGGCTTCCATCTCCATCACCAGCGCCAAGCGGTCCTTCGCCACGCGCTGAAAGTAAGACGTCGCATCCTGGCCGGTGAAGGCATTGTCCTGGCCGCCATTGCGCGCAATGATCTTGGAGAATTCACCCGGCGCGATTTTTTTGGTGCCCTTGAACATCAAATGTTCCAGGAAGTGGGCAATTCCCGAAACGCCGCGCTTTTCATCCGCGGCGCCAACCCGGTACCACACCATATGAGTAACCACCGGCGCCCGGTGGTCGGGAATAACCACGACCTCCATTCCGTTCTCGAGCTTGAAATGCGAAACGGCCGAGGAGGCCGCACGGGTGAAGTTTATGGGGAGGGCAAATGTCATTGCCACGGCAATAGCACAGATCGCCGCCAGGCGAGCGCGCCAAATCGGCGGACTTGAAAGTTGTTCCAGGATCATCAGCAAGACCTGAGTTGTTTGTGTCTGAAGTCTCAACATGCCGGGCCGGACGTCGAAGGCCGTGGCCCGCATCCGCAATATGGAGACGGCGGGCTGACGCCGCCAGTTAAAAAATGTTCAGAAATGGCGTGACCGGATCAGAGTTCCCCAGGGTCGGGCCCCAGGTCATGACCTAGTTCACGCTATTCGGGTCCTCGCCGCCGCGATTTTCATCGCCAAGGAGTCCACCTCCCAGAATGCCGCGACTCCTCTGCAAGGGATCCATGAGCTTCTCAAACTCGTCGATGTCGGCCTTTTCGCTCCAGTCACCCTTGTCTTCATATTCTTTTCTTTTCTTATCCGACTCGCTGGCTTCAGCCTTGCGTAGGGCGTCCGGGTCGTTGGGCCAGTTCTGCGGTGCCGCAACCGCGGTAGCTACCGCCGGTTCGGGCAGTCTGGCGCGGTCGGGCGGTATGAGCAAAGGCGCCCGGTCCGGCACCTTCTTTTCGGCTGCCTTTTTTTTCCCGCCGAGGCCAAGCGCTTCAAAAGCCGCGCCCTCGAACTCGACGCCGCCGCCGGCGCAGCCGCCAAGAAGCAGAACCGCGGCGAACGCGGACAGGAGAGGCAGACGCCTTACGGTGCTGGCCAGTTTACACATTGGACAAATAGGGCCCCGAATTCGGTTCTTTTCCCGGTCTTTTCCGAGACTAGAAGCGGGTTAGGACGTTTTTGAGACCTTTTTGTGGCTCTCGAATATGGATTCATACATGAGTCCGACAACACCGACAACGATTGCCGCGTCGGCAATGTTAAAGACATACCAGTAGAAATCCCCGACGTGAAACGAGAAGAAGTCGGCCACCGCCCCATACACAAGCCGGTCAATGCCGTTGCCGATGGCGCCGCCCATGACCAGCCCCGCGCCCACCGCGCCGATAACCGATGTCATGCTCGCCAGCCACCATGTCAGGCCGATGACCGCGGCAACCGCCAGAACTGCAAGCAGAATCTGGCCAATCTGACTGCCCTGCTGAAACAGCCCGAAACTGATACCCCTGTTCCAGACCATCACGAGGTCCAGGAAAGGCGCAACGGCAACCTGCCCCTTTGCCTCAATTTCGAAAACATTGAGCATCCACCATTTAAGGATCTGATCGGAGATGGCGATCACGGCTCCGAGCGACAGCCCGAGGGCGCTGAGCGGCCCCCAGAAGAGTTTCCGCTCTGACTTATCCGGCATCGGTAAATCTCACTCTGCTGCCTGCCGGCGCGCGTCGAACTGGCGCACGGCCTCCGCGTCGCGCGGGGTCAGCCCGGGGAAGTCCGCATCGGACCCCACCTCGGGCAGGATTTTCCATGAGCGCGCGCATTTACTGCCCGCCGCCCTGCCCGGTATAACGGCCACGCCGGGCACGTCATCCAGCCGGAAGGCCTGTTCGGGCCCCTTGTCATTGGTCCAGCTTGCGTGGCTGGTGATGGCGACCTCGGCCCAGTCGACATCCGCGACCGCATTGAACAGCGCCTCGTCCTCAATGAATATTTCGGGCGCCGCTTCGAGGCTCGAACCGATCCGCTTTTCGCGGCGCTCCACTTCAAGCGCTCCCGTGACCACGCGGCGAACCTCTCTGATCCTGCGCCATTTTTCAGCCAGTTCCTTATCGCGCCAATTTTCCGGAATGTCCAGAAACCGGCGCAGATGAACTGAAGAACCCTCATCTGAAAAGCGCGACTGCCAGGCCTCTTCCATGGTGAAGCACAGCATCGGCGCAAGCCAGAGCGTGAGGCTGGAGAAAAGATGGTCCAGCACGGTAAGGCTGGCGCGGCGCACCGGCGAGTCATAAGCGTCGCAATAGAGCGCGTCCTTGCGGATGTCAAAATAGAGGGATGAAAGATCGATGGTGCAGAAATTGAACAGCGCGGAAAAGATCCGCTTGAAATCGAAATTGCCGTACTCGCGCCGCACCAGTTCATCGAGCTCGCTCAGGCGGTGCAGCATGTAGCGCTCCAGCTCCGGCATGCCGGCGGGCTCGACCGCCAACGAAGGCTCATAGTGATGCAGGTTGCCCAGCATGAAGCGGATCGTATTGCGCAGCTTGCGGTAGGCGTCGACATTGGATTTGAGGATTTCCGGACCGACGCGCAAGTCCTCCGTGTAGTCCGAACTCATGGCCCACAACCGCAGGATTTCCGCGCCATTCTGCTTGATCACATCCTGCGGGAACACCTGATTGTTCAGGGATTTGGACATCTTGCGCCCGTCCTCGGCCATGACGAAACCGTGGGTCAGCACCGCCTCGTAAGGCGCGCGGCCGCGCGTGCCGCAGGATTCCAGCAGGGACGACTGGAACCAGCCGCGATGCTGGTCGGAGCCTTCCAGATAGAGCGAAGCCGGCCATTTCAGATCATCGCGGTCCTCCAGCACGAAGGCATGGGTCGAGCCTGAATCGAACCAGACGTCGAGAATATCGTCGACCTTTTCCCAGTCGCCCGGAGACTCGAAGATCGG
>BDTT01000012.1 GCA_002897995.1 bacterium BMS3Bbin10 | reverse complement strand
CGTTTACGAGCGCACCCAACAAGTTCGAGGCGCTCGGCACGCACGACGCCATGGTGGAAATATCCGGAGCGCTGAATACGGTCGCCGTGAGCCTGTTCAAGATCGCCAACGATATCCGGTTTCTGGGGTCGGGCCCGCGCTCGGGGCTCGGTGAGCTGAAACTGCCGGAAAACGAACCCGGCTCCTCGATCATGCCGGGCAAGGTCAACCCGACCCAATGCGAGGCCCTGACCATGGTCTGCACACAGGTCATGGGCAATCACACCACCTGCACGATCGCCGGAAGCCAGGGCCATTTCGAACTCAACGTCTTCAAGCCGGTTATCGTCTATGGCGTCCTGCAATCGATCCGGCTGCTGGCCGATGCGAGCGTCAGTTTTACCGACAATTGCGTGGTCGGCATTGAGCCGGATCTCGAGCGCATCGCCGATCTGATGGAACGCTCGCTTATGCTGGTCACGGCGCTGGCGCCGGAGATCGGCTATGACAAGGCAACCGAAATTGCCAAGGCCGCTCACAAGAATGGCACGACATTGCGTGAAGAGGCGTTGCGGCTCGGCTATGTGAGTGGCGAAGATTTCGACCGCGTGGTCCGCCCGCGGGACATGATCGGACCCAGCGGCTAGAGCGGTTCCGTCTTTGACGGAATCGCTCCAGGTTTTTTCGCTTACGACCTATCCGCGCTTCGCGCGGGTCTGCGCGGGCGCGGCGCATAAGCGCCGGGCCGCAGTCGCGGCCTTACCGTTTCGGTTAAGAACAGAAACGGTCTAAAGCAAAGGGTTCCATGGCGCATAAGCCGAAAAAGCGGTCCCTGACCATCACCGGCCACCGCACCAGCATATCGCTTGAAGATGATTTCTGGGACGCCCTGAAGGACATGGCGCGGGCGCAGGGGCGCTCTGTCCCGGACGCCATATCCGCGATCGACGCGCAACGCGGCTCATGCGGGCTGTCCAGCGCCATACGCTGCGCCGTTCTCGGCTTCTACCGGAAAAATTCCCGCTAGAGTGCTTCTCAGAAAAGTGGGAACCGGTTTTCCGATAAGAAGCACGTTAAATCAAAGAACTAGGGTTCGATTTTGATTCCATCAAAATCGAAAAAACTCTAGTTCCCTGTTTCCGCGAAGGGGTCAAACCGTTTTGGCGGAGCGCGGACGGGGCGCGGCGTAACCGGCGGCGTGACAGGCTCCAGCCGTGGCGGCGGCGGCGCGCCGGGAACGGCACCGCTGCCGGGGACCGGAAACGGGACTGGCGGCGGCAGGGCACCGGGCGCAACCGCAACCGGCGGTGTCGGGGCATCTGGCGACGCCGGCGGCGTTACGGACTGCAACCAGGGCAATTCATTGGAGAGTTCGGGTTCGGGCGGTTTTATGACGGGCCGTCGCGGCTTTCTCGCCGGCAGGGGCGCCGCGCGCGGCAACTCTACCGCCTCCGGCACCGCGGCGACCGCGGGCACGGGTTTTTCGGCCGGCGCGGGCGCGGCGACTGGAGGGGGCGCTGCGGCAGGCTGTGCCGGAGCCGCCGCCGGCGGCGCGAGAATCTGCTTGCGCTTCGGCAGTGGCGGCGCAGGTTCGGTTGAAACTACCGCCGCCGCGGATTTTGGCTGGTCCGGCTTTTTCGCCTCTGGAACCGCCGGGGTTTGCGCGGTCGCCCTGGGTTTTACCGGATCGGCTTTTTTATCCGGCTCCGGGCCGGATACATCGAGCTTCTCGAGCCGTTCGACATCCTTTTCCATCTTCCGGATGGTGACGTAACGTGCGAGCCCGGTTGTATCAATTTTGGGATTGATCCTGCCAAGCTCCCCCACAGGCCCGGTGAACACAAGCGAGACCCGGGGTTTCTTGTCCCGCCCCGCCCCCTCAGCCGACTGCAGGACCCATTCACTGTCCAATTGAAACGATGACAATTGCAGATAGGTGGTGATGGTCGCCCGCCCTTCGGCATCGCTCAGCGCGAGCTTGTCAAATTCCAGCACGCCATTGCGAATATTGAACGGCGCGGCGATTTGCGAGAACGACATCTCGGAATTCTTCAGATAATTGGCGACACGCGCTCCCAGTTCCGCTTCATCCGCACCGCCCTGTGCCTTCTCATCCCTCGCCGAACTGACGGCCGCGTGCCCCGCGCCAAGCGAAAAGCCCTTGATTTTTCCCGCCCCCAGATCGAGCTGGCCCTGGCCGGTCAGACCGGCCACCAGGCCGCGCGGGGTGAGTCCCTCGCCAGTCACCGAAAGTGAAATGTCGGCGGGCGCCGTCACAAGAGCATCGCCCGAGCGCGTCTGCACAAGCCGCTCAAGCCGCAATCCCTTTGCTTCGGCATTCGCTTTTAATGTCATACCCGCACCGCGAGTCGCCAATTCCCCGCTTGCCTTGAATGATCCGCCCCTGAGGGAGCCTTCAAGCCGCGAAACCTTGAGCGTACCGCCCGAAAGTGCGGCCTGTATCCGCGCCTTCTCCAGAACCAACCCTCCTGTCAGCCGCAGACGTTCCGATTCAAGCGAGATATTTCCGTCCGTCCGCGCAAACAGGCCGGCATTGAAGGGAACATCGGGCCAGTACCCATCGGTGCGCGTCACGCCGCGGATGGCGCTCGCCCCGTTTGCCTTCAGATTGCCGCCATTGCCTCGCCACGCGATCACCGGCGCAAGCAACTGCGGCAGCGCGGCGTCGTTTGCCGAAATTTGCACGTCAAACGAGGGCCGCTCACCGGCAAAATCAACCTCCACCTGGCCGGAGAAAGGCGCACCGGCAAGATCGCCCCGCAGCGCGCCAAACCGGTAAACGCCGCCCGAGACCTCAAGATCGGCAGATACACTGGCGGACTTGGTCTCGTGACCAGGCGCCAGATAAACGCCCAGCAGCGACAATCCCGCTGCCGTACTCGGTGCCGAAAGCGCCGTTGTGCCGGAAAATGAATTGCCCTCTGCGGCAATGCGAAAGGCGCCCTGCATGGTCCAATCCATCCCGCCGGCATTCAGCCTGGCCTTCGTTTGCAGACCTGACTGGGCGACACCGCTGGCCTCTATCGACGCTGTTCCTTCGCCTGGCTTAAACAGGGCCAGCTGGCCCTGCCGCAGATGCGGCCTCAACTGTTGCAGCAATTCAGCGCCGGATGCGTTCTTCAAGCTGCCCTGAAGCGAGATGCGGCCCTGTGTCCAGTCCGCCGGCACACCTTCGAAATCCAATTTCACGAGCAGATCGCTTTTCCCCAGCGACCCCTCCATCTGCACGTCGAGACCATTGCCGCCGGGCGCGGCGGAGCGTATCGCCGTGGTCAGCGCGACAGGCGTCAGCGCAGCCAGCCGCTCAGGCGGGGTTTTGACCAGATCCGCTATTTCCAGAAACTCGGCCAGCGCGGCGAGGCCTTTTCCGGTATCCACCTGCACGGCCAGTGTCAGATTGCCATTTGGCTTATCGCCCAGGCCCGTCAGACGGCCGCCGGCCTGAAGATTGACGTCCGAACCGGTCGCCAGCTGGAGCCGGCGAATATCAACCACGCCATTCGAAACGGTAAACGCCGCATCCAGCGCACTCTCCCCAAGGCCAGGAAGAGAAACCGCCGCGATGCTGACATCCACCTGGGCGCGCATTTTGCCAAACCGCGCCAATGGCGTCCCTGCCTTGACGCCAGCACCGTCTTTCGCGCCATTGCCTGAAACAAGAAGCGCCCAAAGCGCCTTCGGCGATGCGCTCGAGCCAAGCACTCTGGCCAAATCCAGCCGGTCGCTTTTCAAAGTCAAAGCGACCTCGCCCTCGGCGCCGCCGCGATAGCTGAACGCACCCTTGAACGCGGACCCGAACAGATTGCCTTCTCCCTCTTCCAGGGAGACCCGGCCGGGCGCTGCGGAAAGTTTGCCCTTGATCGAGAACTGGCCTCGCTGTGTGGCCACGCCCGGCCCGGCCGCTACGCCGGCCCATTTCGTGAGCCGGGAAAGCGAGCTGCCGGTCACGGAGACCGGACCGGAGAAAACCGGCCCATTCCCGGTGGCGTCAAGCGTGCCCGAGAGCCTCAGCTTGTTCTCCCCGGGCAAGTTCGCGGAAAGTCTGGAGACTTCCAGTTTTCCGTCGGTGGCCAACAGGGTAAGCTGCACGCCGGTAACCAAATCGCCGGCGAGAACCGCCTGGTCCAGGAAGAGCCGTAGCGAACCTTCGCGGATTCCCGATACCCGGCGCAGAATCTTATCCACCAGACCGGCCATCGCCGCGTTCAGTTGGGAGGGCGACTCTCCTTCGGGACCGATCCAGGTATCCAAATCCACCCAGCGCGAGGAAAACGTCCCGCCAAGCTCCAGGCCGTCACTGAACTTCATATCAAGCAGGCCGCGCACGGTCTGCGGTTTGCCGTTCTTGGTTACGGACAGTTCCGCTTCTATGAATTGAGCGCCGGTAAAATCCGCGAAAATCTGGGATTTGATCTCGAATGGCGCATTGCTCCGGGACTCCTGATCCTCTTCCTCGTTTTTGCCGCCTTCGGGCTTTTCGGCCAGGCGTCCGAGGAAATCACCCTTGAATACGGGAATGGCGCCCAGCCCCCTGACGGCGCCGTCGATTGAGTAAGTCTCCCTGGTCTCCGGGCTGCGGAGGCTCATCTTCAGACTGAACTGCCCGTTTTCTTCCTCGCGGCGGCCGGTCGAAAAACGCAGTTCCTGGCGTTTGTCCTCGTGGGTGAATTGACCGGTGAATTTATAGGGTCCCTGGAGCGAACGGGCCGTCAACTCGCCGTCGAGGTTATCGATGGTAGAATCGGGCTCGGCCTTTCCGCGCCACAAATTGACGGTTCCGCCGCTGATCTCGACCGAATTGAGCGCCACGTCCTTGGGGATGAATGGCAGATCGGCCGCTTCCCCCCCGATGTCGGCCCAGTTTCCCGACCCGTCCTTGGCGATACGAAGATTCAGGACCGGCTGATCTATCTCCACCGAACGCGCCTCGATCGTGCCGCGCAGCAGCGGCGGCACGGAAAGCCAGACCGTAAACGACCGGGCTGCCGCAAAGGGTGTGTCGAACCCGCCCTTGGCATCAGCCACATTGATGGTCTCGAACCGGAGCACCGGCGCGGGAAACAGCGACAGCGACACATCTCCGCCCACATCGACCGCGCGCCCGATCAACTTTGAGGCCTGCGCCTCGAATACATCGCGGTAGTCGTTCCAGTCGATAAAATACGGCGCCGCGAAGAGCGCGCTCAGAAACAGCGCCAGAAGGCCCGCCAGAAAGAGCAGTATGGAATTCATCGCAAAGCGTCCTCCCCGGGCGCATCTGTGTCTCGCCGGGGCATTGTTAGCCTCATCCGAATACCGGACATATCTAGATTACATACCCGCAAGTTTAGATTACATACCCGCACGCCACTTAGACCACCTTGCCGGGATTGAAAATATTGTGAGGATCGAGAGTCTTTTTTATGGCACGCATCACATCGACACCCGAGCCATGCTCCGCCTTCATATATTTTTTCTTGCCGATTCCCACGCCATGCTCGCCGGTGCACGTCCCGTCCATGGCCAGCGCCCGCGCGACGAGCCTGTCCAGAAAACCCCGCGCAGCCTTCACTTCTTGCGCATTGTCCATATCAATCAGCGGCAGGACATGAAAGTTGCCATCTCCAATATGGCCGACGATCGGCGCCACCAATCCCAACTCGGCAATGTCCTTCTGGGTTTCAATCACGCATTCCGCCAGGCGTGAAATCGGCACGCATACATCTGTCACGATTACCTGCGCGCCGGGCCGGTAGGTGCGCGCCGCCCAGTAAGCATCGTGCCGGGCCGCCCACAAGGCATTCCGGTCTTCGACACGTTCAGCCCACTGATAGTCTCCGCCCCCGTTCTCCACGGCAATTCCGGCAAATGTATCCACCTGCTCGCGCGCCGACGCGGGCGTCCCGTGGAACTCGACAAAGAGTGTCGGCACGGGGCGAAGATCAAGATTTGAATGCGCATTGCACGCCTCGATCTGGACCCCGTCAAGCAATTCGATACGGGCCAGTCCAAGGCCCAGCTGAATGGCGCTGATCGTCGCGTCGCACGCACCCTCAATCGTGTCGAACGGACAAACGGCGGACAGAATGGCTTCAGGAATTCCATACAGCCGCAAGGTCAGCTCGGTGATGATGCCGAGTGTCCCTTCGGACCCGATGAGAAGATGGGTCAGGTCGTAGCCCGCGGACGATTTGCGCGCGCGCCGCGCGGTGCGCAGGATTGAACCGTCGGCCATCACCGCCGTCAGATTGAGGACGGCGTCGCGCATGGTGCCATAGCGGACCGCATTGGTGCCCGACGCCCGGGTCGCCGCCATACCGCCAAGCGTTGCGTCCGCGCCGGGATCGACGGGGAAAAACAACCCCGTATCGCGTAAGTGCCCGTTGAGTTGTTCACGGGTCACTCCCGGCTCGACGACACAATCCAGATCCTCGTGATGAACGGCCAGGATATTGTTCATTTGCGACAAATCGAGCGAGAGGCCGCCCTGTGGCGCATTCAAATGTCCCTCAAGCGAGGTGCCCGCACCGAACGGGATGATCGGCACGGCGTGCGCGGCGCACAGATTGACGATGCCGACGATCTCTTGCGTGGTCCGCGGGAAAGCTACCGCGTCGGGAGGCTGGTTGGGCAGCCAGGTGAGTGTGCTGCCATGCTGCTCGCACACGGCCGCACCGGTCGAAATCCGGTCTCCCAGGCGCGCGCGCAGGGCGTCGATGACCGGCGCGATCGCATTGCTTTGGGATTGTTCGGCGATCGCTGCCGCCATATGAACTGCCTCCAGAACCTCATTCTCCGGTTCACCCTAGCAAATTGAAGGGCTTGGCCGAAAGGGAGTGGACGCTTAACCTCATGGATTGAGTCGGGCCGCGGTGCAGCTTGCCCATCTCGTTCGGGGCCACTGCACGCTCAAGGGAAAGATTAAAGGATGGTCGGCGCACCAAGCCCCGGCAGGAAAAACAAGCCGCAGGGTCCCGCGCCCGAGACGCCTGAGCGTGAGCAAAGGTCTGGTGTCGCACAATCCACCGAATGGCTGCTGCATCTTGTCACAGACAGAATGACCCCGAATTTGCGGGAATTTCTCGGCGAGCGCCAGCCCCTGATCTGGGTCATCGCGCTGGCCATCGGTATCGGCGCCGCCTACCTCGCCATATTCTTCCGCACGGTCATCGGGCTGGTTCAACTGCCCTGGCTGGGGACATCGAGTGAAAATGTGATTTCAGCCGCGGTCAATACGCCCTGGTGGGTCATATTGCTGGCGCCTGCTCTTGGCGGCCTCGCCGTCGGGCTGTTCCTTCAGCATCTGATGCCGGGGCGGCGCGCCCAGGGCGTCGCCGATGTGATCGAGGCGCGCGCCCTGCTGGGTTGCCGTATCCCTGCCCGCGAGGGCCTGAGCAGCGCCCTTGTCTCCGCCGTGTCGCTCGGCTCCGGCGCCAGCGCAGGGCGCGAAGGCCCGGTGGTGCATCTTGGCGCCACGCTTGCCTCGGTGCTGGTGGATCTTTTCAAACTCTCCCACGCGGCGCGGCGCACATTGCTTGCATGCGGCGTCGCCGCCGCGGTTTCGGCCTCCTTCAATGCGCCCATCGCCGGAGTGCTGTTCGCCCATGAAGTGATCCTCGGCCATTACGCCATGCGCGCCTTTGTGCCGATCGTCATATCGAGCGTCGCCGCCACGGTGATCGCGCGAATTCACCTGGGCGATTTTCCGGCCTTCATTATTCCTGAATACCAGATCACTTCTTATTGGGAATTTCCCGCCTTTGCCCTGCTGGGGCTGACCTGCGCGGCCGTGGCCATCGCATTTCAGTTCTCCTTCGTTGCAAGCAACCGGATTGCCGAATCCGTCGATGTGCCGCTCTGGACCCGGCCGGTGATCGGCGGGCTGATGGTGGGGGGGATCGCCATCTGGTTCCCGCAGGTTCTGGGGGTTGGATACGACTCCACCGATGCCGCGCTGAAGCATCAGTTCCCGCTCTATCTGCTGCTCGTGCTGCTGGTACTGAAAACCGTGGCCACGGCGATCACTCTGGCGAGCCGGTTTGGCGGCGGGGTGTTCTCGCCATCGCTTTATCTTGGCGCAATGTGCGGCGGCGCCTTCGGGATCATTGCCGCGAGCATCTTTCCTGAATTCGCATCCAGTCACGGCCTGTATGCGATTATCGGCATGGGCGCGGTGGCGGCCGCCGTTCTCGGAGCGCCCATATCGACAACGCTGATCGTGTTCGAGCTGACCGGCGGCTATGAAATGACCCTTGCCCTGCTCCTGGCGATCTCGATTTCGACCGGGCTCACGCAAGCCGTCCACGGGCAGAGTTTCTTCCATTACCAGTTATCGACCCGCGGCATTTTTCTGAAAGACGGCCCGCACAAGCACATCGCGCGCAGTCTGAAGGTCCGCGACTTCATGAAACCGGTCGAGGAGTTTCTGTCTCAAACCCTGAAAGACTTTGAAGAGGAAGCCGCCTGGCTGACGCCGGACGACACGGTGGAGGCGGCGCTCAGGGCTTTCGACCGGACCGGACATCTGCGCTTGCCTGTGGTGGAAAGCGGCGACACCAGCAAGCTGATCGGATGGGTGGAGCATCTCGATGCGCTCAATTGCTTTAACGAGGCGTTGATCGAGGCCAGCGAAGAAGAGCATAAATAGCCTCCGCATCGCACAGGGTACCCGCAGGCCGCGCTATGTTGTAGTTCTGTTCTCATGCAAAAGAATCACGCGCAAAATGCTGCCCGCCTCCCCGAAGGCGACCCTCCGGCAAACCCCGGCGCTGGCCAGTCCCTTTCCGCTCGCGCCATGGGGCGGCCCGTCTATCTGGACGCATTGAACGCCGAACAGCGCGAAGCCGTCACCGAACTCGATGGTCCGGTACTTGTGCTTGCCGGGGCCGGCACCGGCAAAACCCGTGTCCTCATAACCCGCATCGCGCATATTCTTGGCTCAGGGCGGGCGCGGCCGGGAGAAATTCTCGCCGTCACCTTCACCAACAAGGCGGCGCGCGAAATGAAGAACCGCATCGGCGCGCTGATCGGCGGACAGGTGGAAGGAATGCCGTGGCTGGGGACATTCCACGCCATCTGCGTGCGCATCCTGCGCCGGCATGCGGAGCTTGTGGACCTCACCTCGAGTTTCACGATCCTCGATACGGACGACCAGATCAGGCTTCTGAAGCAGCTTCTCGAAGTGGAAAAGATCGATGAAAAACGCTGGCCCGCGCGCCAGCTGGCCGGCCATATCGACAATTGGAAGAACAGGGGCCTCGTGCCCGCCAAGGTCCAGGACGGGGAATCCTTCGTCTTTGCGGACGGGCGCGGCGCCAAACTCTACGCCCAATATCAAAGACGCCTGAAAGAGCTGAATGCGGCGGACTTCGGCGATTTGCTGCTGGAATGCCTGCGGCTGTTTCAGGAAAACACCTCCGTTCTTTCCGAATATCAGGACCGCCTGCGCTATATGCTGGTGGACGAGTATCAGGACACCAATGTCGCGCAATATCTGTGGCTCCGCCTGCTGGCCCAGGGCGGCGGCAATGTCTGCTGCGTGGGCGATGACGATCAGTCGATCTATGGCTGGCGCGGCGCGGAGGTCGGCAATATTCTGCGCTTTGAGCACGATTTCCCCGGCGCCAAAGTCATAAGGCTGGAACAGAATTACCGCTCCACCGGACATATCCTCGCCGCCGCCTCCGCCCTCATCGCCCACAACCGCGACCGCCTCGGCAAGACCCTGCATACGCAGGAGCGCGACGGCGAGAAAGTCACGCTTCAGGGGTGCTGGGATGACGAGGAAGAGGCCCGGAGCGTGGGCGAGGACATCGAACAGCTTCAGCGCCAGGGACACAGCCTCAACGAGATCGCCATTCTGGTGCGCGCCTCGTTTCAGATGCGCGCCTTCGAAGACCGGTTCGTCACGCTTGGCCTCGATTACCGGGTGATTGGCGGCCCGCGGTTTTACGAGCGCCTGGAAATCCGCGACGCCACCGCCTATTTCGAGGCGACGCTCAACCCGGCGAATGATCTCAAATTCGAGCGCATCATCAATACGCCGCGCCGGGGTCTGGGCGAGGCAACGCTCGCCATCCTGCATTCCTATGCCCGCGCGAAGTCCATTCCCCTGATGCAGGCGACGCGCACTCTGGTCGAAACCGAGGAGCTTAAGCCGGCGCAGCGCCGGACGCTGACCGATCTGCTGGCCCAGTTCGACCGCTGGCGGGCAATGGCCAACACCATGCCCCATACGGAGTTGGCCGAACTCATTCTCGATGAGTCCGGCTACACGGCGATGTGGCAGAACGACAAATCACCCAAAGCCGCAAGCCGGCTCGACAATCTGAAAGAACTGATCCGGGTGATGGAGGACTATGACTCCCTCGCCGGGTTCCTTGAGCATGTATCTCTCGTCATGGACCGCGATGGCGACGAAAGCGCGGACATGATCAACCTGATGACATTGCACTCCGCTAAGGGGCTGGAATTCGACACCGTGTTCCTGGCCGGGTGGGAGGACGGGCTGTTCCCGCATCAGCGCTCCCTGGATGAATCGGGGTCAGCGGGTCTGGAAGAAGAGCGGCGGCTGGCCCATGTGGGCCTGACCCGGGCACGGATTCGCGCCCAAATCAGCTTTGCCAAGAACCGGCGGACACACGGGCTATGGCAACAGGCCATCCCCTCGCGCTTCATCGACGAGTTGCCGGAGGCGTCAGTCGAGGTGCGCGAAGCGCCAAGCCAGTATGGCAACTTTGGCGCGAGCCGCTTCGACTCAGGTGAGTCCGCCTTTTCGGGCAATTATGGAACCCCGGGCTGGCGGCGCGCCCGGGCGCGAAAAGCCGCCGGAAAAACCTCAGGAATGCCACCGACTCTGGAAGGCGACTACCGGCTGATCGCATCGGACACCGCGAAAAGTTCAGGTTTTCAGGTGGGCGAGCGCATCTTCCACCAGAAGTTCGGCTATGGGTCGATCGCCCGCATCGACGGCAACAAGCTCAGCGTCGACTTCGAGAAGGCGGGCCAGAAAAAAGTCGTCGATAGCTTCGTCGAGCGGCATTAGGCTTATGATGGAAAAGCGCTCGGTGCTTCGATAGGGGAAGAAAAGCATGTCAGTCGAACTTGTTCTCACAATATTGTCCCGCGACCAGCCGGGCGTCGTCGAAGCGCTGGCCGACACCGTCACCGCCCATTCCGGCAACTGGATCGACTCCTCGATGGCCCGCCTCGGCGGCGAGTTCGCCGGAATTCTGCGCGTGTCGGCGCCGGAGGAAAATATCGACGCCCTCGTGAAGGCCCTCACCGGCCTGTCCGAAAAAGGCATCGACGTAACCCTGCGCCGCGACCGGGCGGCGGCGACGCAGCAGGGCGGGCACAGGGTCCAGCTTTCGCTGACCGGGCTCGACCATCCGGGCATTGTTCTGGAGGTATCGCGGGCGCTCGCGGGCTTTAACGCCAATATCGAGGAGTTACGCACGGAAACCTTCACCGGCAGCATGGGAGGCGAAGCGATGTTTTCCGCCAATGCCCAGATCACCCTGCCCGAAACGCTGAACATGGATGAGGTGCGCGAGGCGCTGGAGCGGATTGCCGACGATATCATGGTGGACATAGAGCTGGAAGAAGCGACCCAGTGACCCTCTGCTCCGGCTCCGGCAGCCAACCACCCGATGCCGGATAAAACCGCTCACAAGGCCGTTCTGTCGCTGCCCCGGGGCGCAGCGGAGATGCTTGCGGCCTCCCTGAGCGAACTGTACTGGCCCCCGGCCGACGCCGTCGGGCTGTTTGACAATGAAGATGGCAGCTGGCGCGTCGAGGCCACATTTTCCGGCAACCTCGACGAAACTGCATTCAGGGACTTTCTGGACCGGCAGGGCGTGCGCGATGCTTGCGTTTCATTTGAAGAGATTCCCGACGCGGACTGGGTCGCCATGTCCCAGGCAGGGCTGCATCCGGTGCGCGCGGGACGCTTTTTCATTCATGGCAGCCATGACCGCGCAAAGGCGCAGGGGAACCCTCACGCCATAGAGATTGACGCGGCCCAGGCCTTCGGGACGGCCCATCACGGGTCTACGAAGGGATGCCTCATGGCCATCGACGATCTGGCGGCCCGTGAAGATATGAAAAATGTGCTCGACATCGGCACCGGCACCGGCATCCTGGCCATCGCCGCCGCGCGGGTATGGCGCGCACGCGTCATCGCCAGCGATAGCGACCCGGTCGCGGCCGGCATCGCGAATGAAAATTTCAGGCGCAACGAAGTGCAGGACAGGGTCGAATGCGTAACCGCAAGCGGTCTGGCGCATCCCTTGATCGGGGCGGCCGCACCCTTCGAGCTGGTGATCGCCAATATTCTCGCCACGCCGGTCATGGACATGGCCCATGACATCGCGGGGGCGCTGCGGCCCGGCGGAGTTGCCGTCTTGTCGGGAATAACGAACGAACAGGCGGAGCGCGTGACCGCGGCCTACAGGACCGTCGGTTTTACGCGCCTGCGCCAATTCGCCGTTTCCGAGTGGGTGACGCTCACCCTGCGTGCGGATTAGAGTGCTTCTCAGAAAAGTGGGAACCGGTTTTCCGATAAGAAGCACGTTAGATCAATGAACCAGGGTCCGATTTTGATTCCATCAAAATCGAAAAAACCCTAGCCCGCACGGTGCTGCTTGCGCAACCGTGCGATCTCGGCGGCGGTATAGCCGATTTTCTTCAAAGTGGCGTCGTCATACGTGCTGAAAATTTTCTCAACCCGTCTGGTGATACGCTGCTCCTGCGCTTCGATCATGCGCCAGAAAAAGCGGCCGAGCCGCCCGCCGAACGATAGGCCGGGCCTGGAGCCGGGAAGATTCGTATAGGTCGTTGCTGTCATGGCAATACCCTCCGATTGGAGTTCTGCTGTCCAAATAGGGTCAGCAATATTGACCTAAATATAGGGCATACAGACTTTCGCAGTAGCCGTTATTGCTGCAATGCAGCAACGCGTCAGATGCATGGCGCGCGTTGATCGGAGACAAGCCAGCGCGTACAAAGCCCGGGTCAGGATCCTGCTCATGTTTCAAACTTTCGAAGACACTTCCGACCCGTCAAAGGTCAAAACCCGCGTTGCCCGGCTGCGCAAGGCGCTCAGGGCGCGCAAGCTGGCGGCGTTTCTGGTGCCGCGCGCGGACGAGCACCAGAATGAATATGTGCCTGCCTGTGCGGAGCGTTTGTCCTGGCTCACGGGCTTTACCGGTTCCGCGGGCCTGGCCGTTGTCGCGCGCGAAAGCGCCGCACTCTTCGTCGATGGCCGCTACACGCTTCAGGCGCCCGAACAGGTGGATACCCGCATCTTTGAAATCCTTCGAGTTCCGCAAAACAAATCGTCCGACTGGGTCAAGGCGCATCTGAAAAAGGGTGATGCGCTTGGCTATGACCCGCGGCTGCACTCCGTCAAGGCGATCCGGAAAATGGAAGAGGCGGTTTGCGAGGCCGGCGCGGTCCTTGCTCCTCAGGAAGACAATCCGGTCGATGCGATTTGGGAGGATCGCCCGCCGCCGCCAGTCACGCCCGTTGTCCTCCACCCGCTGGAGTTCGCCGGCGAGCCGGCCTCCAGAAAGATTGCCCGCGTCCGTAAAACACTGAGGAAGAACAAGGCGGCCGCCGTCATTTTGACAATGCCGGAATCCATCGCCTGGCTGGTGAACATTCGCGGGCGCGATGTCCCGCACACGCCTCTTGCCCTGTGCTTCGCCATTCTCCCGGCCAAGGGCCGCCCGGAGCTTTTCATTGCGTCAAAAAAGTTGACCCCAGATGTCCGCAAGGTGCTGGAACAGGATGTGGCACTCCGCAAGCCCGATGATCTCCCCGCCGCGCTCGCCGCCCTCGGCAAGGCCAAGTCGCGAGTGCTGCTCGACCCCGAAACCGCCTCCCGGTGGTTTGCCGATCGGCTCGATGAGGCGGGCGCGCAAATCATTCACGGCGCCGATCCCTGCCTCGCTCTCAAGGCAAGAAAGAACAGGACGGAGATTGCCGGGACCCGCACCGCGCACAGGCGCGACGGCGTCGCCATGTGCCGTTTTCTCGCCTGGCTCGATGCCAGGGCGCCATCGGGCACGCTCGATGAAATCGGCGTGACGAAAAAGCTGGAAGGCTTTCGCAGGCAAACCGGCGCGTTGAAGGAAATCAGTTTCGACACCATCTCCGGCGCGGGCGCAAATGGCGCGATCGTGCATTACCGCGTCAGCGAAGCGACCAATGCAGTCCTTGAACCGGGCACGCTTTATCTGGTCGATTCCGGCGCCCAGTATCTCGACGGCACCACCGACATCACGCGCACGATTGCTATTGGAGAGCCTACCCGCGAAATGCGGCGTCATTTCACCCTCGTACTCAAGGGTCATATCGCGCTGGCCGCCGCGCGCTTTCCCAAGAACACGCGGGGCGTGGACCTCGATCCGCTGGCGCGGGTGGCCCTGTGGGACGCGGGCCTCGATTTCGATCATGGCGCGGGCCATGGCGTGGGAAGCTATCTGAGCGTCCATGAAGGCCCGCAGCGCATTTCAAAGCTCGGCACGGTAGCGCTTGAACCGGGCATGATCTGCTCCAATGAGCCCGGGTATTACCGCGCGGGGAAATACGGCATCCGCATCGAAAATCTGGTGCTGGTCGCGCCCTTGCGAAAGGTGAAAGGGGGCGAGAGACCCATGATGAGCTTCGGGACCCTCACCCTCGCCCCCATCGACCGGCGTCTGATCGATGTGTCGATGCTGACGGCCCGCGAACTCAAATGGCTCAATGCCTATCATGCGCGGGTGCTCAGGGAGATCGGCCCGGAGCTGAAGGGTAAGGACAAAGCCTGGCTGGGGGCGGCTTGCGCTCCGCTGTAATGATTTTCGTATTGCTTGCCCCCTCACCCTCCCGCTGACGCGGGTCCCTCCCTCTCCCCCTGGGGGAGAGGGTTGGGGTGAGGGGGTCGAATAAATGAAGGCTCTTGAATGACAAAAGTAATGCTCATAACCGGCGCATCGCGCGGCATTGGCGCGGCGACGGCGCGGCTGGCGGGAGAGCAGGGCTACGCCGTGGCGGTCAATTCTTGCCGCAACGCGAACGCCGCAAATTCAGTCGTCGCCGACATCGAAGCGAGCGGCGGCGTGGCCATCGCTGTGCAAGGAGACGTGGCGCGGGAAGCCGATGTCCTGCGGATATTCGAAACGGTCGATGAGAAACTCGGGACCCTGTCAGTCCTCGTCAACAATGCCGGCATTCTGGAGACGCAGATGCGGCTCGATGAAATGAGCGCGGCGCGCATCGACCGCGTCTTCGGCGTCAATGTGCGCGGCTCCTTCCTGTGCGCCCGCGAAGCGGTCAGGCGCATGTCGACCAGATATGGCGGCAAGGGTGGGGCAATTGTGAACCTGACCTCCAAGGCCTCCAGAATCGGCAGCCCGAACGAATTCATCGACTATGCGGCTTCCAAAGGCGCAATCGACACGATGACCTTGGGACTGGCAAAAGAGGTGGCCGCGGAAGGCATCCGGGTGAATGCCGTCGCCGCCGGTCTCATCACCACCGACATTCATATCGCCGCCGGGGAGCCCGGCCGCCCCGAGCGCATGAAGGGCGCGATACCGATGCAGCGCGCGGGCACAGCTGACGAGGTCGCAAAGGCCATTTTATGGCTGGCCGGGGATGACGCGTCATACACGACCGGATCGATTGTGGAAGTCACCGGAGGGCGGTAGCGCTTCTGTTAGGTTGTCAAAGCGAGGATTTAAATCATGTCATCAAATAATCAGAAGCTCCTCCGAGACCGAGAGGAGGAGCTTCGAGAAATCCCGTTCTGGCATGCGAACAAGGCTGGATGGCCCAATGGAGTGCGCACCATCGGAATGGATGAGATAGACTGCTTGGGAATCGATAGATTTGGTCGCATATACTGGGATGGCAGACCTGTCGAGGTAAAAGAATTCAAACTGCGCTGGCCGGAGCGAACAATTGCCATAACTGCGGTATCTGCCGCAGTCGCGGTAGCGATGGTGGATGGTTGGGAGTGGACATGTAAATTAGAGTGGTTGTCCGCAGGTTTGTGTCCACTGAAATAAATACATACCGTATCTCAATCCGTCATTCCGGCGGAGGCCGGAATCCAGTTCAGCCTATCTGCATATCTCGTCGTAGAGATCACACCATTCCGGATTGGCCCCTTCGATCAACCGCAGTTTCCAAGCGCGGTTCCATTCCTTGATTTGTTTTTCACGCGTGATCGCAGCTTCCATCGTCTCGTGCATTTCGAAATACACAAGGCTGCGAACATCATACATTTTTGAGAAACCCGGAACCGCCCCCATCCGATGTTGGTGTATGCGTTGGGGAAGATTACTCGTCACGCCGGTATACAGTGTCCCATTTCGCTTGCTGGCGAGGATGTAGACGCAAGGCTTTCGCTCCATCGCCCCACTGTAACTGGATTCCGGCCTTCGCCGGAATAACGGTTTAAGGGCGGTAGAGTTTTTTGCCGTGCTTCTTATCGGAAAACCGGTTCCCACTTTTCCGGAAGCACTTTACCCCTCCCCCACCAGCGCCAGCCACTCCTCCTCGGAGAGCACTCTCACGCCCAGTTCCTGCGCCTTTTTGAGCTTGGACCCGGCCGCCTCGCCGGCCACCACATAATCGGTTTTTGCCGAAACCGATCCCGCCACCTTGGCCCCGTAGCGCTCCGCCATCACCTTGGCCTCGGAACGCGAGAGCCGCTCCAGCGAACCGGTGAAGACCACTGTCTTGCCGGTGACGGGAGAGTTGGTTTCCTCGACGACGAAGGGTTGCGGCGTGACCTCGGCAAGCAGCGCATCGAGCACCTCGATATTGTGCGGCTCGCCAAAGAACTCGACGAGTGCGTCGGCCACCACCTGGCCGATGCCGTCGATTG
The DNA here is from genome assembly GCA_002897995.1 of bacterium BMS3Bbin10. Classification (GTDB taxonomy): domain Bacteria; phylum Pseudomonadota; class Alphaproteobacteria; order Rhizobiales; family Methyloligellaceae; genus UBA2767. Next base: position 64,479 of record BDTT01000012.1, on the reverse strand, counting down.
CATTGAGCTCTGCATATTCGGCGCTTTCATGGTCGCCGGCTGCAACCATGGCCGCGCGCAGGGCCTCGATGGCGCCGTAGCTTTTCGCCAGCAGCCGCGCGGTCGTCTCCCCCACATGGCGGATGCCGAGCGCATAGATGAACCGGTCGAGCGGCAGGGTGCGGCGCGCGTCTATGGCCGCAAACAGGTTTTTGACTGACTGCTCGCCCCAGCCCTCCTTTTCCTGCAACGGCTTGCGGTCACGGGCGTTGCGCGCCTCAAGCTTGAAGATATCGTCCGGTCTCCTCACCCGGCCCTCCTCGTAAAAGGCTTCGATTTGCTTGGCCCCGAGTCCCTCGATATCGAAGGCGTTTCGCGATACGAAATGTTTCAGCCGCTCGACCGCCTGGGCCGGGCAAATGAGCCCGCCGGTGCAGCGGCGCACGACGTCCTCCTTGCCCGTCTTCGGGTTGACCTCGCGAACCGCATGGCTTCCGCAGGCCGGGCACTGCTTGGGAAACTCAAATGGTTTCGTGTCCCTGGGACGCCTCTCCATAACCACCGAGAGAACCTGCGGGATCACGTCTCCGGCGCGCTGGATGACGACGGTATCGCCTTTGCGCACATCTTTGCGCGCGATCTCATCCTCGTTGTGCAGGGTGGCGTTTCGCACCACCACGCCGCCGACGGTGACGGGCGCAAGCTTGGCGACCGGCGTCAGGGCCCCTGTCCGTCCCACCTGTATCTCGATATCCTTCAGAACCGTGGTGGCTTTTTCAGCCGGGAATTTATGGGCGATGGCCCAGCGCGGCGCGCGCGAAACAAAGCCCAGGCGTTCCTGCAAATCCAGCCGGTTCACCTTGTAGACGACGCCGTCAATGTCGTAGCCGAGGCCGGCGCGCACGGCTTCCATTTCCCTATGGGCGGCAAGCATCTCCTCGATGCCGCTGCAAAGCCGCGTCAGAGGATTTACCGGAAAACCCCACGCCCCCATGGCCTCGATGACGCCCATCTGCGTATCGGCGGGCAGCGCGCTCGCCTCGCCCCAGGCATAGGCGAAGAAATGCAGCTTGCGGGCGGCGGTAACAGAAGCGTCGAGCTGGCGCAGAGACCCCGCAGCGGTATTGCGCGGATTGACGTAGGTCTGCTTGCCGGCCGCCTCCCGGGCCGCGTTCAGTTCCGCGAAGTCGGCGTGGGTCATGAAAACCTCGCCGCGCACCTCGAAGACATCCGGCACATTGTCCCCCGCAAGACGGCCGGGTATATCGCTGATGGTCCGCACATTGGCGGTAACATTTTCGCCCGTCATTCCGTCTCCGCGGGTGGCGCCCAGCAACAGCTCGCCCTTCTCATAGCGGAGCGAAACCGACAGCCCGTCGATTTTGGGTTCGGCGACAAAGCGGGCGTTATCGGCCTCGCCTTTTTTGAAGAAGCGCCGCACGCGCTCCACAAACTCGCACACTTCCTCATCGCTAAAGGCATTGCCGAGCGACAGCATCGGAACCGTATGGGTGACTTTGGCAAACTGCTCAGAAGGGGCCGCGCCCACGCGCCCGCTGGGGCTGTCCGGGCGGACGAGTTCTGGAAAGCGCGCCTCGATCGCCTCATTGCGCCGGCGGAGCGCATCATAGTCCGCGTCGGAAATCTCCGGCGCGTCCTTGGCGTAATAGAGCGCATCGTGATGGGAAATTTCCGCCGCAAGCCGCTCAAGTTCAGCTTCCGCCTGGGCTTTGGTCAGCTCATCGGCGGGGATATGGGACGCATCATTTGAGGCGCCACTCACCCGCCACTTCCAATCAGCCGGTCGGCCGCCGCACGCGCTTCGTCGGTGACGGTCTGCCCGGCCAGCATACGCGCGATCTCTTCACGCCGGGAAGCTTCGTCGAGCGCAATGACGCGCGTTGCAACGGCCTCCTCGCCGCCTTGCGCCATCGCTTCTTTTGAAATGCGCAAGTGACCCGACGCACAGGCCGCGACCTGCGGCGCATGGGTTACGGCAACCACCTGAAGGCCTTCCGCGAGCCGGGTCAGCCGCTCGCCAATCGCCGATGCCGTCGCGCCTCCCACTCCGGTGTCAATCTCGTCGAAAACAAGCGTGGGCGCACTGCCCTTCGCCGCCAGGACGACCTTCAGCGCCAGGATGAAACGGGACAGCTCGCCCCCCGAGGCCACTTTCATAATGGCGCCCGGCTGCGTACCGGGGTTGGTCTGCACCTGGAACGCGACGCGGTCGAGCCCGCTTGCTCCACCCTCCCCGGGCGCGCAGGTCTCGATCTTGGTGAGAAACCGCGCCTTCTCCAGCTTGAGCGGCGGCAGTTCGGAGGTCACGACTTCGTCCAGCCTGGCCGCCGCGTCGTGGCGCTTCCTGCTCAATTCTTCGGCCGCCCTGAAATAAGCTTCACCGGCGGCGGCTTCAGCTTTCACCAGCTCTTCGAGTTCCTGCTCGCCCGCATCCAGCGCCGCCAGATCTTCCTCCATGGAGACAATCAGATCCGGCAGGCCGGGAACCGCAATCTTGTGCTTGCGCGCCAGAGCCCTCAGCGCGAACAGCCGCTCCTCCGCCTCTTCAAGGTCCCTGGGCTCGAACCGGGTGGCGGCCAGCGCCTGATCGACGCGCTCGCGCGCGTCGTTGGTTTCGGCCAGCACCCGTTCCAGTGCCTCGGCCACCGGTTTGAGAACTTGCGCCGCTTCCGCCTCCTGGCGTTCAAGCTTGCGCAATGCGGCGCCAAGCCTGGTATGTGCGGTCCCGTCCCCCGCGAGCGCGGAGCGCGCCTCTTTCAGATCGCCGGCGATCTTTTCCGCATGCATCATCAACTGGCGGCGCTGCGCGAGGCTTGTCTCCTCATCCGCCTTCGGGTCCAGCGCCCTGAGTTCATCAAGCGAATGGATCAGATAGTCCGCATTCTCGCGAACGGCGGCGATTTGCGCCTCCTTGTCGCGCAGGGCCTGGCGCGCGTCGCTCCAGCCTTCATAGAGTCCGGCCAGGGCATCCGCCTCGGCGGCAAGTCCGGCAAAGGCGTCAAGGAGCCGGCGGTGCGTCGACACATCGCTCAGGGCGCGATCGTCATGCTGTCCATGAATTTCAACAAGCGCCGCGCCAACGCTTCTAAGCAATTGAACCGAGACGGGCTCGTCATTGATGAAGGCACGGGTGCGGCCATCGCTCGATTGCACGCGGCGCAGGATCAGCGTGTTCTCCCCGGCGACGCCGTTTTCGGAAAGGAGCGCAAATACCGGGTGGCCGGGCGCCGGTTCAAAAACGGCCGTGACCTGCCCCTGGTCCGCGCCCTTGCGGACCAGCGCCGCATCGCCGCGCGCGCCGAGCGCCAGGGCAAAAGCATCGAGAAGAATGGATTTTCCCGCACCCGTCTCGCCGGTCATGACCGACAGGCCGTCACCGAACTCAAGGTTGAGCCGGTCAATGAGAACGATGTCCCGGATGGTCAGGACGGTCAGCATTTCGCCCTCTTAAAACATGCTGGAGTATTTTTCGTCTCGATCGAAATCCCCGCCTGGCGGAGCGTGCGGCCCGGCCAGAACGAAAATGTGCTTACCCGGAGCCCGGTTTCACGTTGCGCCAGGCACGGCTGATCCATGAAGTCTTGCTTTCCCGCGGCTCCAGACCATCGGTTTTCAGAAGCTTGTATGCGTACTGATACCACTTGCTTTCCGGGAAGTTGTGTCCAAGAACGGCCGTGGCCGTCTGTGCCTCTGCCTTTATACCTAGCGCCATATAGGCTTCCGCGACACGCATCAAGGCTTCTTCAACCTGCGCGGTCGTCTGATACTTCGTGATGACGGTACGGTAACGGTTGATGGCGGCCAGATAAGTTTTCTGGGTCAGATAATAGCGGCCCACTTTCATTTCCGCAGCCGCCAGCATGTCCGTGGTTATCTTGATGCGGTTGCGCGCCTTGACGGCATAGATGCTGTTCGGATAACGGCGCACAAGGGTCTGCAGCTCCTTCAACGCCTCCCTGGTCCGGCCCTGGTCGCGTGAGGGATCGGTGATCCGGTCATAATAGGACATGGCTATAATATTTTGCGCGAGCGCCGATTCCTTTGTGCCGGGATGCAGGGTCGTGTAGCGCTTGGCCGCCTGGATCGCTTCAGAATACATGCCGGCCTTGTAATAGGAGAATGCGGACATGGCGATGGCCCGGCGAGCGTAAGGCGAATAGGGATGATCGCGGTCAACTTCCTCGAATTTCTTGGCGGCATCAATGAACCTGCTCTTGTCCATGAGCTTGTCGGCTTCAGCGTAAATGACTTCCGGCGGATCCCCGCTGCCGATATCGGACTTGTCACCGCGTGAGGCGCAGCCACTCAGAACAGCGGCGAACAAGAGCATGACAATGAGTGGAAATCTGTGGGGCAAACGTTCAATCACCGCTCTCATCCAATGAAACCCTGCGGCGGAACCGCCTTTGCCACTTTGTACTCCAAGCCACTTTGTACTCCAAGTGGCGCCCGAAATACTCCAAGTGGTGCCCGAAGCCAGGCACGCGGCGCACCCCGCCGGTGATGGCCTGCCCTTGTAGCGAAGTCGCCGGCAAGACGCCAGCATTGGAGCACGGCGATTGTGGTGATTTTGAGCCGCAACGGCAATAGACAACCAACAGCCAGAGTTAACCCCGCCGCAGAGAAATCAGACCCTGAAATCGATGAATTTCCGCGTCGCTCCGGAATTAGAGCAACTTCCGGCCATACGGAACCGTTTGATGGAGTCCAATCCGCTCACTCCGCCAGGCGCGGTGCGCAGCGCAACCTGGTTGGTTGGGCAAGCGACGCAACGCCGCGGATGGGCGGATTTGGCCCACCACCCGTGCCGGAGGCGCGTCTTCGACACGACAGGCCGGTTTTTCGCGCCCGCCGGACTGCGTTGCGGTCCGCTTGCGGTCGGCCAGACCACGGCGCGAACCGCGCCTTGCCAGCAAACGCGAAAAACCGGTCAAACGATTCCGTATGGCCGGAAGTTGCTCTAGCTTCGATCGGCAGCGAAATTCGCTGCAACGGCGCCAAAACCAGCTTCCGCGTGCAGAGCTTCCCTACGCCAGGGCGCTTCAACGAAGGTCCACGCATGCCTGTCCGCCAGCAGCGCCTTGAGCACCATGGCGTTCAGACGGTGCCCGCCGCGCTGTGACCGGTACGCCCCCAGAATTGGCGCTCCGGCGAGCGCAAGATCGCCAACCGCGTCCAGGGCCTTGTGACGGACAAATTCATCCGCAAACCGCAATCCTTCAGGATTGATAACGCGATCCTCGCCGATTGCGACCGTATTTTCCAGTGACGCACCCAGCGCCAGGCCGGTCGCCCAAAGGCGCTCGACATCCTTCATGAAGCCGAAGGTGCGGGCCCGGGCCAACTCATCGCGGAACGTATCGGGAGTGATCTCGAGACGGATGCGCTGATTCCCGATAAGCGGCGTATCGAATTCAATGCCGATATCGATGCGGAAACCATCATGCGGAGATAATTCGGCCCAAGCCCGGCCATCTTCAATCCGGACCGGCTTGAGCACCTTGATAAAGCGCCGGGGCGCACCCTGCTCGCGAATGCCGGCCTCGTCGAGAGCATCCACGAATTGCACCGAACTGCCATCCATGATCGGCACTTCACCGCTGTCGATTTCAATGCGGATATTGTCGACCCCAAGCGCACGCACGGCGGCCAGAAGATGTTCGACCGTCGCCACGCTCGCGCCGTTTCCGTCGCTCAGCACAGTGCACAAGGTCACATTCGAGATTGCGTCGCTTGACGCCGGGAGTTCAATCTCACCGTCGTCGCCATCAGGCAATACAAAGCAAATTCCGGTATTGATGTCAGCGGGGGAGAGATGGATGGAAACCGGAGCGCCCGTATGGACCCCAATACCATTCAGTGCAATTTCACTTGCAAGGGTGGTTTGCCGTGCTCCAGCCAAGTGTTTCATAATCGACGTGCCGTTCCCAAAAACTCGGGCCATGACAAAAGGTCTGGCCCCCCCAATCTGGACTCCGCCGCCCCCGGCACTGGAAACTACGACTAACTTGACTGCGAGCCTGATGCATTCAGACCTTATTTGCAGAGCATCGCGTAACCCGTTGGTGCCCCAGACAACACGCAGGAACAATAACGTGCGATTCTATGCCCCGCCAAATCACGGTTACTTTCAATCTGTTACAATACCCTCCTGGTTCGCCATCCGCCGGAAAATCGGCACAGTTCAGCCAATTTTCCAGCCCGGCATCCCTCCCGGCCAACCTTGATAACTTCCCTGCTCCCTAATTCGCCTGGCGCTTCAGGAATGCCGGAATCTCCAAATCTCCATTTTCTTCCTGCATGGCCACCTGGCCACTCGATGGTTTGGGCGTACCGGCGGCCCGGCCTAAACGCGACTTTGAAGGCGTCGGCGCCGCCGCCTTGTGCCGTCCTGCCGGTTTTCCGGCCGCCATGTCTTCGGGCGCTCCCAGACTCGGCTCATTGTCCCGGACAATCTCAGGTTCTGAAGCCTTGGCGCCGCGGCGGCCGGTCAGACGTTCGAAAAAGCCGACCTTCGTCTTTTGCGCCTCAAGACCCGCTTTGTCCTGGTTACCCTCCTGCTCTTTCAATGCCTTCTGGGCATGGGGCGGGAAATCCTCCGCTTTGGGCATGCGCCGCGGCGCTTTCCTGGCGACGGCGGGCGGCTGCGGTATGAAAGAGGCCTGCTTGTCTTCCGGGGTTTGCGGGCCCGCCTGCCTGGCCGGGGCCCTGGGCACGCGTTTCTCAATCGTGACGTCCTCACCGCTCTTCCAGACCGGATCGGCGGCTTTCTTGGTTCCGCCCGCCGGTTTGTCCGCTCGCGCCGGCGCATCGGCGAGCGGCTGCAGGCCCGCAATGCGCTCGGTCAGTTTGGCGATTGTCTCGCTGGCTTCCGGCTTGGCCACCTCGGGCCGCTTTACGGTTTCTTCCTGTGTTTTCTCGCCGGGCTGCGCTTCCAGACCGGTCGCAACCACGGACACGCGGATTTTGCCGTCGAGGCTCTGGTCAAAGGTGGCGCCGAGAATGATATTGGCGCCGCTATCCACTTCCTCGCGAATCCGGCTTGCCGCCTCGTCGACTTCGTAAAGCGTCAGATCGTTGCCGCCGGTGATGGAAATCAGCAGGCCGGTAGCGCCGCGCATGGAAACATCGTCCAGCAGCGGATTGGAAATGGCCGATTCCGCCGCCTCGTTGGCGCGTTGCTCGCCCGATGCCTCGCCCGTGCCCATCATTGCCTTGCCCATGCCGGCCATGACCGCTTTCACGTCGGCGAAGTCGAGATTGATAAGCCCTTCCTTGACCATCAGGTCGGTAATGCACGCGACGCCCGAATGCAGCACCTGGTCCGCCATTGCAAAAGCGTCGGCGAATGTCGTCTTTTCCGTTGCGACCCGGAAAAGATTCTGGTTCGGAATGACGATCAGCGTATCGACATATTTTTCAAGTTCGGCAAGGCCCGTTATGGCCGTCTCCATCCGGTGCTTGCCTTCGAACTGGAACGGCTTGGTGACAACGCCGACCGTCAGGATGCCTTCTTCCGACGAGGCCTTGGCAATGACGGGAGCGGCGCCGGTGCCCGTGCCGCCGCCCATGCCCGCGGTTATGAATGCCATATGCGATCCGGAGAGCTGCGCCTTGATGTCGGCGATGGCTTCTTCCGCCGCGGCGCTGCCGACATCCGGCTTGGACCCGGCGCCCAGACCTTCGGTAATATGCGCGCCCATCTGGATGCGCCGCTCGGCGCTGGACATGGCCAGCGCCTGGGCATCGGTGTTCGCGACCACGAACTGGACACCTTCAAGGCCAGACTGGATCATGTTGTTTACGGCATTGCCGCCGGCGCCGCCAACGCCGAACACGGTGATGCGCGGCTTGAGTTCGGTCATGTCAGGTACTTTGAGATTAATGGTCATAGCGATCTCATTTCTTCCACTCGTCAGCGTTGGTTGCGTTTGATCCACCGGTCGCCGGCAAGGGACTGGTCCTGGCCGGCAGCGCCGCGCGCCGCAATTTACGCGTCATGCGCATTTCAAAAACTCTCCTTGATCCACTGGCCGACGCGGGAGAAATATCCCGTGCCGGTCGCCAGCAGCCTGGTCTCGGCGCGCGGTCTGAAATCACCCATATCGCGCAGCACGTATTGCAGAATTCCGGTCGCGGTCGTGAACGCCGGTCCGACGCCATGCCCGGGAAGCCCCGGCAGGTGTTTGGGGCGTCCGATCCGAACCGCTTTCGAGAAAATCCGCGCCGCGAAATCGCCGACGCCGGCAAGCTGGCTGGCGCCGCCCGTCAGAACGATATGCTGACCGGCCATGTCGCCGAGCCCGCCAGCGTCGAGGCGCTCGCGGGTCAGCACCAGGATTTTCTCGATACGCTCCTGCACCAGTTGCGCAATCTGCGCTTTGGACGCCTGGTTGAACTGCGGAGCTTCATGCTCTCCCACAACCGGGAAGGAGATGATTTCACTTTCATCCGACGCGGCGGCGAAAGCGCAGCCATGCAGCGTCTTGATGCGTTCAGCTTCCTCCAGCGAAGTGGAAAGGCTGCGCGCCAGATCGAGTGTGATGTGATTGCCGCCCATGGCGATCGCATCGCAATAGACGAAGTTGCCGTCGGCGAACACAGAGAGGCTCGTTGTGCCCGACCCCATGTCGATGCAGGTTATCCCGAGCTTGGCTTCCTCATCGGAAACGGCGGAAAGCCCGCTGGCGAATGGCGCCGCGACGAGGCCGGCCACGGAGAGATGGCAGCGCTCCACGCACAGCATCAAGTTCTTGACCGGAGGATGATCGGCCACGACGGTGTGCACATCGACGCTCAACCGGTCGGCGATCATGCCTTCGGGATCGGCGATGAGGGTATCGTCATCGAGCCGGTAACCGGTCGCCATCGTGTGCAATACGGTGCGGCCCTCGCTCGCGGCGTAGTCATGGCCGGCAACCAGAATCTTGTTCACATCGCTTTTGCTCACCGATTCCGAGGCAATGGCGACGCTGGCGGAAAAAATATCGCTCTTCACACGCCCGCAGGAGACCGAGAGGATAACTTCATCGATCATCTTGCCCGCCATGCGCTCGGCCTGGTCGACAGCCGCCCGGATGGCCTGTTCGGCCGCATCCATATGAACGATCATGCCGCTCTTGATGCCCTGCGAACGCTGGTGCCCGAAGCCGATAACGCGCAATTGGGCGGTCTGCCCCGTTTCGGCGAGAAAACCGGGAGCGGGAACCGGCCTGGCGATCATGCAGCACACCTTGCTCGTGCCGACATCAAGCACGGCGACAAGGCGCTGGCGTTTCGCGCTGTTTTCTGCCTTTCGGTCCATACCTGCTCTTCTGGTCTCCGGTTACGCGTCCTGTCCGGGGTGGCGGATTTTCCCCGGCGATGCGGTAAAAGCGGAATCGCGGCGCGGCGCCGCCTCCTTGCCCAAACGAATGGTCACGCGGTCGGACAAGCGCAGGTCCACCGCGACGGCATCACCCGATAAAATCTTTTGAGTACGGTCCAGCTCGGCGACCTTTTTCAGGGCGCGGGCGATATTTTCTTCGGGCAGGCGGATTTCCAGCCCGTTCGCAAGTTTCAGATTCCAGCGCCGGTCAGCCACCCGGATCGCGGCCTGAACCTTGGCTTTCACCTGCGGCCAGCGCGCCAGCTCGTTCAGCAGATCACGGGCGTTTTCAGCCGCGCCCGCCCCGACCACCAGGGGCAGGTTCGGGCGCGCGCCGTCTTTCAGTTTCTCAAGCACCGTGCCGTCCTGATCCACAAGGCTCAGCGCCGACTTGTGCTGCCAGATGGCGTAGGGCACGCGCTCCTCGATCACGACATGCAGTTGCGAGGGCAGCAGCCGCATAACCCGGGCGCGGCGGATGAGGGGCAGCTTCTCAAGGCGTTTCTGCGCGGCGGTGGTTTCAAAGCCAAGGGTGGAAACGCTGCTGTCAAGTTTGAGCGCCCGCATGATTTCCTGGTTTCCGACGCGGTTCTGTCCCTCGATCGTGACGCGGGCCACCCTGAACCCGGCGCTGACCATGATGGTGGACATTTTTCGCGCGGCGAAATCCGCGGACCGGCCGAAATAACCGCCGGCCGACAATCCATATACGACCGCCGTTGAAATGAAGGTGACAGCGGCAACGCGCCAGGCGCGCGGCGTGCGCTCCATCCAGCCCGCGCGCATGGGCAGGCGTTTGCGCCCCGGCACCTGGGAGCGGCCCTGCCATCTTTCCGACATGGACAAGGCGATTCCGGAAAGCGGCCCCTTGCCTGCCTGCGAGGAGCGCTTCCAAAATCGATTTGCGGTACCTTGTCTTTTGCCTCTCTTGCCGCCTAGCGGTTGCAAGATGCGTCCTCCACCATCCAGCGCATTAATTCTCCAAACGTCCAGCCCGCATGGGCTGCCAATTCAGGCACAAGCGACGTTTCCGTCATGCCGGGCTGCGTATTCACCTCGAGGCAAACAAGCCGGTCATTTCCGGTCGAATTTTCGTCGAAACGGAAATCCGCGCGGCTGACTCCACGGCAGCCCAAAGCGTTGTGAGCCTTGAGTGCTAGCTTCTGAATTAAATGGTAAACATTTGGTGAAATTTGCGCCGGGAGGACGTGTTTTGACCCTCCAGGAGCGTATTTAGCCTCATAGTCGTAAAAGCCGAGGCCTTCGGCCGGCAAAATGTCGATAACGCCGAGAGCGGTGTCGCCCATGACGGCGCAGGTCAGCTCCTTGCCCGGGATGAAACGCTCGGCCATGATTTCATCGCCAAGCGTCCAGTTCGATGATGTCAGTTCCTGCGGCGGGTGCTTGTGATCCTCGCGCACGATGAAGATGCCCACGCTGGAGCCCTCGGCCACCGGCTTGAGCACGTAAGGCGGCTCCATAACGTGAGATTTCGCGGCTTGCGCGCGTGTAACAATTTTACTTTCCGCCACCGGAATACCGGCTTCGGCGAAGACCAGTTTTGCGTGCTCCTTGTGCATGGCGATTGCCGACGCCAGCACGCCGGAATGGGTGTAGGGAATCTGCATGGTCTCCAGCAGACCCTGCACGCAGCCGTCCTCGCCCCAGCGCCCGTGCAAGGCGTTGAAACAGACGTCCGGCTTCACCTTGCTGAGCTGCTCCGCCAAATCGGCGCCGACGTCGATGCGCGTGACCTTGTAACCCTCGGCTTCCAGAGAATCGGCGCAGGCCTTGCCGGACGCAAGAGACACTTCGCGCTCGGCCGACAACCCGCCAAGCAGCACCGCCACATGTTCGTATTCACCGCTCATGATCCATCCCTTTTTTTGTCCTATCGCTTCGCTATATGAGGACCCTCCGGAACTTTGCCGTCAGCCGCCAGTCCAAGTCTGCGGATTTCCCACTCAAGCTCGATGCCGCTCTCTTCCTTAACCGCTGCACGCACGCTCTCGCCAAGCTGCTCCAGGTCGGCTCCCGTTGCACCGCCCTCATTGATAAGAAAATTGCAATGCTTCTCCGACACCCTGGCGCCACCCACCGCCAGGCCCCGGCACCCGGCCGCATCGATGAGTTTCCAGGCGCTTTCCCCGGGGGGATTTTTGAACGTGCTGCCCCCTGTCCGGCTCCTGACCGGCTGCGCCTGTTCCCGGTAATCGGCAATCTCTTCCATTTCGGCAAGGATGTCGGCGCGGTTTCCCGCGCGGCCGCGAAACAGGCCTTGAGTAAAAATATAATCTGAAGGTGCGCCGCAGTGACGGTAGCTGTAATTCATGTCGGCAACGCTGAGCGTATGGATATTCCCCGACCGGTCCACAGCGCGCGCTTCAAGCAAAACGTCTTTGGTTTCACGGCCGTGGGCGCCGCCATTCATCGCGAGCGCGCCGCCGATACCCCCCGGAATACCGCGATAAAAAGACAGCCCCGCAATCCCTGCGTCCGCCGCGGCGCGCGCCACCTTCACATCGGGCACCGCCGCGCCCGCGCGCAGACGATTGCCTTCTTCAATCCCGATCGCGCCAAAGCCGCGCCCGAGCCGGATGACAACACCGGGAATGCCGCCATCGCGCACCAGAAGGTTCGACCCCAGCCCAATCACCGTGACCGGCAAATCACCGGGACACCGGCTCAGGAAATAGGCAAGGTCGCCTTCGTCAGCGGGCCTGAACAGCAGCTGCGCCGGTCCGCCGACCCGGAACCAGGTGATGTCCGACAGGCTCGCATTGGCGGTGAGCCGGCCCTTTAACTCGGGCAGTTTTGCACTCAGGTCGGAGGCCAGATCGGCAAATGTCAAATGCTCTACTCCGCGGCGGATTCCAGTTCATTCAACCGCACCGGCAGGGCGTGCATCCACTCGGTGACAGTGCCCGCCCCCATACCGATTACCAGATCTCCCGGTCTGGCAACCTCCGCCAGCAGCGAAACCAAGTGTAACTCGTCATCGGCCGGCAGCACATCCTCGTGACCCTGACGCTTGAGGCCGTCGATCAGCGCGTCACGGTTCGCCCCCTCGATAGGCTCCTCTCCGGCCGAATAGACAGGCGTTACGATAACAATGTCCGCATCGCCGAAACAGGTACAGAAATCACCGAACAGGTTCTTGAGCCGCGAGTAACGGTGCGGCTGAACAATGGCGATGACCCGCCCGTCAGACGCGCCGCGCGCCGCCTTGAGCACCGCCTCGATCTCAACCGGATGATGGGCATAATCGTCATAGACGGGAATATCGTTCCACATACCCGTCAGCATGAAACGCCGGGCGACACCGCCGAAATTCTCCAGCGCGACGCGGATTTTCGCATCCGCGATGCCAATCTCGGCCGCCACCGCAAGAGCCGCCAGGGCATTGAGAGCATTATGCTGGCCTGGAACCGGCAGACGCAGTTCCTTCAAGGCGCGCGCGCCGCCCGGCACATTTGCGCTGACATCCACATCGAAGACAGCGGCGCCGGCCTCCACACGGTAGTTCGACAAACGCAGATCCGCATCATCCGCCACACCATAAGTGAGAAACCGCCGGCCGGACTCCTCGCGCCCGATCGAGGCAATCATCTCGCGCACAATGGGGTGGTCCAGCCCGGCGACCACAACGCCGTAAAAGGGAATATTGTCGAAGAAGGTCTTGAACGCGCCGTGCAGGGCCTCCAGCGACTGCCAATAGTCCATATGTTCGGGATCAATATTGGTGACGACCCCGATGCGGGTCGGCAATGCGGTGAATGTCCCGTCCGACTCATCCGCCTCGACAACCATCCATTCGCCCTTGCCGATGCGCGCGTTGGACCCCCAGTTCAGGATGATGCCGCCGGAAATCACGGTCGGATCGAGATCGGCGGCCTGCAGCAGTTCGGCGATGATCGAGGTGGTGGTGGTCTTGCCGTGGGTGCCGGTCACCGAAACGGTCGCGCATTCACGCATCAATTCAGCAAGCATTTCCGCCCGGCTGATAATCGGCAGGCCTCTCTCGCGAGCGGCCTCATATTCGCGATTGTCATGCTTCACCGCGCTTGAAAGGACCACGAAGCGGGCGCCATCGAGATTGGCGGGGTCATGGCCGATGAAACTGGCGATGCCCTTTGCCTTCAGCCGCTGCACATTGGCGCTGTCCTTGAGGTCGCTGCCACGCACCTCATAGCCGCGGTCATGCATGACCTCGGCGATGGCGCTCATGCCAATGCCGCCAATTCCAACAATGTGGAACGGCCCGATATCGCGGGGCATCCGCATAGACGCAACTCCTCACCAGCATCGCGGCCCGGTCAGGCCCGCGCCAACTCTTCGATCACATCCGCAAGCCTGGCAACCGCCTGCGGCTCACCCAGACTCAGCGCCGCTTTTGCGGCCTCCTTCATCGCATCGGGCGAGTCGGCAAGATGCATGAATTCATTGCGCAGGCGCTCGGGCGTGAAATCCGCCTGTTCGATACACCATGCACCGCCGACTTCCTGAAGCCGTGTTGCATTCTCCAGCTGATCATTGTCAAGGGCATGGGGCAGCGGAACCAGTATGGCGGGCCGCCCCAGCACGGTTAATTCGGCCACGGTCGAGGCGCCGGAACGCCCGATAACCAGATGCGCGTTTGCCATGCGCCGCGGCAAATCGGAAAAGAAAGTTGCAAGTTCCGCATCGATACCGGCTTGTGTATACGCGGCGAGCACACGCTGCATGTCTTCTTCGCGCACCTGCTGCACCAGTTTCAGCCGTGCCCTGTATGCCTGCGGCAATCCGGCGAGCGCAGCGGGAACGACATCGGCGAAAATTCGCGCGCCCTGGCTGCCGCCGAAGACAAGCAACGAGAAAGCATCCGCCCTGGAGCGCGTCCGATAGGGCGTGACCTCCTCCAGAACCGCGTCTCGCACCGGCATGCCGACCATGCGTGTTTTCGATCGATCCCCGGCCCTAAGATATTTGGTCTTTTCGAACGTCAGCGCGATAACGCTCGCGAAGCGGGCCAGCAGACGGTTGGCGCGCCCCATCACCGCATTCGCGTCGTGAATGACCGAGGGTATGCCGGCGAGCCGCGCCGCCAGCAGCGGCGGCACGGTGGGATACCCGCCGAACCCCGCGATCACGGCTGGATTTGTTTCTTTCAGGAGCGCACGGGCCCGCCAGATGCCCCACGCCAGGGTCAGCGCCAGTTTGAGAACGCCGAGCGGAGTGCGCCCGCGCAAGGTTGCCGAAGGCACCCGATGGACGCTGCGCCCCGGGAAGCCGATGCCATATTGGTCCGCCCGCACATCGGTGACGAGATCGACTTCAAACCCGCGGCGTTTCAGCTCCTCCGCAAGGGCGAATGCGGGGAACAGATGCCCGCCGGTGCCGCCAGCGGCGATCATAACAAGCGGTTTGCTCATGCCTTGAGCCCTCGCGACACGGATGGAGGCGCTGCTCCGCCTCCAGACTCGTGAAGCCTGGCGGCAGTCGGGCGGCGGCGCGTCAGGCTCAATACGAACCCCATTGTGAGCGCCATGGAAAGGAGCGACGACCCGCCATAGGATATGAACGGCAGCGTCATGCCCTTGGCCGGCAGCAGCCCGACATTGACGGCCATGTTGATGATCGCCTGCAACCCGAACAGCATGGCCAGCCCGATTGCGCCGAGGCGGATGAAGACATCAGACTCAGCACGCACCCGCATCATGGCGCGCATCACGATGAAGCCGAACAAGGCGACAATAGCCAGACAGGCGACAAGACCGAATTCTTCGGCCACCACGGCAAAGATGAAATCGGCATGGGAGTCCGGCAACACCAGCTTGACGGTGCCTTCGCCCGGGCCCGTCCCGAACCAGCCGCCGTTTTTGAACGCCTCGATCGCCCGGTCGGTCTGGTAGGTGTCTCCGGCGGCCGGATTGATGAAGCGGTCAATGCGCGCGGCCACATGTGGCACGGTCAGATAGGCGGCCATACCGCCCATCAGAAGGCCTATTCCCAGTATGCCGACCCAGATCAGCGGCAGCCCCGCGAGAAAGAACAGACCGCCCCACACCAGCGTCACCAGAAAGGCCTGCCCGAAGTCCGGTTGCAAGACAAGAAGACTGACAAAGGCCACATAGACCGCAACAGCCAGAGGCAGGCTGGGCACGTCATCGCGGGTTTGGGTTTCGGAGAACAGCCACGCGCACATGACCACGAAAGCCGGTTTGGTGATTTCGGAGGGTTGCAGCGAAACCCCGCCAAACTGCAACCAGCGGGTCGCGCCCTTGATTTCCTCCCCGAAGAACAGCGTGGCGACCATGAGAACCAGTCCCACCGCGAATATCGCCAGGCTCGCCCGGCGGATCATGCGCGCAGAAAGCAGCGAGGCGCCGACGATCACCAGAAACGCAGGTGCAATGAGAAGCGCATGACGCTTGAAAAAATGAAACGGATCGAGACCGAGCCTGGTGGCCACAGACGGGCTCGCGGCCAGTGACAATACAAGACCGCCGATCAAAAGCAGCAGAACGGCGAACAGCATCGCCCGGTCAACGGTGAACCACCAATCGGAGAGAAGAGAGCGGTCGGAACGGGTTAATCTCATGCGGATTCACTTCCCTGCATGACAACGCCGTCCAGATTCGACACTTCGGCGCGAAATGCATCGCCGCGTACCGCGAAGCTGCGGTACTGGTCGAAGGACGCACAGGCAGGCGACAACAGCACTGCCGGTTCAGCGGCCTCGCTCGCCGCGGCATCCGCCGCCGCCGCCGCGACGGCCTTGTCCAGGGTCCCGCAAATGGTGTGATCCACCTCTCCCGCCAGGGTGCGGGCGAAGTCCTGGCCCGCCTCGCCTATGAGATAGGCATGGACAATGCGCGGGAAATATTGCCTCAGGCTTTCGATGCCGCCCGTCTTGGCCAGCCCGCCCGCAATCCAGTAAATATCGTCAAAACTCGCCAGCGCATGCGCCGCCGCATCCGCATTGGTGCCCTTTGAGTCGTTGATGAACAGCACCTTGCCCAGACGCCCGACTTCCTCCATCCGGTGCTCAAGACCGGGAAACGATTTCAGCCCGCGCGCAATCGCCTCCGGACCAAGCCCGAGGCCCCGCGCCAGCGCATAACATATGGCCGCGTTCTGCGCGTTATGCGCGCCGCGCAGCGAACCGATCCCCGTCAGATCAAGCGAAGAAACCTCTTTACCCTCGCGCCATTCGCGGAGCACTCCGTCCACGCCGCTGACGCCATCTGCAACCCTTTCAAGCGTTGATATCTGCGCTACAGCAAACGCGCCTTCGAGCGTGTCCGTAATAGCGCGGCAATGTTCATCGTCGATGCCGGCGACCGCCAGCCCGCTTCCCTTGAGACCGGAAAAGATGCGCGCCTTGATGGCGGCGTAATTTTCCAGCGTTCCGTGCCGGTCAAGGTGATCGGGCGTGATGTTGAGAAGCGCCGCCGCATCCGCTTCCAGCCCCGGCGTCAGGTCGATCTGATAGGAGGAAAATTCGATCACATAGACACCGGTCTCCGAAAAAGGCGGGAGGTCCAGGATCGCCGTCCCGATATTCCCGCCAAGCGACGCCTTGAGGCCGCCCGATCTGAGAACATGCGCGGTGAGAGCGGCAGTGGTGGACTTGCCGTTGGTGCCGGTGATCGCCACCACACGCGCCTTCGAGCCCAGCCGCTTGCGCTCGCGAAAAAACAGTTCCGTATCGCCGATGATTTCGACATTGGCTTCCCTAGCCTTTTTTACGCTCCAATGCGGTTCGGGGTGTGTCAGCGGCACCCCCGGCGCCAGGATGAGCGCGGCGCATGAACCCCAGTCCGCATCTCGCAGATCGACGATCTCGATGCCCTGCGACGCGGCGGCATCGCGCGAGCTTTCCGCATCGTCCCACGCCAGCACCCTTGCCCCGCCGGCGCGCAGCGCCCGCGCCGAAGCGACGCCGCTCAGGCCCAGACCGAACAGGGCGACTGTTTTTCCGTCAAAGACATGGATTGGAATCATGCAGCCAATACTAGCGCAGTTTGAGTGTCGCCAGCCCGATCATCGCCAGGACGATGGATATGATCCAGAAGCGGATCACGATGGTGGCTTCCTCCCACCCCTTCTGCTCGAAATGATGGTGCAGCGGCGCCATTTTGAACACCCGCTTTCCCGTGAGCTTGAAAGAGACCACCTGCACGATCACCGAAAGCGTTTCCAGAACGAACAATCCGCCGACAATGCCCAGCACCAGCTCATGCTTGATGGCCACGGCAATGGTCCCGAGCGCGCCGCCCAGGGCGAGCGAACCGGTGTCGCCCATGAAAATGGTGGCCGGCGGGGCGTTAAACCACAGAAACCCGAGCCCGGCGCCGACCAGCGCACCGCAGATTATCGCCAGTTCGCCCGCGCCAAGCACGAAATGAATCTGCAGATAGTCGGCGAAGACCTTGTTGCCGGTCAGATAGGTAATCAATCCGAATGTCGCCGCCGCGATCATCACCGGCACAATCGCCAGACCGTCGAGCCCGTCGGTCAGGTTCACCGCATTGCCCGCGCCGACGATGATGAAGGCGCCGAACAGAATGAAAACCGGGCCGAGATCGAGAATGAGATTCTTGAAGAAAGGGAACGTAAGCGAGGTTGAAAACGGCTCCGTGCCGAGTTTCACAATGATATAGACGGCGACCGCCGCGACCGTGGCCTCAAGCGTAATCCTGACGCGGCCGGGGAACCCTTTCGATGAACGCGTGGTGACCTTGAGATAATCGTCATAAAGGCCGATGCCGCCATAGCTGAGTGTAACGGCCAGCACGACCCAGACGTAGGCGTTGGAGAGATTGGCCCAGAGCAGGGTCGAGGCCGTGACCCCCATCAGGATCATCAGGCCGCCCATGGTCGGCGTGCCCTGCTTGCCGACAATATGGCTGACCGGACCGTCGTCGCGGATCGGCTGCCCCCGGCCCTGTTTGAGGCGCAAGGCCTTGATAAGCGCGGGTCCGAACATGAATACGAACAGCAGCGCGGTCATGGTCGCTCCGCCGGTGCGGAAGGTGATGTAGCGAAACACATTGAAAAGCTGAATCTGGTCGGTAAACTCGGTTAGCCAATAGAACATGCCTGCTTTCCCCTCCCGTGGCAGCGCCACTATCCGGGCTGCGCACCCTTTTGCTTCAGATGCGCCCGAAGCGCCTCGACCAGTGGCCCCATCGCGCTCCCCAGAGAGCCTTTGACCATCACGGCATCACCCGCCTGAACCGTTTCCAGCAGGGCTGCTTCCAGTCCTTGGGAACTTTCCGCATAGGCTCCGCGCCGCGATTCGGGCAGCGCATCATAGAGGCTGCGCATATGCGGCCCGCATGCAAAGACTACATCTACCCCGGCCGCGTCAACCGGCTGAGCCAGATCGCCATGCAGCCGGGAGGAGGTGTCACCCATCTCCAGCATGTCGCCAAGCACGGCGATACGGCGCGGGCTGTCCGCGCGCGGCGTCTCGCCCAGGCTTTCCAGCGCGGCCCGCATGGATGCCGGGTTGGCGTTGTAACTTTCATCGATCAGCATCACGCGGCCATCCCCAAGGCTGAAATAAGTGCGGGCTCCGCGCCCGGGCTGTAGCCGATAGCCGCCGAGCGCATCGGCCCCGGCGCGAACATCCGCGCCAGCGGCCTGAAGCGCCGCCAATACGCCAAGCGAGTTCATAACCAGATGCCGCCCCGGCGCACCGATGCGGTAGAAAACCGCCTCGCCGGAGATAACGGCCTCGACGTCGCTTGCATCGCCGGCCGGGTTCAGACCCGTCAGTTTTGCATCCGCCTCGTCATGAGCCCCAAAAGCAATGATGCGCTCCGCGCCGGCTTCCCGGGCGCGCCTTTTCAATAACTCGAAATGCGGATTGTCGCGGTTGAGAATCGCCACGCCCCCCGGTTCCAGCCCGGCGAAAATTTCCGCCTTGGCTTCGGCGATCCGTTCCTCGGATTCGAAGAATTCCAGATGCACGGACGCAACGGTTGTGACGATCGCGATATGCGGGCGGATGAGCTTTGTGAGCGGCGTGATTTCTCCAGGGTGATTCATGCCCACCTCGAACACGCCGAAATCGTCGCCTTGCGCAAAATTGGCGAGCGTCAACGGCACGCCCCACTGATTGTTGTAGGACTTTTGCGATGCGTGCACGCGTCCCGACGGGGCCAGCGCCAGCCGCAGGGCCTCCTTGGTTCCGGTCTTGCCGACGCTTCCCGTCACCGCGATGACACGGGCGCCGCTGCGCGCGCGGGCCGCCGCCCCGAGCCGGTTCAGGGCTTGAAGCGTATCGGGAACGCGGATGAGTATTCCGGTTGTCTCCAGCTTCGCGTCGTCCGCAACGAGCGCCGCTGTTGCGCCAGCTTGAAATGCTTTTGCAACATAGTCATGGCCATCAAGGCTATCGCCGCGAATGGCGGCGAACAGTGCGCCGGGCTCCAAGGTGCGGCTATCGATGGATACACTCGATATGTCGGGAGACCCGGAGCCCTCCACGCGCCCGCCCGTCGCCGCCAGCACCTCATCGAATGTCCACAGCGGATCAGCCACGGGCCGCCTCCGCAGCCAGTGCGGCGGCCACTGCGTCATGATCGGAGAACGGTATGACCTTGCCGGCGATGGTCTGGCCCGGCTCATGGCCCTTGCCCGCGATGAGCAACAGATCGCCGGGCCCGAGGTTCAAGACAGCAGCCTCGATCGCTTCGCCGCGGTCGCCGATCTCGCTGGCCCCGGGCGCCGCTTTGAGGATTGCGGCGCGTATCGCGGCCGGGTCCTCGCCGCGCGGATTGTCATCGGTCACAAACACCATATCGGCCTTGTCACATGCGATTTTGCCCATTTGCGGGCGCTTGCCCCGGTCACGGTCCCCGCCGCAGCCGAACACCACGACCAGCCTGTTATTCGCGTAGGGGCGCAGGGCGTCGAGCGCCGTGGCCAGAGCGTCGGGAGTATGGGAATAGTCGATATAGACCGGCGCGCCCCTGGCCGACACACCGGCTTGTTCAAGCCGCCCCCTGGCGCCTTTGAGCACGCCGAGAAGCGGCAAGATCTCATCGGCCTCTGCGCCGCAGGCCATGCAGAGCCCCGCCGCGACCAGGGCGTTGGCCGCCTGAAAGCCTCCAACCAGGGGTAAGGTGACGTCATGTGTTTTCCCGTCATGGCGAATCGAGAGATGCTGGGCGAGCCCGTCCCGTCTGGCCTCGAGGAGTGTCAGCGTCCGGCCACTTTCCCCGACCGTCAGCGCGGGAAGATTTCTCCTGCTCGCAGCTTCGAGAAACCTGTCCGCCCCGGCTGAATCGGTGTCGATCACAACCGGCGCGCCGCCCGGAAGAAGCCTGTCGAACAGGCGCAGCTTCTGCGCCAGATAGTCCTCGAACGTGGCATGATAATCGAGATGATCGCGCGACAGGTTGGTAAAGGCGGCGGCGGCGAATTTCACCCCGTCGAGACGGCGCTGCTGCAATCCGTGGCTGGAGGCTTCCAGCGCCAGATGGGTGACGCCTTCATCGCTCAGTTCAGCCAGAACCCTATGCAGCCCAACCGGATCGGGGGTGGTATGGATGAGCGGCCTGGGGCCGGCTGGCGTCTCGACGCCGATGGTGCCGAGACTGGCGGCGCTCAGTCCCATGGCCTGCCAGAGCTGGCGCACGAAAGCGACCACGGATGTCTTGCCATTGGTGCCGGTGACGCCGACGATGGTGCCGGGCTGGCGGCGATAAAAGCGCGCCGCCATAAGCGCCAGGGCGCGGCGCGGATCGGCCTCCTCGAGTACCGGCAGCTTCAGCCCCCCGGCTGCTGATGATCCTTGCGGCAAAAGGATGGCGGCCGCGCCCTTTTCGATGGCTTGCGGGATAAATCCGGCGCCATCGGTAAGCGTGCCGGGAAGGGCCGCAAACAACATGCCGGGTCCAACCTCGCGGCTGTCGGCGGTGA
Source organism: bacterium BMS3Bbin10 (assembly GCA_002897995.1). Classification (GTDB taxonomy): domain Bacteria; phylum Pseudomonadota; class Alphaproteobacteria; order Rhizobiales; family Methyloligellaceae; genus UBA2767. The sequence goes on along the minus strand of BDTT01000012.1, from coordinate 43,196 downwards.
GGCCGGTAATTTCGAGGCGTGCCGCGGGTTCGCCGAGCGCATGCGCGGACCCGGCAAGCTCACCTAACTTCATGGAATGGGCCAATCGACAGCTCACCTTGGGAGTGTTGGCGGGGTTTTGACGTCCAATCACTACAGAATTTGCGGCTCCCCTTCCAGAGGGGATAAGGCAAGCTGCCCCTTGAGGGGGATCGATAAATCAGAACTGACTCTAATAGGACGCCGCCAAAGGCGCGCCGGGCTTTTGCCGGTCCCTGTCCATAACCGGGGTTACGCCCAGCATCGGCCCGATCCGCTCGATGATACGCCCGACGGTCGGGGCGGAATTGACGCCGGCGGTTGCGCCCGCGCCCGATTCCTTGACCCGTTTGGGCTCGTCAAGGACCACCAGCACCAGATATTCAGGCGCGTCCATCGGGAAGACGCCGAGATATGTGTTGAGCAGTTTGGACCGCGAATAGCGCCCGTTGACGACCTTCTCGGCCGTGCCCGTCTTGCCTCCGACGCGGTAGCCGGCGGTATTGGACTGCTTGCCCGAACCCTGCTGCACATTGAGCCGCAGCAAATAGCGCATCAGGTCGCTGGTCTGGAGTTTCAGAACCCGGTCGGACTGCCCGACCGCGTCTTCGCGCGAGCGCGCCAGAAAGGTCGGCTTCACCTTGTAGCCGCCATTTACAAGCGCCGCCGCCGCGCTTGCCAGGTGCAGCGGCGTTACTGAAAGCCCATGACCGTAAGCAATTGTCATGGTGTTCAGGCGCCCCCATCTCTTGGGGACGATCGGCGCGGCGGTGGGGCCCATCTCGGTGTTTATGCGATCGAGCAATCCCAGCTTGTCCAGGAATGCCTTGTGGCGCTTAACGCCCATATCGAGCGCCATCTTGGCGGACCCGATATTCGACGAGTAGATGAAAATCTCCGGGACCGAGAGCCAGCGCCGTTTGGCATGGAAATCATTGATGGTGAAGGAGGCAACCTTGAGCGGCTTGCTCGCGTCATATCCCTTGTCGAGCGACGTCACGCCCATATCCAGCGCGCCCGCGGTCGTGAACACCTTGAAGACGGAACCCAGCTCGAACACACCTGCGGTCGCGCGGTTGAACCGGTCCTTCTTGAGCGCCTGCTCGCGGCGGTTCGGATCATAGTCCGGCAGGGAGGACAGCGCGACGATCTCTCCCGAATGCACGTCGAGCACGATGCCGACAGCCGCCTTGGCCTTGTAGCGTTCCATGGCGCTGGCAAGTTCCTCGCGCACCGCATACTGAACACTCAGGTCCATCGCCAGGCGGACCGGGATACGCTCCGCCTTCGCCTTGGCCCCGGTGGAAACAACTCCGGGTTGCCTGTCGAGATAGCGCTCCATCCCGGCCAGACCCCGATTGTCCACATCCACATACCCCAGAACATGGGAGGCCGTGGCGCCGGCGGGATAGACCCGGCGCGGTTCCTGAACGAAACCGAGCCCCGGCAAACCCAGATTGTGAATCTCGGCCTGCTGGCGCGGCGCCAGCCCGCGCGCAATCCACAGGAACTTGCCGCCGCCGGTGAGCCGCTTTCTCAAGGACCGCGCATTCACATTCGTTAGCACGGCGGAAAGCTGTTCGGCCGTGGTGTCGACATCGACGACGCGGCTTGGATTGGCGAACAGGGAACCGGTTTGAATGTCGGTCGCGAGGATTCGCCCCTTCCGGTCCACGATGTCCGACCGGTTGACGGCGCTCGACAGCGTGGACCAACTGGTGCTCGGCCCGGCATTGCCCGGCGCGAAACCCAGACCCCCGAGCCGGACCCCGATAACGGTGAAGGCAAGCGCAAAGGCCAGTGACATCACCCCGGCGCGAGCCCGGGTGCGCTGCTTCTGCGCGGCGTCACGCCTGAATGCCAGATGTTTGCGAATGTGCCCCATGACCGCCTTGCTCTAGCGCAACGCCGCCTGACGCCGCGACACCGGCCGGTCCACACGCCCGAGCATTCGAGCCGCGACCTCCGCCGGAGTCGGCTGGCGGATTTCGGCATACTGCCTGACGGTCAGGATTTGGCTGGCCTTGAGCGGTTTCAGCCCCAGATGCTTGCGGGCAAGCCGCTCGATACGTTTGGGACGATTGAGATGGCTCCATTCGGCGCGCAATACGGCAACGGCATCACGCTCGCCGCCGATGGCCCGGCGCAGCTCCGCAACGCGGCTCTCCATATCCCGGGATTCGTATTTCTGCCCGTAGATTACAAATGAAAGCGCGACCACACAGCCGGCCAGGATTAAATTCACCACACGCATTACTTTTGACCCCAATACTGAACTACATTGAATTTACCGAAAGTTTCGGCACCCCAAGCCCCTCGGCCTCCGCTGGAAATGGCGGCGTCCCCATACGCACGCCTGCCCGCATCCGCGCCGATCGCGCCCGCGGATTTCGTTTGATTTCATCGGCCCCCGGCGTAACCGCGCGCCGGTGCAGCAACGCGAAAGAGGGTTGCCGCTCAGGCGCCGCGCTCACCGGCGCATGGCGCGATGGCCTGGCCGCTTTCCCCGCGCGGGCAGCCAGAAACCGCTTCACGATCCGGTCCTCGAGGGAATGGAAGGTGACGACCACGAGACGCCCCCCTTCTCCAAGCAACCGCTCCGCCGCCAGCAGGCCGGCGACCAGTTCATCCAGTTCCCCGTTCACATAAAGACGCAGGGCCTGAAAGGTCCGGGTGGCGGGATGTTTCTTGTCGTCATGCCGGCGCCCGAGCACCCGCGTGACGATATCCGCCAGCTCGCCCGTGCGGGCAATGGGGCGCTCCTCGCGCGCGGCGACAATGGCCCGGGCGATGGCCCGCGCGCGCCGTTCTTCGCCCAGAACCCGGATCACCCGGGCCAGATCGCGTTCGGCGAGTGAATTCACCGCATCGGCGGCGCTCGGACCGGCCTGCGACATGCGCATGTCGAGCGGCCCGTCGCTCTGAAAGGAAAATCCGCGCATACCCTGATCGAGCTGCATCGAGGACACGCCGAGATCGAGGGCAATGCCGTCGGCGCGGGAAATGCCATTGGCGGCGGCAATGTCCGCCATATCGCCGAAGGCGCCCTGCACCAGCGTCAGCCGCCCGCCCGATTCCGCTTCCAGACCGCGCCCGGCCGAAATGGCTTCCGGATCCTTGTCGATGGCGAGGACGATGCATTCGGCGCTCTCAAGCAGGGCGCGCGTATATCCGCCCGCGCCGAATGTTCCGTCGATATAGGTGCCGTTCTCGCGGGGCGCCAGCGCGTCAATGATCTCCGGGAGCAGCACAGGAACGTGACGAACCGGTCCGCCAGCAGCACCCGTGACTGGTGTGCCGCGGCTCGTCATTGTTCCCGTGCCCCCTCAGTGTCCGGCGAAATTCCGCGTCCCGCGCCTAGCAGTTTCTTGAATTCACTGAGCTTTTTACGCCCCTCATTGAATTGATCGGCAAATTTCTCGGGTTCCCATATCTGAAATTTGTCGCCCAGCCCGACGAATGTGACCCTGCTGGAAAGCCCCACATGGGTGCACAGGCGTTCGGGAATCTTGATGCGGCCATCCTGGTCAATGGAGAGGATTTCGCTGGCGCCAAAAAGCGCCATCGCGAGATGGTCGCGTTCGTCGGAATAGGGAGCGAGGTCTTCGAGGAGAAGCTGAATCTTGCCGACAAGGCGCTGGCCACCCGCATCCAGCGCATCGTCATCAAGCGAGGGATAGCAATAGATGCCCTCAAAGCCGTCTTTGGCGAGGACAGTGCGGAAAGAGACCGGGACGGATACCCGCCCCTTGGCGTCAATCTTGTTGGTAAATTTGGAGACAAACTGATCCATCCCCCCTCGATTCCCCACTTCGGCTGTTACGCAACGAACTTCCTTGCCGCAGGTGCAGCCCCCAGCGCTGCTACCGCGTCCTGATGGATATGGGGCGGAGGAGAGGCCGCTGGTCTCCCGTGGCCTCAGAGGAGCTCAGACAAGACGCCTCTCCTCCCGTTACCCCAATCCGAACGGGCACATATGGGATAGCATGGGAATATATGGGCGTCAATGGCCTGACATGGAGAATTCAGGGTTTATGGCGGGTTAATCGGCAACAAACCGGGATTTCCGGCTCTCACGATCACAAGCTAGAGTTAAGGAGGTGTTGATCCGCCGCGGCCGGGCGCGGCTGGAGCGGTTTTCCATCGAACCGGAGCAGGTGGCCCGGGCGCACTTTACGAAACGCCCCTGGACGATGAGTTCTTGAAAAAGCCCGAACAGCATGAAAGTCTCGCGCCCCTGTTACCGGGGCCACGGGTTTCGGTTTGCCGCCAATGCATGAATTGATCGCGGGACTCATGATTAAGACGGTTAGAATTTGTGTGCTGCTGCTGGCGGGATCGCTTCTCATGTCATGTTCGGGCGCCTATCAGAGCGGGGACGCCGATGTCCGCTATGCCACCGTGGGTTCGGACACGCAGAAAGTCCGGCTGGCCTATCGCGATCGGGGGACAGGCCAGGCCGTCTTGCTGCTGCACGGCTTCGGCGCCAGTTCCTACACCTGGCGGCATGTGGAACCGGCGCTGACCGCGTCGGGCTACAGGGTCGTCACGCTGGACCTGAAAGGCTTCGGCCTGTCTGAAAAGCCGTTCGATGACGGCTACTCCATTTTCGATCAGGCGGCGCTCGTTTCCCAGTTCATCGATCAGATCGGCCTGAAAAAGGTCACCGTCATCGGCCACTCGCTCGGCGGCGGCGTGGCGCTGGTGCTGGCGCTCGACAACAACCCCGCCAAGCGCAAACGGATCGCCAAACTGGTTCTTATCAACAGCATCGCCTATGCCCAGAATATTCCGATCGCCTTCAGCATTTTGCGCACACCGGTGCTGGGCGAGATCAGCAGCCGCCTGGTGCCGCTCGATGTCCAGACGCGGGTTGCCCTGAAACTTGCCTATTTCGACGATTCGAAATTCGACAGCCACGATGTGAAGCAATATTCCGGCCCGCTGAAGGACAAAGGCTCCCGCCATGCCCTGATTCAGACGGCGCGTCAGATTTTGCCGAAAAATCTTCCCGAACTCTCAAGCCGCTACAAGACCATCAAGATTCCGGCGCTCATCATCTGGTGCGACCGCGACAAGGTTATCAAGCCGAGAATCGGCCTGCGGCTGCGCAACGATCTTCCCAATTCCACCCTCCGTATCATGCGCAGATGCGGGCACATGCCCCAGGAAGAAAGGCCGCAACAGACGGTGGAGCTGATGCAGGAATTCCTGAAACGCTGAACAAAAACCTCAGTGCGCCTGGTATCCCGGATTGCCCTTCCGCCAGACGCCGCGAATGACATCGCCGAGCGCGCCGAACCGTTCCTGGCGGGGCGCCGAGGCGCGCCAGAGCAGTCCGATGGTGCGCGAGGGCTCCGGCTCCAGATGGCGCAGGGTCAGCGGCGTGCCGGCGCGAACCTCCACAGGCACCGCCATTTCCGGCAACAGCGTGCTGCCGTAACCGCTCGCCACCATCTGCAGGACCGTCGTCAGGCTGGTGGCGCCGAATTTCGCCATGGCCCCCTCCCCGACAGCGCCGCAGACGGCGAGCGCCTGGTCGCGCAGGCAGTGGCCTTCCTCCAGCAGAATCAGCTTGTCCGCGCGCAGATCGCCGATATGCATGGACCGGGGCGCGGGCGCACCCGCCGGCATGGCCAGCAGAAACCGGTCCTCGAACAATATCTCGCTTGTGAAGCGGTCATCTCCGGCCGGGAGCGCGAGCAGCGCCACATCCAGGGCGCCTCCGGCCAGCTGCTCCAGCAAACGGCCGGTCTGCGCCTCATGCAGAGTCAGATCGAGTTCGGGGTATCGCTGCTGCAACTCAGGCAGGGCGCGCGGAAGAATGTAAGGTGCTATGGTCGGAATAACCCCCAGCGACAGGGCGCGGCCGAGCGGCCCGTGGCGCTCGGCGGCAAAGTCTCGAAGGTCTTTTGTATCCAGCAGGATTTGCGCCGCGCGCCGGGCAACCTCCCGCCCCTCGCTGGTGAGCTGCACGCCGGATTTGCGGCGCTCGATGAGCGTCACGCCAAGATCGGCCTCAAGCTCCTTGATCTGCATGCTCAGGGCCGGCTGGGTCACCGAACAGGCTTCAGCGGCCCGGCCAAAATGGAGGCATTCACCAAGAGCCTGGAAATATTGAAGCTGACGCAGCGTGATCATCGTTACGGGTCCTCAAATAGCGCAGCAGTAGGACAAAAAAAGGGGTCCTCAAATAGCGCAGCGATAGGACGACAAAAAAAGGGTCCTCAAATAGCGCAGCGGCAGGACAGATAAAAGCGCCCGTGTTTGCCTTTTTATGTAATCAGTTTTTCTTATCATAAAGATAGATTTTTGCAATTGGACCTTATGTCTGATCTACGCCAAGTTTAACTAGAATAATTCCAGAATTACGGACCAGGCATAATTCGAGACGGAAAACCCTGAAGAAAATTGCGCTACGAGATTGGAGAAGATGATGGACGCGAAGACTGACGAGAACGCGGGCAAGTGCCCGGTAATGCACGCACACACGACCCTTGGAACCGTATCGAACCGGGACTGGTGGCCAAATCAGTTGAACCTGAAGATTCTTCACCAGAACTCCGCCCTGTCCGATCCCATGGGCGAGGGGTTCAGCTACGCTGAGGAGTTCAAAAAGCTCGATCTTGAGGCCATCAAGAAGGACCTCAATGCGCTGATGACCGACAGTCAGGACTGGTGGCCGGCCGACTATGGCCATTACGGGCCGTTCTTTATCAGGATGGCGTGGCACAGCGCAGGCACCTACCGCACCGCAGACGGGCGCGGCGGCGCCGGCACCGGCAACCAGCGCTTTGCGCCGGTGAACAGCTGGCCCGACAATGTGAACCTCGACAAGGCGCGCCGGCTGCTCTGGCCGATCAAGCAGAAATACGGCAAACAGATTTCATGGGCCGACCTCATGATCCTGGCCGGCAACTGCGCGATTGAATCGATGGGCGGCAAGACTTTCGGCTTTGCCGGCGGGCGCGAGGATATCTGGGAGCCCGAAGAGGACATCTACTGGGGCGGCGAGACCGAGTGGCTCGGCGACAAGCGCCACTCCGGCGACAGGGACCTCGAAAATCCTCTTGCCGCTGTTCAGATGGGGCTGATCTACGTGAACCCGGAAGGGCCGAACGGTGAGCCGAGCATACTGGCGTCGGGCCGCGACATTCGAGAGACCTTCGCTCGCATGGCGATGAACGACGAGGAAACGGTTGCACTCACCGCCGGCGGCCACACCTTCGGCAAATGCCACGGCGCGGGCGATGCTTCGCTTGTCGGCCCTGAACCCGAGGCCGCCGGCATTGAAGAGCAGGGCTTCGGCTGGAAGAGCAGCTTTGGCAGCGGCAAAGGCGGCGATCAGATCGGCAGCGGCCTGGAAGGGGCCTGGACCCCGAACCCGATCAAATGGGACAATGGCTATTTCGATGTTCTGTTCGGCTATGATTGGGATCTGGTGAAGAGCCCCGCCGGGGCCTGGCAGTGGGTCCCTGTCAATCCGGACGAAAAGAACCTCGCGCCGGCTGCGGATGATTCTTCGAAGCGGGTGACGACCATCATGACAACCGCCGATATGGCGATGCGCATGGACCCGATCTATGGCCCGATCTCGAAACGGTTCCACGAGAACCCGGACGAATTCGCGGACGCCTTCGCCCGGGCGTGGTTCAAGCTCACGCACCGCGACATGGGACCGCGTTCGCGCTATCTCGGCGCTGAGGTCCCGGCGGAAGAGCTGATCTGGCAGGACCCCATTCCGGCAGCTGATCACGATCTGATCGACGCGGCGGACATCGCCGGTCTCAAGGGCAAAATCCTTGGCTCGGGGCTGTCCGTCTCCGAACTGGTCGGGGCCGCCTGGGCATCGGCGGCAACTTATCGCGGCTCGGACAAGCGCGGCGGGGCGAACGGCGCGCGCATCCGTCTGGCGCCGCAAAAGGATTGGGAGGTCAACCAGCCTGCCCAACTGGCGAAAGTTCTCGATACCCTCGAGGGCATCAGACAAGCGTTCAATGACGCCCAGTCCGGCGGGAAGAAGGTCTCGCTTGCCGACATGATCGTCCTGGGCGGGTGCGCGGCTGTCGAGCAGGCGGCTTCGAGCGCCGGGCAGGATGTGGAAGTTCCTTTCACGCCGGGCCGGACCGACGCATCGCAGGAGCAGACGGACGTGGATAGCGTCGCCATGCTCGAACCATGCGCGGACGGTTTCCGCAACTACCTCAAGACGCAATACAGCGTCTCGGCGGAGGAGCTGCTGATCGACCGGGCGCAGCTCCTGACCCTGACCGCGCCCGAGATGACGGTTCTCGTCGGCGGCTTGCGCGTGCTGGGCGCAAACCACGCTCAGTCAGAGCATGGTGTTTTCACCAATCGGCCCGAAACGCTCACCAACGACTTCTTCGTGAACCTGCTCGACATGGGCACGCAGTGGAAGGCGGCTTCGGAGGCCGAAGACGTGTTCGAGGGACGCGACCGGGAGACCGGCGATGTGAAATGGACCGGCACCCGTGTCGACCTCATCTTCGGCTCCAACTCCCAGCTGCGCGCACTCGCGGAAGTCTATGCCTGCGAAGACTCAGCGGAAGTCTTCGTGAGCGACTTCGTGGCGGCCTGGAACAAGGTGATGAACGCCGATCGCTTCGATCTCGCGTGATCTCAAGAGCATATCGGTAAAGCTGGACGGCCGGCGCGGAGCTTCATTCCGCACCGGCCGTTTTTTCTCGTTATCCCAGTCACCCATTCCCGTCACCCCGGTGAAAACCGGGGTCCAGAAAACAAACTCCGCAATATTTCTTTACGGCAGCAACTGGATTCCGGCGTTCGCCGGAATGACGGATAGTGGGAATTGATAAAAGCTCACCGTCTCCTGGCATTTTCTGCACGTGTAATGTACTGGAAGGCCGGCCCACGGTTTCGCGTGGACCGGCCCATAATCATGCCAGTTCGCCTGTAAGCCGGGTTCTGTCCCTCCGCGTTAAGCAGAATGGATGACCATTCATCTGGGACGCATCTTGCGATACGCCTCGTGCGACCAACCCGGATGATCAAGCCTGGAAACGGGCCTGGGCTGATGAGCCCGCGTCATCCCTATTCGGTCTTGCTCCCGGTGGGGTTTACCGTGCCGCGCCTGTTGCCAGCCGCGCGGTGCGCTCTTACCGCACCCTTTCACCCTTACCTCTTGTTCTTAGCCTTGCGGCCCGAATGAGAGGCGGTTTGCTTTCTGTGGCACTTTCCCTGGGGTCGCCCCCGCCGGACGTTATCCGGCACCGTGCTTCCATGGAGCCCGGACTTTCCTCCCCGCGCCAAGGTACGAAAATACAAATCCCCCGCGCAGAGCGGCCATCCGGCCAACTGGCATGAACAGAATAAGGGGATTGGAGTGGTTTGCGTCAAGTACCCCCCGACAAGGTGAACAGAGGTCAGGCGCGGAGAATTCCGGTAGCATTTCAGTTTGAAATCCTAGGAGGACCCTCATCTTCTTCCTCCATAGGTTTTAGTTGCACGCCGTACTCATCATAAAAGCCGCGCTCGTATAGAAATTCGCGCGCGGCTTCAGTCCCCCATATTTGATAGAATTCATCCGAGTAGGAGAGTGCATCTCTCAGGCGTTCTAAAGCGTCTGGCCATGCTACAAACTGCGCTTCAACATAAGATAAAACTTTTTTAGAAAAACCCATCGCTGCATCGCGTTGAGCGTCTGTCAATGCAGTCGATATCTGCGCCATGTCACGCAGTCTGTTTATTCCCGCAGAATAGAAGTTCAGAGATTCAGGGACACCCAGGTCTTGACTCATTGCATCAACGCAAACTTCTCCTACAGCGTAGGGGGTTAGCGTGGCGAAAAATTCGCTCCAATCTTCAAACGACTTCCGCCCTTGAAGCTTGTCGAGCGGCCATTTTTCCATTATGCGTCTTTCTCGCTTGGGATCATTAGGTATTATTCTTGTTTTCTATACCGTCGCGGCACAATTGATCCAAGCGGTCATGCTCCCACTTGCCGCGCCACGCATTGACTTCATGTGAGTAGCCATTGGACCTCATAATATCCTCGACGTGCGACGCGCTTTTATAGTCGCCAGAGCTTGCCATTTTGACGGCTTCTGCCCACGCTTCCTCTTTCCGGTCTCTGGACATCACAACTCCTAAAGCTTTCCATAAACAATAAAGGAATTGGACCCTCATTGGTCAAGTGCCGGGACATTGCAAAGAGGAATTATAGCATGGGCCGCTAAGTCTGACCGGTCCGCACATCCTTCGAGACGGCGCTTCGCGCCTCCTCAGGATGAGGTTTGTGGGCAGGAATAGTAATTATATACCTCATGCTGAGGAGCGTCCGCGAGGGCGCGTCTCGAAGCATGGGCCACGAGTCAAAGGGGTTGGCCATCGGTATTAGAGCGCAGTATCTCTTTGATCTCCTTAAGCCCCGCCTCGATCGCCTCGCTCGCATACCCGGCAAATCCCAGCAGCAACCCCTGGCTTTTTGCCTTGCCCAGATAGAAGCTGCTGAGCGCCCGCGCCTGCACCCCCCTCTCCGCCAGCCTGGCAACGATGGCCGTATCGTCAATCTTGCCGGGCAACCCGGCGATAAGCTGCATGCCGCCGGCCGGTTTCTCGACAGTCAGCAAGCCCTTGAAAAGCGCCGACAGCCCATCGGCCAGCGCGCGCTGGCGCTGCTCGTAAAGGGCGCACATCCGCCGCACATGGGCGCGCAGATGCCCCTCTTCGATGAACGCCGCCAGCGCCAGTTGTATGGCCACCGGGACGATCTGCCCGGTGTTGCGCTGAATCGCTCCCAGGGGCCCCGCCAGCGCACTCGGCACAACCGCGTAGCCCACGCGCAAACCGGGCTGGAGAATTTTGGAGAAGGTGCCGACATAGAGAACGCGCCCTTCAGGGTCCAGCCCCTGCAAGGCCGCGACCGGGCGGCCCTTGAACTGGAACTCGCTGTCATAGTCGTCTTCGATGACGTATGCGCCGTGGCGCTCGGCGACGTCCAGCAATTCCAGTCTGCGCGCGAGCGGCATCAGCCGCCCGGTAGGATATTGATGCGAGGGCGTCACATAAATGGCGCGAGGGACGGCGTGCTTTCCGTTCGGGTTGAGGCCATGGGCGTCAACCGGCACCGGGACAAGCCGCGCGCCGGCTCCTGAAAATGCCGCGCGCGCGCCAAGATAGCCCGGCTCCTCCAGCCACACCCTGTCTCCCGGGCCAACAAGAGCGCGGGCGAGAAGGTCGAGCGCTCCTTGAGCCGAGGATGTGATGATGATCTGTTCGGGTTCGGCCTGGATGCCCCGCATCTCGCGCAAATGCGCGCACAGGACTTCGCGCAGCCTTGGATGGCCCGCGGTCCACCCATAGGCCAGCGCCTCGGGCTGCAAGCGCTGTGTCTCGCGTCTCAGAAGCCTCGCCCAGATCGCCGCCGGGAATGCGCCAATGTCGGGAATGCCCGGCATGAACGGCCTTGGAGTTTCTCCCCCGTCACTCGTGCGGCTGATGCCGGCAAGACGCGTGCCCGCAGCCGACAGGGCGTAAACAGGGCGCGTGCCGGACCTGCGCTGCCGCGCCGCCCGCGTCAAACCGGCGGAGAGCTGGGCGGAGACGAGCGTCCCCGAGCCCCGCCGCGCTTCAAGGAACCCTTCGGCGGCCAGTTGCTCCACCGCCGCCAGCACCGTGTTGCGCGCCACGCCCAACTGCGCCGCCATGGCCCGGCTGGAGGGAATGCGTGTCCCAGCGGGCAGCCGCCCGTCGAGGATCGCGCCGCGCAACTGCTCATAGAGCTGGCGGTAAAGCGATTGCCGCGCGGACCGCTCAAGATCTACGACACCTGAGAATACATCCTGCAAAATGGCCCCATTATTTTCTGAATAATGGCTCTTTTCATAGAGCCTTTTACGAGGCTATCAATGCAGGAGCAACATCAATCCAGGAAAGTTTCACCCTCCCATGAACACATATGCAAAAACAAAATTGAACAAGGTGCGCAAGAGCGACCGCGCCTCCTATGACAAGGAAACCGTCCACGCCATCCTCGATGAGGCGCTCCTCGCCCATGTCGGCTTTACCGACAATGACTGGCCGATGGTCATCCCGATGATTTACGGGCGCATCGGCGAGACGCTTTATCTGCACGGCGCCAAGGCGGCGCGCATCGCCAAGACGCTGGGCAAAGGCGTACCGGTGTGCATCGAAGTTACGCTGGTGGACGCGCTGGTGCTGGCGCGCTCCGCGTTCCATTCGTCAATGAATTACCGGTCCGTGGTCATCCATGGCATGGCGCGGCAGGTGACGGACGCGGATGAAATGACGCAAGCGCTTGCACAGATAACGGACCATCTGGCGCCGGGCCGCTGGGACGAGGCCCGCCCCATGAACGACAAGGAGCTGAAGAGCACAGGCGTCTTCGCCGTGCCGATCGAGCACGCCGTCGCAAAGGCGCGCACCGGCGGCCCCATCGACGACGATGAGGATTATGCGCTGCCGGTCTGGAGCGGTGTGATCCCGGTCCGGCACGCGTTCGGCGCACCGCAGGACGACGGGCGGCTTCTGGATGGTGTTGAGGTTCCGGCGTCGGTTGTCGAGACTCTCAAGCGCCACGCCTGAGAGGTCACATTCGTCACCCCGGCGGGAGAGGGCTGGAGAGTGAGGTCAGCCGTGAGCGAACCGGCAACCGCCGTTCCCCTCACGCGAATCCGCGGTTCGACCTCCCCCCGCAGGGGAGAGGTGATTATTGGCTGGCGCCGCGCCGCAGCGCCGGCTGATCCGTGTTCGCAGCCTATTTCCGGTCGGCGATGGCGCGCGGGCCCGCACCCGGGGCTGCACCCGGGGCTTCACCCAGGCGAAACTGGCCTGCGGCGTCGAGCGGCCGGGACATGAAGCCGTCCAGATGCTTCAGCAGCGCGATATGCGACTGCTGCATCTGTATTTCCAGGCTCTTGGTCTTGATGTCTTCCTCCGACCGGCTGATCAGGTGATTGATGCGCCGGCGCGCTTCTTCTCCGTCATTGGCAAGACCGCAAATCTGGTCGGCAAAGCTGGCGAGCGCCCGCAACCGGTCGAGTTCGTTTGATGCCATAATTGTATTTCCTCACGCTAATACACGCCCCCCGGCCAAGGCTGAACACTAAATCGCGCGAGTGCGGCAAAACTGAGGGGGAATATGGCAATTTATCGAATTACAGCGTTAATACCTGACTGCCCGGACCCTTGGGTCATGGCCTCAATCAACCGCTCAAGCGTCACCCGCACGGACCGGTCCGCGCGCCCATCGACGCGTTCCGGCCGCCAGTGGCGCTGGAACGCGCGCACCACGCTCTTGGTTGCCGCGTCATATGTTCCCGTTATCTCAAGTCCATAGCCGAATGTCTTCAAGGCCTCCTGAAGGCCCTTCACCTCATCGCCTTCGCTGCCCGGCCCCAGCCCGTCGCCGGACCCAACCGGCTCGGGCTCCACCCACAGTCCGATGCCCGCCTTCGCCAGCCGCGGCCAGTCGAATTTTTCGCCCGGGTCGCGTTTGCGCGCCGGCGCCACGTCGCTATGGGCCAGCACGCGTTCGGGCCGGATTTGGTTGCGTTTGAGAATATCGCCGCACAGATCCGCAACCGCGCTCATCTGAACGTTCGGGAAATCCGGGTAACCCAGCTCGTGACCGGGGTTGTGAATCTCGATGCCGATGGAGCGGGAATTGATATCGTCCTCCCCCGCCCAGTGGGAATTGCCCGCATGCCAGGCGCGCATCTCTTCAGCCACCATCTGCGTGATACGGCCCTGCTCATCGACGAGATAATGGCAGGAGACTTTCGACTCCGGTGCCGTCAGCCAGGCGAGCGCGCCCTCGGCGCTCTCCATGCCCGTATAGTGGAGCAGCAGCATTTCGGCCGCGCGGGCATCCTTGCGCGGCTCAAAATTTGGCGAAGGGCAGTAAAGCGTGACGAGAGACGTGTCAGGCGTCAAATCCCGCGTTCCTTGGCAACCTCGTCATAGGCTTCGTTGATGGTGGCGATCTTTTCCGTCGCCAGTGCGATGAACTCTTGCGGAACCCCGCGCGCCAGCAGTTTGTCGGGATGATTTTCGGCAACCAGCTTGCGGTAATGGGTCTTGAGGTCGCCGTCCGAAATCTCGGGCGTGACTTCCAGCACGTCGTATGGGTTGCGCTTGTCCGACGCCACATGGCGCGCCTGGATATATTTGAACTCGGTCGGGGAGAAGCCGAACCGGCTGGCGACCTCACCAAGATAGGCTTCTTCGGCCGGATGCATCACTTCATCGGCTCCGGCGATATGGAACAGGCCATCGAGAATATCTTCAAGAAGCTTCTTGTTGTCCTTGAACATGCTGGCCAGCTGATCGGCATAGGCCTCGTAGCCGGCAATGTCCTGCTTCGCCAGATTGAACACGCGGGCGACATTCTTCATCTCGCCTTCCGGCACCTTGAAGACGTCCTTGAAGGCGTTGACCTCATCGGGCGTCACCACACCGTCGGCCTTGGCCATCTTCGCGCCAAGCGCAATGACGCCCACGGTGAAGGCAACCTGATTTTCACCCCCGGCGGAGTCTTCGCCGTCCTTGTCGCGATCAATCGCGAAATGCCCGGCAAATCCCCCCACAAGAGCGCCTATGGGACCGCCTACCGCTAGCCCCGCGGCGGCGCCCGCCATTTTTCCCCAAATCGACATGGCCCGCAGCATACGCATTTTTTCGTAAAATGCATGAGAAGAATCACCTTTTTCAGCAAACAGATGGCTCGACCTCCCGCAAGGGACTAAACTGCCGAATTCGAACTTGCAGAATTCCGTCAACCGCGGGCGTGCTCCAGGGCCCAGCCCCTCCTTATTGGTATTTCGATGAAAAACCCCGAGCGTGCCGGCCTCGTGCTCGGGCTGACCGGCGTTGTCATTTTCGGGCTGACGCTGCCGGCCACGCGGGCCAGCCTCAATGGCCTTGACCCCTGGTTCATAGGATTGGGACGCGGGCTCGTCGCCGCATTCGCCGCCGCGATCGTTCTGCTCGCAACCCGGCAGAAATGGCCGCCCAGAGAAACCTGGCGATCCCTGGCGATCGCATCGGCCGGCGTCGTGCTCGCCTTTCCGCTGCTGGCGACCCTGGCGATGCAATATGTGCCCGCTGCCCATGGCGGCATCGTCCTCGCCATCCTGCCGCTGGCAACCGCTGTCGCGGGCGTCATATCGGCCGGGGAGCGGCCCTCGAAAGGGTTCTGGGCGTGCAGCATCGCCGGGACCGC
The DNA here is from genome assembly GCA_002897995.1 of bacterium BMS3Bbin10. Taxonomy (GTDB): domain Bacteria; phylum Pseudomonadota; class Alphaproteobacteria; order Rhizobiales; family Methyloligellaceae; genus UBA2767. The sequence continues at coordinate 27,955 of BDTT01000012.1, read as the reverse complement.
CGCCGTACTGGCATTCACGCTCATCGAAGGGGCGGGAGCCGAAGGTGTCCGCACCGCCGATCTGCTGCTCGCCGCCGCCATCGTAGCCGTGGCGATCGGCTATGCGGAAGGCGGTGTGCTGGCGCGCTCCATGGGCGGCTGGCAGGTCATTTGCTGGGCGCTGGTGATCGCGGCTCCGATATTGCTGGCCGGGCTGATATTCATGGGCACGCCCATCAACTGGAGCGCCCCGGCGTCGGCCTGGGCGGGATTCCTGTATCTGGCGCTGTTCAGCCAGTTTATCGGCTTCTTCGCCTGGTATCAGGGGCTGGCGCTCGGCGGCGTCGCCAAGGTCGGTCAGCTGCAATTGCTGCAAACCTTCGTGACGCTGGGCGCGGCCGCATTGCTGCTGGGAGAGCAGATCACCTGGATCGAGATTGGTTTCGCCCTGCTCGTCGTCGCCCTCGTCGCCGCGGGGCAGAGAATGCGGGTCTCATAGGGCCTGGCGTCAGAAGTAACGGAAGTGAATTGCATGACCCCGCGAGTTGCACCTATCCTCCAGCAGCAACACAGAAGAAGGCCACCCGTGATGAAAATAATTTTCTGGCTCATGACCGCCGCCATCGTCGCCGGCGGAATTTACCTGATTACATATATGCAAAGCGCCCCGGGCGCGTGATCCGGCGCAGCTGACCCCATTGCGCGCGCTTCTTTCGCGCCCTATTGCTTTTGCCCCATGACGGACCGGGGAAAATGGTATTTCTGGATCGACCGGGGCGGCACCTTCACCGATGTGGTCGCATGCGCGCCATCGGGCGAAATCAAAGCGGCCAAGCTGCTTTCGCAAAATCCTGAAAGCTATGACGACGCGGCTTTGCAGGGCATCCGCGAATTCCTCGGCGTCGGCGCGGGCGATCCGCTTCCCTCAAGCCGCATTGGCGCGGTCAAGATGGGCACCACGGTTGCGACCAACGCGCTGCTGGAGCGTCAAGGCGAGCGGGTGCTGCTGCTCACCACGCAAGGTTTCCGCGACGCCCTGGAAATCGGCTATCAGGCGCGGCCCGACATTTTCGCCCGCAATATCGTGAAGCCGGAGTTGCTCTACTCTCGCGTCGCGGAAATTCCCGAACGGGTGCGCGCGGACGGCGGCGTTGAAACGCCGCTCGATGAAGAGGCCGCCCGAATCGCCCTGAGGTCGGCTTATGAGGACGGCATCCGCGCCGTCGCCATCGTCTTCATGCATGCCTATGCCTACCCCCTCCACGAAGCCCGCGTCGCGCAAATCGCGCGCGAGACCGGATTCACCCAGGTTTCGCCGAGCCATGAGGCAAGCCCGCTTATCAAGTTTGTCGGGCGCGGCGACACGGCCGTCGTCGACGCCTATCTCTCGCCCATTCTGCGCCGCCATGTGGACAAGGTCGCCGGAGAGCTGGGCGCGCCCGCCTCCCCTCCCCCCGGCGGGGAGGGGCCGGGGGTGGGGGGAAGCGCCCCCAAGCTCATGTTCATGGCGAGTTCCGGCGGGCTGACATCGGCGGCCCTGTTTCAGGGCAAGGACTCCATTTTGTCGGGCCCCGCGGGCGGTGTCGTCGGCGCGGTCGAAACCGCTGGCATCGCGGGTTTGAAGAAGATTATCGGCTTCGACATGGGCGGCACCTCGACCGATGTCTCCCATTATGCGGGGAGCTATGAGCGCAGTTTCGAGACGCAGGTCGCCGGCGTGCGCATGCGCGCGCCCATGATGCGCATTCACACGGTGGCCGCGGGCGGCGGCTCGGTCCTGCATTATGACGGTGCGCGTTTCCGGGTCGGACCGGACTCCGCCGGGGCCGATCCGGGGCCGCGCTGTTACCGGCGCGGCGGCCCCCTCACCGTCACCGACGCCAATGTGATGGTCGGCAAACTCAGCCCCGAATTCTTCCCCGCCATCTTCGGCCCCGCGCAGGACCAGCCGCTCGATGCCGAAGCCGTCAAAAAGGCATTTGGCGATCTCGCGCGCGCCATCGGCGATGACCGCCCTCCTGAAGAAGTGGCCGACGGGTTCCTGCGCATCGCGGTTGAAAACATGGCCAACGCCATCAAGAAAATTTCCATCCAGCGCGGCTATGACGTGACCGAATATGCGCTCGTCTCATTCGGCGGCGCGGGCGGACAGCATGCCTGCATGATCGCCGATGTGCTGGGCATGGAAACCATCCATATGCACCCGCTTTCGGGCGTTCTGTCGGCCTATGGCATGGGGCTTGCCAGCATCCGCGCTTCGCGCCAGCGCGCCATCGAGAAGCCGCTGGATGCCGCCGCCCTGGAAGAGGTGAAATCCATCGGCGCGGAGTTGGAAAAAGAGAACATATCCGAGCTCGCCGGTCAGGACGTGGCCGCCGATGACATGGGGACGCAGTTGCGTGTCCATCTGCGCTATCAGGGGACGGACACCGCCTTGCCGGTCACTGTCGGAACCCTGAAGACCATGCGCGCCGCTTTCGAGGCCGAGCACAAGCAGCGTTTCGGCTTCACCGATCCCGATTGCCCGATCGTCATCGAGGCGATTGAGGTGGAAACCAGCGGCGGCGGCGCGGATGCGCGCGAGAAGGAATTTCCGCTCACCAGAGAGCCCGCTCCCGCCCCCTACGCGGCCACGCGTTTCTTTTCAAACCGGAAGTGGCGCGACGCCGGCGTCTTTCTGCGCCGGCAGCTTGAGCCGGGACATGAGATCCTCGGGCCGGCACTTATTATCGAGGACAACCAGACCGTCGTCCTGGAGCCCGGCTGGGGCGCTGAAGTGACGACTCACAATCACCTCCTGCTCACACGCGCCACGCCGCGCCCGAAACGCGATGCGGTCGGAACGAAGGCCGATCCGGTTATGCTGGAGGTGTTCAACAATCTGTTCATGTCGATCGCCGAGCAGATGGGCGTGGCGCTGCAGAACACCGCCCATTCGGTCAACATCAAGGAGCGGCTCGATTTCTCCTGCGCGCTTTTTGATGCCCAAGGCCAGCTCATCGCCAACGCGCCGCATATGCCGGTGCATCTGGGCTCCATGGACAGAAGCGTCGAGACCATCATCCGCGAGAATGCAGGCAAACTGCGCCCCGGCGACGTCTATATGCTCAACGCCCCCTATAACGGCGGCACGCATCTGCCCGACATCACCGTCGTCACGCCGGTGTTCAGTGTGGGGCAAGACATCCGAGCGCAGCGAGGCAAGCGCGAACGCGCGCCGGCCGGTCAGGCCGCCCCTGCGGAGGCCCGGCTGAAAGCCGGAACAGCCGTGAGCGAAAACAAAATTCTTTTTTACGTGGCGAGCCGGGGACATCATGCGGACATCGGCGGTATTTCACCGGGCTCCATGAGCCCCGATGCGCGCACAATCGAGGAAGAAGGCGTCTATATCGACAATTTCCTGCTGGTCGAAGCGGGCGGGTTCCGCGAAGCGGAGGCGCGCGCGCTGCTGAACCAAGCGAAATATCCCGCGCGCAATCCGGACGACAATATCGCGGACTTGAAGGCGCAGGTCGCGGCCAATGAGAAAGGCGTCGCCGAACTGCGGAGCATGGTCGACCATTTCGGCCTGGACACTGTGCAGGCCTATATGGGGCATGTGCAGGACAATGCGGAAGAGAGCGTGCGCCGGGTCATCGATGTGCTGAAGGACTCCGCCTTCGAGGTGGAGATGGATCAGGGCACGAAAATCGCCGTGGCCATCCGGGTGGATAAAGAGGCGCGCACTGCGAGTGTCGATTTCACCGGCACCAGCCCGGCGCAGGACAATAATTTCAATGCGCCGGAACCCGTCACCCGCGCGGCGGTGCTCTATGTGTTCCGCGTCATGGTCGATGACCGCATTCCGATGAATGCCGGCTGCCTGAAACCCATTCACATCATCCTGCCCGAAAACTCCATGCTTTCGCCCGCCTACCCGGCCGCGGTTGTCGCCGGCAATGTGGAAACCAGCCAGGTTGTGACCAACGCCCTGTTCGCGGCGCTTGGCGCGCTGGGCTCCGCGCAGGGCACCATGAACAACCTCACCTTCGGAAATGAGAAATATCAGTATTACGAAACCATCTGCTCCGGCGCGCCCGCGGGGCCGGGCTTCGACGGCGCCGACGCGGTGCACACGCATATGACCAACACGCGGCTCACCGACCCGGAAATACTGGAGTTGCGTTACCCCGTATTGCTTGAAGATTTTCATATCCGCCAAGGATCCGGCGGCAAGGGAAAATGGTGCGCCGGCAACGGCATCTCCCGAACATTGAGATTCCTGGAGCGCATGGACTGCGCCATCCTGTCCGGCTTTCGCGAGGTGCGGCCCTTCGGGATGGAGGGGGGCGGGCCTGGCCAATGCGGCGCCAACGCGGTGCGCCGGGCAGATGGCAATGTCGAGAAACTCAAGGGCTGCGACCGCACGGTGCTGGAGGCGGGCGAAGCGATCATGATTCAGACGCCGACCGGCGGGGGTTTCGGCAAGGCCGAATGACAAAAGAGCGCGGAACCGCTATCCCGCGCTCTTCTCAAGGGAGGAATTTATTGCCAAAAAAATGCTTCGAACGCGCGCGCGGGTATTGACCCAACGGGCCGCGCAAAGCACCTTCTCATCGGGGCAAGAGCCCAGGGTCAAGGACCCCGGGTTAAACGGGGGTAGCGTATAGTGAAACTTGCCACGGTCATCGGACCTGACGGTCTGCCGCAGATTGGCGCGCTGTTTGGCGGCGACAAGTCCGTTGCCCTGCTGCAGGCCGGGCTGGTGGCGCTGGAAGGCGCGCCCGCTCCGCATTTCGCGTCCATGCTCGCCTTCCTGAAGGCCGGCGCAGAGGCGCAATACAAGGCCTATGTGGTCCAGGATTTCGTGGCCAGCAAGGCGCCTGAAGGCACAATGATGCCTGCCGCCAGCACCACATTCCTGAGCCCGCTTCCGGTGCCTGAATCCATTCGTGACGCGATGGCGTTCGAGGAGCATATCATCAACTCCATCCGCACCGCCGGGCTTGGGCCTTTTGCCAGGCTGGATGAAACGATCGAGAAGTGGTTCGGGCGGCGGCGCAGCATCGCCGGCCTGGCGAACAGGGAATGGTACAAGCGCCCCATCTACTACAAGGGCAACCGCTTTAGCGTTGTCGGGAACGGAGCGGTCATCCGCATGCCGGCCTACACCAAGCAGTTCGATTATGAGCTGGAATGGGGTGTGGTCATCGGCAAGGGCGGGAGGGACATTCCGCTGGCGAGCGCGCGCGACCACATCGCCGGCTACACCATCTTCAATGATTTTACCGCCCGCGATGTCCAGATGAGCGAAATGAAGGGGCGTCTGGGACCCGCTAAGGGTAAGGACTTCGATACCGGCAACGCCATCGGGCCATGGCTGGTGACGGCCGACGAAATCCCCGACCCCTACAACCTGACCATGACCGCCCGGGTCAATGGCGAGGAGTGGTCGCGCGGCTCCACCGGCGACATGTATTGGACGTTCGAGAAAATCATTTCCTACATTTCGCGCTCCGAGACCCTATATCCAGGAGAGTTCATCGGTTCAGGCACCTGTTCGGGCCGCCTGGGCAAAGGGTCTGGCCTGGAGCTCGGGCGGACGCTGAAAGCCGGTGACGTTGTCGAACTCGAGGTGGAGCGTATCGGCATTCTGCAAAACCGCATTGCGCCGCCCCCCACCACGCGCGCACCGCGGCGCGGCGCGCGCAAACGGTGAGAAATGACGTCCGAAAGCGCCAAATGCATTGCCCCCACGGGCGCAAAACGCACGCGCTTTCGCGAACGCCCCGCCTATGCGGAAGGCCTCTGGGACCTTGGGCATGATCTTTATGCCTGGATGGTTCCGAACGGGTCATGGGGGGAATCCAATTCAGGGCTTCTGGTCGGCAAAGGGCAATCGCTGCTGGTCGATACGCTGTGGGACCTCCGCCACACGCAAACCATGCTCGACGCCATGGGCCCGCTGCTGCGCGAGGCGCCGCTTCATCTGCTGGTGAACACCCATGCGGACGGAGACCATTTCTGGGGCAACCAGCTTGTCGAAGGCGTGAAAAGCCTGACCTCGGCGGCGGCGCGCGCGGAGATGGAATTTCACAAACCCCGCTCCATGCTGGCCTTTCGCAGGCTGGGCGGTTTTCTCAAACTGGCGCCGGTCACCTCGGCCCAGCGTGTCGGCCACTGGTTTGAATCCATGTGTCTTCCCTACGCCTTCGATGAGGTGAAGCATACGCCGGCGGTCGAGACATTCACCGGCACGATCTGGCGCGAGATTGGCGGGCGCAAGGTCCAGCTCATCGAAGTGGGGCCGGCCCATACGAGCGGCGATCTCATGGTCTATGTGCCGGACGCAAAAACACTGTTCGCGGGAGATATACTGTTCATCGGGTCAACGCCCGTCATGTGGGCGGGGCCGGTGGAGAACTGGCTGAACGCCCTTGATCTGATCCTCGGCCTCGATGTGGAGACCATCGTGCCGGGCCATGGTCCCGTTACCAACAAGGATGGCGTGCGAAGGGTGAAATCCTACTGGGAATATGTCCGCGGCGCGGCGCGAAGATGCCATGAGGAAAAACGCTCCGTGGCGGCGGCGGCCCACCATATCGTCACCGGGCCTGAGTTTCTCGCCCTGCCCTTTGCGAAATGGGATTCACCGGAGCGGATGATGACCAATGTTCATGTCCTCTATCGCCAGTTCGATGGGCGCGGCGGACATTTGTCCGTTGCAGCCAAAATAAACCTGATGCGCAAACAGGCGCTTCTGGCCTACGCCCTCCCGGGCGCGGCTCCGGCGCTCATGCGCCGTATTGACGCCTCGCTTTAGGCTCAGGACCCGTTAACGGCATGCATACAGGAGGCGCAAATGAACACGCTCGATGACCCAAGGCTAAGGGAAGTTCTCGCCCGCGAGCATAAACTGGCCGGGGGCGACGGCGCGCGCATGGCGGGCGTGCGGGACAAAATCAATGCCGCCAAGGCCGACGGGACATTCACCAGCGCCCTCTACCCCAGCGATGTGTATCTTTCCATCGAGCCGGCCATGGGCGTCTTTTTGAATCTGTGCGCCAAAGCGATTGGCGCCACGCATATTGTGGAATTCGGGAGTTCCTTCGGAATTTCGACCCTCTATCTGGCGGCGGCGGCAAAAGACACAGGCGGCAGGGTTACCGGCACGGAAATGGAAGCTTCGAAAGCGGAAAAAGCGCGCGCCAATCTGGAGGAAGCCGGACTGGCGGACTATGCCGAAATCCGGGTCGGCGACGCGCTGGAGACCTTAAAGGACCTGGACGGCCCGGTGGATCTTCTGTTCCTCGACGGCTGGAAGGATCTCTATGTCCCCGTCGCCAAATTGATGGAACCGAAATTGCGGCCGGGCAGCCTCCTGCTGGCGGACAACGTCTATACCTTCCCGGCGGAGATCAAGGCCTATCTGGATTACACCGGCTCTCCGGGCGGCCCCTACGCATCGGTGACCCTGCCCTTTGAGAGCGGACTTGGATATGCGCTCTACGCGCCGGAGTAAGCGCGGCCTGCAAAGGCCGGTCAGGACCTATTCGCCCGCTGCCGGCCCGGCCTGCACCTGCCTTGCCTTCTCGCGCTGCACCCTGAGCCTGGCCTGCTCCGCCAGCACCGCCTTTTTGTCGCCGGGGTAGCCGAAGGCCTCGCGCAGGCGCCCTCTCCAGCTGTCCGCGGCCAGAACATCGCGGATCAGATTGCCCCACTCATTGAAGGCGATCTTGATCGGGTTGTTCGAGGTGAGCCGCTGCACCAGTCCGTAATCGCAGGGCTCCTCTTCCAGCTCTTCCTGGAAGGAACCGAACATGCGGTCCCAGATGATGAGAAGGCCGGCATAGTTCTTGTCGAGATAGACCGGATTGCGCGCATGGTGAACCCGGTGGTGCGAGGGTGTGTTCAGCACCCATTCGAGGGGCCCGATCTTGCCGATCATGTCGGTGTGAATCCAGGCCTGCCAGACGAGGCTCAGCGCGTAGGCCGTTATGACCGCTGAAGGCGAGAAGCCCAGCAGCACCAGCGGCAGATGCATAAGCCAGGTGCCGACGATGAGACCGGTCCAGCCGAGCCGGAAATTCATGAAAACATTCATCCGGTTGCCGGAATGATGAACCGCATGATCGGCCCACATCCAGCGGATCACATGCTTGAAGCGGTGCATCCAGTAATAGAGGAAATCGGCGCCGATAAAGACCAGCACCCAGGACCACCATTTGCTCATGTCGAATGTGTAGACGCGCAGCTCATAGACGAAGATATAGAGCCCGGCGAGGGCGAAGATCATGACCGGCTTGGCGATCGCGCGGCCAATGGCGATGCCCACCGAGGCGGCGGCTTCGGCAGTGCCATATTCCTCTTTACGGTAAAATTTCCGCCACAGGATCTCGCACAAAACCAGCAAGCCGAACGCCGTCAACAGCTCCGGATTGCGGTATACGATCGAATAGGGGCTGTCGCCGAATAGGTCGGTTTCGTTCATGCATACCCCCAAGCAAACCAGCTTCCTGCCTGCTCCAGTCGGCACACTCTATCACATCTGGTGCAATGCAAAACCCGCATCATTCGGGTGCATCATCCGCGGAAACGCCGGTGGCGGGACCGGGGCTGTCCAGGGCCTATCCGATGTTGAAGACCACGCGGCCGCGCACCTTGCCCTCAACGATCTGCGGGGCAAGTTCAAGCACATCCTCCAGCGGATGGGCGACAGCCATGGCGCGCAGCTTGCCGATGTCGAGATTCTTCGCGAGCCGCTCCCAGGCCTCCACACGGCGCGCCTTCGGCGTCATGACGGACTGAACCCCCTGAAGCGTGATGCCGCGCAGGATGAACGGCATAACAGTTGTCGGAAGATCCGTCCCCTGGGCCAGACCGCAGGCCGCAACGCAACCGCCAAATTTGGTCTGGCTCAATACATTCGCCAGTGTCGAGCTGCCAACGCTGTCAATCGCGCCGGCCCAGCGTTCCTTGCCAAGCATGGCGGGCTTGCCGGAGAATTCACTGCGATCGATCACTTCCGAGGCGCCGAGATATTTGAGATACTCCTCTTCCTCCGTGCGCCCCGTGGAGACGGCGACTTCATAGCCGAGCTTTGACAGCAGGGCGATAGCGACACCGCCCACGCCGCCCGACGCGCCCGTTACCAGCACCGGACCGTCGCCCGGTTTCACGTCATGCTCCTCAAGCGCCATCACGCACAGCATCGCGGTATATCCGGCGGTGCCGATGGCCATGGCGTCGGAGCAGTTGAACTGTTTCGGCAACGGCACCAGCCAGCCCGACTTCACGCGGGCCTTTTCCGCATAACCGCCATAATGGGTCTCGCCGAGTTGCCAGCCATTCACGACCACCTTATCGCCCGGCTTGTAGTCCGGGCTGCTCGACGATTCGACCACACCGGCCAGATCAACGCCCGGGATCATCGGCCAGCGGCGGATGACCGGCGCCTTCCCGGTAATGGCCAGTCCGTCCTTGTAATTCAACGTGGAGTGCGTGACCTTGATGGTTACATCGCCATCCATAAGATCGTCTTCGGTAAGCTCGACCCAATCAACCGATTGCCCGCCATCCGTTTTGGTCGCCAGAAGCGCCTTGAAACCCGCCATAGTCCCTGCCCCTTCATTCAAGCCTCCAGGGTCCTGGCCCTGGGTTCGCACGCGTGCCGTTCTCGCGAGACAAGTGCCCCTGCACCCTGGCATTTGGCAAGCAGAAACTGCTTCGGCGGCCCCTGCGATCCGAACACAGCGACCCTGCCCGTGCGCGGCCGGCACAAATCAACTTATACACAATTATTGCATCGCACCAATACGCTGCGATGCAGCATCGAATCCATCTTGTCACGTCGACATCCGACATTTTAAACTTTTGTCTAAGGTGAATCGTCGCAACCAACGGGAAGGAGGCTTCCGATGGGCATGACAGGGACATTGACTGCATTTACCACGCTCGTGGTGTTCGGCTTTCTGGCCGCGATTGTTCTCGGCATGATCTGAACCGCAACGCGAATCACCGAAGAGCCGGTTTTAGGCAACCGACGGCAGTTTGAATCCGATCTCCCCGAACGGGGATTGCGCGCGACGCGCAATCCTGCAAATCGGGGTGTGAGGCCGGCTTCGGGCGTGACAGACTTTAGAAAGGGCCGCCTGCAATCAGGCGGCCTTTTGATTTGCGTGGCGTAATCTTCACCGATGCTCAGGCCCGGGACTCACCAATGATATGCATCAAGCGTCGTGGATTTTGCCCCTGAGTGCATTGGAAAGGCTTGAAAACCAGGCGGGTTTCCTGCACCTTTCCGTCTGCTCAGCGGCAAAATTCATCACGCATAATGGATGCCATTAATGGGTCCTGGCCCCAAGCCCTTCATCACCCTGCTTGCCCTGGCGCTTGGCGCGTGCGCCACTCAGTTCGGCATGCGCGACGCATCGGAGAAGCGCCTGACCATGTTTTCCCAAATCGTGTTCGCCCCGGACTATGACAGCAGGCGCACGGACTATCTCGCCAAATGGGCCAGCCCCCTGCGCATCACTCTTCTTGGCGATGGCGCAGAGGCCCAAAGGACGCCCGTCAAATCGCGGGCCAAGGCTCTGTCCGAACTGATCGGGCTCGATATCACCCTCGCAACTCAGAACAAGCCGGCCAACGTCACCATCTATTTCGCAAAGCCTGAGAAAATGGATGCGCTGGCCGGCGCGGTCATGAAAAACAGAAGTTCCATAAAAAGCGCCCTGCTCACAAACGGCTGTGCGTCCTATTATGACAAGGATGCCGGCCATCGCATCACGAGCGCGAGTATCTTTGTGCACACCGGCGAGGACGTGACGACACTCAGCTCCTGCATTTCCCAGCAGATGACGCATATCCTGGGAATGCCGAACAACTCCGACCTGATCCAGCCTTCCATCTTCAACGCCAGCGTCCAGCTCCTGCAACTGACGGCGCTTGACCTGAAGTTCGTGCGCACGCTCTACACGCCCGCGCTCATGCCGGGCATGGCGCGCCGCGAAGCCCTGCTCATCGCCGACGGGCTGTTGCAGAAATAGAGGCTGGACCCTCAATCGCAGGACTCAGGCGCGTGTCACCTTGCGCAGCGCCCGCAGGAATGTCTCCAGTTCCTCCTCGGCGTTAAAGTAATGCGGCGAAACGCGCAGAATCTGCGTTAACTGGCGCGCGGTCGAATCAAGCAGGGCGCCCTCACGCGGAACGACCTTCACATATATCGCCTCGCCTTCGAGCGCCTGTGCGATCGCGCCGGGCGCAACGGCGTCATGGGTGAAAGTCACAAGGCCCGCATGCTCGGCGCCAAGATCATGCACGGCGATACCGGGCATACGCGCAAGTTCAGCGCGCAGGCCTTCGGCCAGGCGGCGCACGCGTTCGCGGATTCTGTCCAGCCCCAGCGCAAGCGCATAGTCCGCCGCCGCACCCAGACCCAGCCGCAGGGCCGGCGCATTTTCATGGGTCTCATAGCGGCGGGCGCCCGCCACAAGTTCATAGGCATCCGGTTTCTTCCAGAGAGCGCCAAAGTCGTCGATCATGGCGGGTTCGGGCCGGCCCGAGGCCAATCCGGCCTGACGCACATACAAGAACCCCGTTCCCTTGGGGCCGCGCAGCCATTTGCGCCCCGTGGCACTCAAAAAATCGCAGCCCAGTTCCTCAACGTCGACAGGCGTCTGTCCAACCGCCTGGCATGCATCCAGCAGATAGGGAATGCCGTGCGCTCTGGCGACACGGCCTATTTCGGCGGCGGGGTTCATGAGGCCGCCATTCGTTGGAATCCAGTTGATGGCGATGAGCTTGACCCGGTCATCAATCATCTTGTCCAGCGCCACCGGGTCGCTCGCCCCGTCCCCGCCGCAGGGGATCACATCGATCACGCATCCGGTGCGCTTCCGCATCTGCAGGAAAGCGACATAGTTGGCGCCATATTCCGACTGGCTGGTGAGGATCCGGTCGCCTTCGGTGAAGGACAGGCCATAGAACACGGACTGCCATGCCGCCGTATGGCTCCCCATCAGCGCGATCTCATCTGATTTTGCGTTTATCAATGCCGCCACCGAAGCGTAAACCGCGGCGATTGCCCCGGCTTCCCGTGTCACCGCGCGGAAGCCGCCAATCCCGGCTTCAAGCGCGAAATAATCCTGCACCGCCTCAATGACCGGCCGCGGCATCAAGGAGCAGCCGGCATTGTTCAGATAAATGCCGTTTTGGCCCGCCGGTGTGTCCGCACGCGCCTTGGTCAAATCAAACATGGGGGGTGTCCATTCTCCGGCTGGCTGGGTGAATTTCCGCCATTTCAGCGACCGGTGACGCCGCGCAACGCGCCCAGAAACGTCTCCAGTTCGTCTTCGCTATTGTAGTAATGCGGCGAGACGCGCACCAGATCGGGCAACTCCCTCGCCCGCGCATCGAGCAATGTGCTGGGGGGACGCGATACGCTCACATTGATGTTCTGCGCACGCAGGGCTTCGGCGATGTCCGCGGCCGCAATACGCTCATGGGAAAAGGTCACGATCGCACATTTCTCGGCGCCAATATCATGGACGCTCACACCGGGAATTTTATCAAGCCCATCGCGCAGACTATTCCCAAGCATAAACGCGCGCGCCTGAATGGCCGGCAGCCCGGCATCGAGCGCATAGTCTGCCGCCGCCCCCAGTCCCAGATGCAGCGCCAGTGAGCTCTCCCAGGTTTCAAACCGCCGCGCGTCGGGGCGCATTTCATAGACCTCCGGCGCGGTCCATTCCGCCCCGAACATATCGAGCATAAGGGGCTCAAGGCGCTCCAGCCTCTCAGCCCTCACATAGAGAAACCCCGTCCCGCGCGGGCCCCGCAGGAACTTGCGTCCCGTGGCGGACAGAAAATCGCAGCCCAGCTCCCCGACATCCACCGGCAGCTGCCCGACCGCCTGGCAGGCATCCAGCAAATAGGGAATGCCATGCGCCCTGGCGACCGCGCCGATGGCGGCGGCAGGATTGACGAGACCGCCATTAGTGGGGATCCAGGTGATGGCGATGAGCTTCACCTTTCCGTCAATCATCTTTTCCAGCGCCTGCGGATCGCTGGCGCCGCCCGCGTCGTTCGGAATGACGTCGATCACGCAGCCGGTGCGTTTTTGCACCTGAAGATAGGCGATGTAGTTGGCGGCGTATTCCGCCTCCGCCGTCACGATGCGGTCGCCCGCTTTCAAATTCTGCGCGAAGAAGGCGTGCTGCCAGGCAACGGTGGCATTTTCGACAAAAGCAATTTCCGATTTGTCCGCGCCAATCAGCCGCGCCACACTCTCATAGGCCGCCTCGATACGATCGTTTTCCCTGGCTTTGGCTTCATATCCGCCAATGCGCGCTTCCAAATCGATATGGTCCTTGACTGTGCCGATCACGGCGCGCGGCATGAGCCCCGCCCCGGCATTATTGAGATGGACGCGGTGGGCGGCCCCGGGGGTTTCCCCCCGCAAGAGATCAATATCCATGAAGGGAGGCCTTATGCTGCCTGGGTGCCTATACTCTTGGGATCGTAATTGAGGATCGGCGCCAGCCACTTCTCGCAGGTTTCTATATCCCATCCCTTGCGCGCGGCGTAATCCTCGATCTGATCGCGGTCGATCTTGCCGACGCCGAAATAGTGGCTTTCGGGATGCGAGAAGTAGAGCCCCGATACGGCCGCTCCCGGCGACATGGCAAAGCTCTCCGTCAGCGTGATGCCGGTGGCCTTCTCCGCATCCAGAAGGTCGAACAGCGTTCGCTTTTCAGTGTGATCGGGTTGCGCGGGATAGCCGGGCGCCGGCCGGATGCCCTGATATTTCTCCGCGATCAGATCGTCCGGCGTCAGCGCCTCGTCCGGCGCATAGGCCCAGAGCTCTTTGCGAACCTTTTGGTGAAGCATTTCCGCAAAGGCTTCCGCCAGCCGGTCGGCGAGCGCTTTGAGCATGATCTTCGAATAGTCGTCATGAGCCTCTTCAAAGCGCTTGAGATGCGGCTCCTCGCCCAATCCGGTGGTCACCGCGAAGGCGCCGATATAGTCGGCGAGGCCGGTTTCCCTGGGCGCGATGAAATCAGCCAATGCGGCATTGGCGCGGCCGCTGCTCCGGGCGATCTGCTGGCGCAGGGAATGCAGCACCGCCAGGCGCTCATTGCGGGTCTCACTGGTGTAGAGCTCAATGTCGTCGCCGCCAATCGCGTTGGCGGGCCAGAAGCCGACCACCCCATTCGCCGTCAGCCATTTCTCTTGCACGATCTGGTCCAGCAGAACCTGCGCGTCTTCAAACAGGCCGCGCGCGGCTTCGCCCAGTTTGTCGTCATCGAGAATACGCGGATAGCGGCCTTTCATCTCCCAGGTGGAGAAGAACGGTGTCCAGTCGATGAACGGGCGGATCTCGCTCAAATCCACGTCCCTGAAGGGGCGGGTTCCGGTGAAAGACGGCTTGGGCGGCTGGTATGAAGACCAGTCGATGCCAACCTTGTTCCTGCGCGCCCCGCCAATCGAAACGCGCCTCTTATTGCGCTGACCGCGCGCATGGGCCTCCGCGACACGCGCATAATCCTGGCGCACGCGCGCGACATAACCTTCGTGCCCGGTATCGGAGAGCAGGTTCGATGCGACGCCAACCGCCCGGCTGGCATCGACCACATAGACCGCCTGGCCCCTGTTATAGTTGGGGTCGATCTTGACGGCGGTGTGCACCTGGCTGGTTGTCGCGCCGCCGATGAGCAGCGGGATATCGAAACCTTCGCGCTCCATTTCCGCCGCCACATGGCACATCTCGTCGAGGCTTGGCGTGATGAGGCCGGACAAACCGATAATGTCGACGCCATTTTCGCGCGCCGTCTCGAGGATTTTCTGGGCCGGCACCATGACGCCGAGATCAATGACCTCGTAATTGTTGCACTGGAGAACCACGCCGACGATGTTCTTGCCGATGTCATGAACATCGCCCTTCACGGTGGCGAGCAATATCTTGCCCGCGGCCCGGGCGCCCTCCAGGCCGAGCTCTTCTTTTTCCTTGTCCATAAACGGCATGAGATGGGCCACCGCCTGCTTCATGACGCGCGCGGACTTGACCACCTGCGGCAGGAACATCTTGCCCGAGCCGAACAAATCGCCGACCACATTCATGCCGTCCATCAGCGGCCCTTCGATCACATGCAGCGGGCGCGTCGCCTTCTGCCTCGCTTCTTCGGTGTCCTCCACAATGAAGGTGGCGATGCCGCTGACCAGCGCGTGGGTGATGCGCTCCTCTACTGGAGCCTCGCGCCAGGACAAATCTTCCACTTTTCGCTTGCCGCCCTGCCCCTTGAAGCGTTCCGCCGCTTCCAGCAGCCGGTCGGTGGCGTCGTCGCGGCGGTTAAGGATGACATCCTCGACACGCGTCCGCAGCTCAGGCTCGATGTCCTCATAGATGGCGAGCTGCCCGGCATTGACGATGCCCATATCCATGCCCGCCGCAATGGCGTGATACAGGAACACTGAATGCATCGCCTCGCGCACCAGATTGTTGCCGCGGAAGGAAAATGAAAGATTGGAAACACCGCCCGATACGTGAACGTAAGGGAGTTTTTCCTTGATCGCCCGCGTCGCTTCGATGAAATCGACACCGTAATTGTTATGTTCCTCGATCCCCGTCGCGACGGCGAAAATATTCGGATCGAAAATAATGTCTTCGGGCGGGAAGCAGACCTCCTCGGTCAATAGCTTGTAGGCCCGCTCGCAGATGGAGATTTTGCGTTCCGCCGTGTCGGCCTGGCCCTCCTCGTCGAACGCCATCACGACCACCGCCGCGCCGTAACTCAGAACCTTCCTGGCTTGTTCCAGAAACGGCTCCTCGCCTTCCTTCATGCTGATCGAATTGACGATCCCCTTGCCCTGCACGCATTTCAGCCCGGCCTCGATAACCGACCATTTCGACGAGTCGATCATCACCGGCACGCGGGCAATGTCCGGCTCCGCCGCGATCAGGTTCAAAAAGGTGACCATGGCCGCTTCAGAATCGAGCAGGCCCTCATCCATGTTGACGTCGATGATCTGCGCGCCGTTCTCGACTTGCTCGCGCGCCACCTCGACCGCGGCCGCATAATCGTCGGCCTCGATGAGTTTGCGGAATTTGGCCGAGCCCGTGACGTTGGTCCGCTCGCCAATATTGATGAATGTCGCGCCTGAATTGGTCATGTAAGGAATTAGCCTCTTATCCGGTCAATCATGCACAAAGGGCTCGAGGCCCGACAGGCGCATCTTGTGTTCTGGCTCAGGGACCTTGCGTGGTGGATATTTGGCCACTGCCTCCGCCAGGGCGCGAATATGGCCGGGCGTCGTGCCGCAGCATCCCCCCACCATGTTGACCAGCCCGTCCCTGGCCCATTCTTCGAGTTTGGGGGCGAACTCTTCCGGCGTTTCATCATATTCGCCAAGCTCATTGGGCAGACCGGCATTGGGGTAGGCGGTCACGAGAACTTCCGCCTCTTCCGCCAGATCGGACACGGCCGGGCGCAACTGTTCCGCGCCGAAAGAGCAGTTCATACCGATGGAGAACGGCTTGAGATGCCGCATCGAATACCAGAAGGCCTCCGTGGTCTGGCCCGAAAGATTGCGGCCCGACAGATCGGTGATGGTGCCTGAAATCATCAGCGGCAATTCGGTTCCCAGCTCCTCGAACATCTGGCGGACCGCAAATCCGGCGGCCTTGGCGTTGAGGGTGTCGAATATGGTCTCGATCAGGATGGTATCCGCGCCGCCCTCAATCAGCCCGCGCGTCTGCTCACAATAAGCCTCAACCAGTTCATCAAAGGTTACATTGCGAAAGCCCGGATTGTTCACATCCGGCGAAACGGAAGCTGTGCGGTTGGTCGGCCCGATGGCGCCGGCGACAAAGCGGGGTTTGTCCGGCGTCTTTTGCGTCCACGCATCGGCGGCGGCGCGTGCCAGGCGGGCCGCTTCCAGATTGAGTTCATAGGCGATTTCCTCCAGCCCGTAGTCCGATTGCGAAATCGACGTGGCGTTAAACGTATTGGTTTCAATCAGGTCCGCGCCGGCCTTGAGAAAAGCGTCGTGGATTTCGCGAATAATCTGAGGCTGGGTCAACGACAACAAATCATTGTTGCCCTTCAAATCCTGACCCCAGTCCTTGTAGCGCTCCCCGCGATAAGCCTCTTCATCCAGCCTGTAGCGCTGGATCATGGTGCCCATGGCGCCATCGAGAATGAGAATGCGGCTCTGGACGGCCTTCTTCAGCGCGGCGATGCGTTCCTCGCGGGTCATTGGGACGCCTCATTTTCCTTTTCCGCCGGCGCCTTCGGGCGCAGGCCCAGAAGATGGCAGATCGCGAACACCAGATCGGCCCGGTTCAGCGTGTAAAAGTGAAAATCGGTGACCCCTTGCGCCGCCAGGTCCGACGCCTGCTCCGCCGCAATCGTCGCGGCCACCAGCTTGCGCGTTTCGGGGTCGTCATCCAGCCCCTCGTAACGGGCCGCGATCCGGCTTGGCATATGCGTGCCGCAGAGGGCCGCAAACTTCGCCACCTGCCTGAAATTCAGGATCGGAATGAAGCCCGGCGTAATGGGGATGTCGATGCCCGCCGCGCGAACCCGGTCCAGATAACGAAAGTAAAGATCGTTATCGAAAAAGAACTGGGTGATCGCGCGGGTGGCGCCGGCATCGACCTTGGCTTTGAGCATATCGATGTCGGCGGCGAAATCCGGGCTGTCGGGGTGCTTTTCGGGATAGGCCGACACGGAGACTTCGAAATCCGCGATGCGCCTGATCCCGGCGGTCAGCTCCGCCGCATTGGCATAGCCGCCGGGGTGAGGCGTATAGGGCGTGCCCTCGCCATCGGCCGGGTCGCCGCGCAACGCCACGATATGGCGCACGCCCAGATCCCAGTAATCCCTGATGACGGCGTCGACCTCCTCGCGGGTGGCGCCAATGCATGTCAGATGCGCCGCGGGCTTCAGCGCGGTCTCCTTGAGAATACGGGCAACCGTCGCGTGGGTGCGCTCACGGGTGGAGCCGCCAGCGCCGTATGTCACCGAGATGAAACGGGGGCCAAGCGGTTCAAGACGCCGGATCGCCTGCCACAGCGTTTCTTCCATCTTGCGTGTCCTGGGCGGGAAAAACTCGAATGAGACATTCAGCTCATTTGAGTTCCCGTTAGGAGTTCTGTTGTTTGACGTGTCCAGCATCAGTGCGCGGCCTCCTGACCTTCCCCTTTTTGGCGTCCGCCCGTCAGGCGACCGAAACCTGCCTTCTCGGCAAGCCAAAGCGATACGGTAAGCTTGTCCTCCCCGGAGCTCATGCCCGGGGTCATGTCCCTGCGCGCGGCCAGTTTCAACCCCGAGGCCGCGATCCACCCCGCCACCTGCCCCGGCTCCAGGCCGAGCCGGCGATGGGCATGGGTTTCGCGCAGAAACTCCAGTTCATGGGGTGCAAAGTCGGCCACCAGCAACTTGCCGCCGGGTTTGAGGATCCGGCCCGATTCGCGCAGCGCGCTTGCCGGGTCATCGAGAAAATGCAGCACCTGATGCAGCACCACCGCGTCAACCTCGCCATCGGCGAAATTCAGGCTGTACAGATCGCCATAGCGCACCTGGCAGTGGTCAAGCTGCGCGGCTTCCAGCTTGGTGCGGGCATAGGCAAGCATGTCGCGGTTGAGGTCCACGCCGACAGCGCGCTTCGCCCGCCCCGCGAACAACTGCAATATGCGACCGGTTCCGGTGCCCAGATCAACCAGGCACTCAAAGGGGCCGGGCCCAAGCTCGTCGAGCATCGCCTGCTCCACCTCGTCTTCGGCGACATGCAGTCCCCGGATGACATCCCATTCAGCGGCATGTTCCTTGAAATACTCCTGAGCGGCCTCGGCGCGCTCGCGCATCACATTTTCAGCCCGCGCATGATCGCGCTCAAGATCGGGGTCCGACGCATCCAGCGAATTGACGATCGCCCGCGCCAAACTCGCCGGCGCGCCGCTGCCGGCCAGCCGGAAGAACACCCAGGCGCCCTCGCGGAAGCGTTCGATCAGGCCCGCTTCGGTGAGCAACTTCAGATGCCGCGAAATGCGCGGCTGGCTTTGCCCCAGAATGCGCGTCAGGTCCTTGACGTTGAGCTCGCCCGCCGCCAGCAGCGCGAGCAAACGCAACCGGGTCGATTCACCGGCGGCCTTCAGGCCGGACAAGAGCTGCGCTGACGTCATCTTCGCGGACATGAACCTTCACCGGCCCGGAACCACTCCGGCCGCTCCTTTGATGGAGCAAAACATATAAACATGTCTTTATATGTCAAGGAAGATTGTAAATATTCCGAACAGCCGGTTTGTTTTGCTGCGCTATCGGTTTGTTTTCGCTCACGGCTGTTCCCGCCTCCGGCGGGGCCTGCGCGGGCGCGCGAAGCGGAATGGCCGTGAGCGAAAAAGAGCCCCTATTGAAGCAATATCTCGGCCTATCAACGCTAACGTGGCGAGGGATCAGCGCGACTGGACTGCGCTGATCCGAACCCAGCCCTACCGGCTGAAGCGCTTGTATTTAATGCGTTTCGGGATAATCGAATCCTCGCCCAGCCGCCGTTTCTTGTCCTCTTCATAGTCGGCGAAATTGCCCTCGAACCACTCGACGTGACTGTCGCCCTCAAAGGCGAGCATGTGGGTGGCGATGCGGTCGAGGAAAAAGCGGTCATGGGAGATGATGACCGCGCAGCCGGCGAAATCTTCCAGGGCCGCTTCGAGCGCCGCGAGGGTTTCGGTGTCGAGATCGTTGGTCGGCTCATCGAGCAGCAGCAGATTCGAGCCCGATTTCAGCATATTGGCGAGATGGACCCGGTTGCGTTCTCCGCCCGAAAGCTGCCCGACCTTCTGCTGCTGGTCGCCGCCCTTGAAATTGAACCAGCTCACATAGGCGCGGGACGGCACCTCGCGCGGCCCGAGCTGAATAATATCGCTGCCGCCGGAGATTTCCTCCCACACGGTCTTTTTGTCATCGAGCGCATCGCGGCTCTGGTCCACATAACCCAGCTTCACCGTCTCGCCGATACGGATGGTCCCGCCGTCAGGCTCCTCCTGACCGGTAATCATGCGGAACAGCGTCGTCTTGCCCGCGCCATTGGGGCCGATGACGCCGACGATGCCGCCGGGGGGAAGCTTGAAATCCAGATTTTCAATGAGCAGCCGGTCGCCGAACCCCTTGTTCAGGCCTTGCGTCTCGATCACCAGATCGCCGAGCCGGGGCCCGGGCGGGATCTGGATTTGCGCGCGCCGGTGCATCTGCTTTCCTGCTTCCGCAAGCAGCTCGTCATAGGCGCGAAAACGCGCCTTGGATTTCGCCTGCCGGGCGCGGGGTGAGGCCTGAATCCATTCCAGCTCGCGCGAAATCGTCTTTTGCTTGGCGTCTTCCTCGCGGCCTTCCTGCGCCAGCCGCTTGGCTTTCTGTTCCAGCCAGGAGGAGTAATTGCCCTCATAGGGGATGCCCCGGCCGCGATCCAGCTCCAGCGTCCAGGTCGTAATATTGTCAAGGAAATAGCGGTCATGGGTCACCATGATGACGCAGCCCCGATAGGCCTGGAGATGGCCTTCGAGCCAGGCGACGGTTTCCGCATCGAGATGGTTGGTGGGTTCGTCCAGCAACAGAATGCCAGGCTGGGCGAGCAGCAGACGGCACAGCGCCACGCGGCG
This sequence comes from bacterium BMS3Bbin10, assembly GCA_002897995.1. GTDB lineage: Bacteria > Pseudomonadota > Alphaproteobacteria > Rhizobiales > Methyloligellaceae > UBA2767. Next base: position 7,344 of record BDTT01000012.1, on the reverse strand, counting down.
CTTCTCGCCGCCCGAAAGCTTGGCGACGTCCGCGTCGCCTTCCGGGCAGCGCAGCGCATCCATGGCCATCTCTACCTTGGACTCAAGGTCCCAGATATCCTGCGCTTCGATCTTGTCCTGAAGCTCGGCCATTTCTTCGGCCGTCTCGTCGGAATAATTCATCGCCAGTTCGTTGTAGCGCTCCAGCATGGCCTGGGCTTCGGCAACCCCTTCCATGGCGTTGCCCATCACGTCTTTCGACGCATCGAGCTCGGGCTCCTGCGACAGGTAACCGACCTTGATGCCCTCCGCCGACCAGGCCTCGCCCGTGAACTCCGTATCGAGCCCGGCCATGATCTTCATGAGCGTGGATTTGCCCGCGCCGTTGACGCCGACAACGCCGATCTTGGCGTCCGGCAAAAACGACAGGGTGATGTCTTTGAGGACCTGCTTGCCGCCGGGGTAAGTCTTGCCAAGCTGCTGCATGGTGAAAACATATTGGGGAGTGGCCATGGATTTCCGCTGCTTCGTGCGAATCTGGTCGCTGTCCTTGAGGGGTCGAGCCGGGTTCTAGTCGATTGCCGGGCCGCCCACAAGCCGCCCGATTAACCCCTTGCGAAATCGCGCGAAGCCCTTCAAGGTCTCGTCTTCTCATCAACAACCGAAAGGAGGTGATCCAGTGTCTCATTGTCAAAAGGGTTTTAACCCTAACGTCGCGGTCGTCGGCTGCGTGGACCTGGATGTTTGCCTCTGCAGATATCTAGATAGCGCATAAGCTGCGCTGACGCGGTTTGGTGATTTGCCGCGATCAAGACAATGGAAGGGCCGCATCCCGGACAGAGATGCGGCCCTTCTTTTTTCCTTTACGCCGCCCGGTTATTTCCTGAACAAATCCGGCAGCCGCGCTTCCAGCTCCCCCGCCAGCCGCTCAAGCGGATTTTCTCTAAGGGGTTTGATCTCGCCCAGAGCCTCCCCGAAACGATCTGCACTCAGCTGCGCGATGGGCAAAAACCGGGACCAGTTGTTGTGCTTCAGCAATTGCCGGTATTCGCGCTCTTCGGGCTTGAAGGCGTGATGGGCCGGCGATACGCCCACCACCGGCAGCCGCGCCCACACCGCTTCTGAGATCATGGTGCTTGAATCCTCTGAGCACGCGATTACATCTGCCCGGCTGAAAATCTTCTCCAGCGTGCCCGGCCCGGCGAGCTTGTAGTCGATGAAATCAGCGACCACGCTCTTGTCCTTGGCCAGGTCAAACGCCGCCTGCGCAATTTCCGGCGGCGTGCGGCGCGAGGTCGAGACCAGCCAGCGCGTGCCCCATGAATGTGAAACCTCGCTGGCAAAAGCAAACAGCGCGCGCCATTCCTCCTGCCTGTATTTGAACAGACCTGAGTCCCCGCCGACCAGCAGCCCGGCGAGTTTGGGCGGGTTGCCGGCGCCAAATGCGGGAACGATCTCGGGCCGGCCCAGCGCATCGGGGTCCAGCGCGCTCGGTTTCAGCGTCACCAGATGGCATGGCAAGTCAGCGTGACGCTCATAAGAACTCACGATCAGCGAGAACTCTTGCGCGGCGATGCCGCGGCGCGAGCCGATGAAAATATTCTCCGCGCCGAGCAACCGCCTGGCGGCGAGATTGACGGGCAATGTCTCCCCTCCAGATGACACAACCAGATCGGCACCTTTCAGTTCACCGGCATCGAGCCCATAGCCCATCTTCAAAAGCTGGTCGGGTGCGCACCAGCTTGCCGTCGCCAGCGCGCGTAGATAGCGCACCGGCACCATGCGGCGGCGCTTGATCAGCACGCTCTGCGTCTCGACATCTGCACGCCGCGCCAATGCGGCAATAACCCCTTCGGCCAGATGGTAGTGGCCCGGGCGTCCGTCTGAGATAAAAAGGATACGAAGCGTTCTCATGACCTAGGCAACCCGGCGCAGCAGCAATGGATCGAGGTGCCCTATCAGCTTATCCACCTCTTCCAGAGTGTTGTAGTGAGCCATCGAGACGCGCACCACGCCATTGTGCCGCTCAAGGCCAAGGGCCTCAATCAAACGTCTGGCGTAAAAATCGCCATAGCGGATGCCGATGCCGAACTGATCGATATGCTCCACGATTGCGCGGCTGTCTTGACCTTCGGCAACAAAACTTATGGTTGGCACGCGCACGCCCGCATCGTCGCTCTCATCACCGATGATGCGAACCGCGGGCACGGATTTCAGATAGTCCAGCAGCCGCGCGGAAAGTTTCTGCTCATGGGCCGCAATCACGTTAAAGGCCTGGGCAAGATACTCTCGTTCGCTAACCTCTGCGGTAGAATGGTGCTTTGCCAGCTCAATCAGGTAGTCGCAAATGCCGATACAGCCGTATGACAATTCAAAGTTCACATTGCCCGGCTGGAACTTGTAGGGAATGTCGTCCTCGGAAATAAAATAGTGGCTGATGCCGGGCAGTTCCAGCAGATCGTCTCGGGCCGCGATGAGAGCTGCGTGATGGGGCCCGTAGAGCTTGTAGAAGCTGAAAACGTAATAATCCGCGTCGAAGGCCTGGACATCGACAAGCCGGTGCGGTGCATAGGCGACGGCGTCGACGCAGATCTTCGCACCCTGTTCGTGGGCAACATCCGCGAATTCGCGGATCGGATTGATGGTGCCCAAAACATTGGAGACATGGTTGACGCAGACGAGCTTCGTGCGCTCGGTCAAAAGGCCGGCCAGAGTTTGCGTGCCGAGTTCCAGCGTGTCCTTGTCAATGGGCCATATCCTGATATTCACTCCCGCTTTCTCCAGCGGCAGCCAGGCTCCGATATTCGCCTCATGCTCTACTTGCGACACGATGATCTCATCGCCGGGACCAAAGCGCCCGCTCAACATGGTTGAAAGCGTCCGCAAAAGGGCGCTCGCCGACGGTCCCATGATGACTTCTTCGGGCCCTCTCGCATTGACGAAACAGGCCACGCTTTCCTGCGCCTCGCGGAGCCGCTGCGATGCAATGCGTGATTTCGGGTAACTCGCGCCATGCTGAACGCTCGACGTCGTCAGATAGTCCTGGACCCGCCGGGCGACGCCTTCCAGAACCAGCGAGCCGCCGGCGTTGTCGAAATAGACAAAATCACGGGTTTTGAGCGCCGGAAACCGGCGTTCGACAAACTCCATGTCCAGTGTCACCATCCGCCTCTCATTTCTGAAGGTCGTGGCCGCGTGAAAGATACAGGATATGAAGCGGGGTCATGGACTGCCCTACGCGAAGCGGCGTGTCGTGGTGGGCCCGGCAGGACTCGAACCTGCAACCGGACGGTTATGAGCCGTCAGCTCTAACCAGTTGAGCTACGGGCCCCTTGGGTTTGTCGCCCGCCGCTCCTATAACAGAGTTTCACAGCAGCGCGAAACAGTTGCGCGCGCGCTTCCAACAAGGACTTCGAGCCCATGACCGCCAAGTTCACCCCCCTGTTTCTCGCGCTTGCATTTGCGTTGGCGATGCTCAATCCCGCGATTGCCGCGGAGAGCCCTGACAAGCGCACCATCGCCGTCACCGGAACCGGCATCGCCAAGGCGCGCCCCGACACCGCGAGCATTTCCATCGGCGTGGTGAGCGACGGCAAAACGGCGCGCGCGGCGCTTGACCAGAACACCGCCGCCATGGGCCAGGTGAGCGCCGCGCTGAAGAAGCAGCAGGTCGAGCAACGCGACATCCAGACAACGGATTTTTCGGTGCGCCCCAAATTCCAGCACTTCAAGAACGGCAAGCCGCCGGCGATCATCGGCTACCGCGTCGTCAATTCGGTGCGCATCATGGTGCGCGATCTGAAAAACCTCGGCGCCATTCTCGATCAGGCGGTCTCTGTGGGGTCCAACCAGATCAACGGGATCTCCTTCTCCGTCGCCGAGCCCGCGGCGCTTGAAAACATGGCCCGCAAGGCGGCGATGGCCGATGCGCGGCAAAAGGCGGACCTTTACGCCGCCGCCGCCGGCGCCAGCCTCCACAAGGTGCTGACCATCACCGAGGCTTTCGTCACCGGCCCGCCGCGCCCCAGATTCGCCCGCCCCGCGCTTGAGTCGAAATCCGCGTCCGTGCCGATCGCGCCCGGTGAGTACAAGGTGCAGGCGCGGGTAAATGTGACCTGGGAGCTGAAGGACTGAAGGGCTGAAGGAATGAAGGACTGAAAGGCTGTTTTGTCCTTGATGGACACACCCGGCCACCCGCTCCCCCGGCCCATCCATGGATGTCCGGGCACCTCTTCTGGAGGAAACGCCCCTCACCCGCCGATCACTTCCGCTTCGCCCAGGCCCAGCCGCGCGCCGGGCAGCACCCCTTCATCCGTCTCGGCATTGGTCGCCTCTTCGGCCGCGATCTTGTCCAGCGACGCGGCCAGTATTTCCTCGGCCCGCGCCAGCGGCACGACGCACACCCCGTCATCGTCGCCAATGACGATATCGCCGGGGCTGACCGGGCATCCGGCGCAGGCGATTGGCCCGTCGATGACCCCGCCAAAGCCCTTATGCGGGCCGGCGGGCACAATCGCGCGGGCGAAGGCCGGGAAAGCGAACTCGCGTATTTCCGCCACATCGCGCACCGCGCCGTCGATCACCAGCCCGCCGACTTGCCGTTTGAGCGCCACGCGCGTCATGATCCCGCCCCAGACGGCGGTGTCTTCGAACCCGCCCGCATCGACGACGAGGATCTGCCCCGGCTCCACCATCCCCAGCGCCACATGCAGGGCCGAGTTGTCGCCGACCATGCAAGTGACCGTGCGCGCCTGGCCGAGCAGGGTCATTCCGTAAGCCACCGGCTTGATCGCCCCGGCCATGACGCCCGTGCGGTTCATGCAGTCCGACACGACTGCCGGGGGCAGCCCGCGCCACGCCTCAAGCCGGGACGCATCGAGGACGGTGAAATCAGTTTCGTGGCGCTGAATGGGCATGGGGTGAACTCGCTTTTCTTGCCTGTGGTTGCTTGTTTGTGAGAGGTGCCGCGAAACTATTGCATTCGCTTCGCTTGTCCAAGCGAAGGGTTTTTTCCTGGCCTACCGCCTATCGGCTACATGAGGCCGCCCGGCCAAGCGCCGCAACCATCGCCATCAGCCGTGCCGGGATCGCGCACCGCAGGGCCTCAAGCCCGGCGCAAGGCCCAGCACCTTTCTTCCGGCACGCCTTCGCCCGGCGGCAGCGCCAGCGCGGGCAATGGGCGGTGAAGGGGGATTGCGGTTTGGGTCTAGGGTTCACTTCTTTTCCTTCCTGTTCGCGGTCTCCTCCCCCTCCCTCGTCATTACCGGGCTTGACCCGGTAATCCATGCGGACTCCCGATACCATCCTGCGTCTGTTGCCCCGCCCAATGGACCCCCCGGTCAAGTCCGGGCGTGACGAAGGATAAAACTGGACAGCACAAAACGCCCGGCGCGGCGTGTCGCCCGGATTTTGCTTTCCAAGCCTGACGGCCCGGGGACTGGCGCGGGGCACTGAAGGGCCGCTTGCCGAATTATTGGGGCAGCCTTCCAGCGCCCCGCGCGCGGCATCTTTAGCGAAATCCGCCCGGCGTCTTGATTGGTTTTTTGTTTGTCCTATCGCCTATCGGCTACATGAGGACGTTTCCAAACCAACTAGCACTTCGGCGCGGGGGCCGTAATACCCCCGGGTCCGGGACGGCACGCCCGGGAAGGAGAGGCACGTTACGCCCATTTTGTTTGTCCTACCGGCTATCGCCTACTTGAGGACGAAAACGCGCTCAAGTAGCCCGAAGGGCGGTAGCGCAACTAAAAAGCCGCGCTCAAGTAGCCCGAAGGGCGGTAGCGCAAACAAAGACTCCTTCGCAGGAACCGCTCTCCTCTCCTTCAGATCAAGACGGTCTCGAGCCGCGTCCCCTTTATCGGAGAAGAGATGCGGCGGAGTGTATGGGAGAGGTTGGGGGGCGGGGATAAGATTTTTTTCGCGCCATGTGCGGATACCCGCCTTCGTCATCCCCGGATTTATTCCGGGTATCCATTCCGTTACCTCTCAAACAAGTGGGGTCGTCAATGGAATGGACCCCTGAAACACGTGTTTTGGCCAAGGGTAACAACGGATTGCCGTCGAGCAAAAAAAGAATGTTTGGATGTTATGGGAAAAATAAAACTAGTGACAGTACAATCGAACGGAAATATAAAATATCTTTCGGTAGTTGACCTACTTAATAAAATTAAATGTTTGGAGTGATATTGAGCGATCTCCACAGCATCGGATGAACACTTAAAATTGTATCTTTACTTAGTTGGGACCGAGACAGCTGGTGACCATCCGCGTGTGAAAATAAGAACTTACTCCCCAATTCCGGTTTCACACCAATTGCGCCAACTTTATACAAACATAACACCCACTCTTTCGACATGTTCAAAATACGAGTTGCAGTTTGTTTTTTCATAATTTCCTGAGCCAATTCGGTAATACCGTCAGTCGTCGAATCTGTTTGTTCGACAATAGCTAAAACCATGTCCTCGATAAATTCACGAACAGATATGTCTGTAAACGGTATTTTTTCCTTCCTATTTGCCAAAAAACTCACATATTTCCCCAACATTGGATGCATGGAAGACCATTCTTCTTCCAGCGCCGTCAATCTCTTTTTTGAATAAGTGAACTCTGCGTCTCTGACGTTCTTATACCCAATTTCAGTTTTTCCAGCCGCATTTTCCAGTATTTCATTTATAAACGCTATAATATCCCTTGGTCTAAACAGTGTTCGCATAATAACAAAATTGTATGTGTCAAATTTTCGTATGTTAGATGGTATTACATCATACAGTTTAACTATATTTCTTTTTTCATATTTCCTAACAAATAAATATTCAATCCTTTTGTTTATTAACATTCTCAGTTCCCCTGGCGACCATTTAACTTTTGCTATTATACCTTCATACTTTTCAGATTGAAATCCAGATCTCTTAGTTTTTGATATAACTTTCTCATAGAGATCATCTCGTAACACTACTATTATTTTCAGGTTATCCATTTTTCTGAACGTTCTTATGCTTTCAATCAGAGCTCTAATTAAGTTATATTGTATATTTTGCTCTGCCCAAGGCTCATCCAAACCATCGATTATGAGAAACCATTTTCTACTTCTGTCGGCTATAGCCTCTGACAACAATTCGATCACCTCATTTAGTTCCCGTATTTGCACCTTGTCTACAACCGGTTTAGCCCTCTGAACAATTTCCCTTCTTTCGCTCTTAGTAAGAGCACTAGGGTCTGTGGACATTTAGGATTCCCTTTTCGGCGCTGATGTGATTCAAGCTTCCTTTTGAGGAGGTTTGCGATGCGTCCGGAACGTTTTGTCATTACAGACCGCAGTTGGGCTTTGATTGAGTCCCTGCTTCCTGGAACTAATCGAGACCGTGG
>BDTT01000011.1 GCA_002897995.1 bacterium BMS3Bbin10 | reverse complement strand
GTCCTGGAGAACCGCCGGCTGCGGGGGCTGCTCGACGCCGGAGAAGGACTCGAAAGCCGCCTGATCGGACTTTCGCCCGGAATGCAGGCGTTGCGCGAGACGATTGCCATGCTGGCGCAAACCGATGCCGACGTGCTCATTGTCGGGGAGACCGGCACGGGCAAGGAACTGGTTGCGCGCTGCCTGCATGATTTCGGCGCCCGCCGGCAACAGCGCTTCGTGGCCGTCAATTGCGGCGCGCTGCCCGAGACGATCATCGAAAGCGAGCTGTTCGGCCATGAGGAGGGCGCCTTCACCGGCGCCAGCGGCCGGCGGATCGGCAGAATCGAACATGCCAGCGGGGGCACATTGTTTCTCGACGAGATCGAGAGCATGGCCGTGCCGATGCAGGCCAAACTTCTGCGGGTTCTCCAGGAGCGCACATTGGAGCGCCTGGGAAGCAACACTTCGATTGAGGTCGATATTCGCGTGATCGCGGCCGCGAAATCGGACCTTGAGGACGCGCGGGCGCAGGGCGCCTTCCGGAGCGATCTTTTTTACAGACTCAATGTCGCCGGCATCGTCGTTCCGCCGCTTTGCCGGCGGCGCGGCGATATCCCGGTTCTGTTCCGGTATTTCGCCCGCATCGCGTCCCTGCGCTACGCCAAGCCCGACCCCGATCCGCCCGGCACGCTGCTGGCGGAGCTGATGGCCCGCGACTGGCCGGGCAATGTTCGCGAGCTGAAGAATCTCGCCGAGCGCTATATCCTCGGTCTGCCGCTGGAACCGATGGCGGAGACGCCGCCGCGCGCTGGCGCCGGCGCCCAGGCGCTGGGCGACCAGATCGACCATTTTGAAAAAACCATCATCGGCGAGGCCTTGCGCATGCATAGCGGGCGGGTCGGCCAGACAGCCGACTATCTGCATCTGCCGCGCAAGACGCTCTATCTGCGGATGCGCAAACACGGGTTCCGGCGCGAGGATTTCGCCTAGGCACAGACCCATGCCGATAGGTCGTGAGCGACCGACTTCCCTGGGGACCATGTGTCACCATTGACCCATATTTGCCGGGCCGGTGGCCTCCGCTTTTCCGGGCGCGGCGGATAACCCTTTGGACGCGCGGATTCTTTTGCGATCCGCCTGTAACTGGCATGGCAATTGCCATGGGAATTGCCATAGGATGAAGTGTATCGCGGCCTGGAACGTCACGTAACCGGGCCAAAAACTATGGGAGGAAACTACCGTGATAGGACATTTGAGAAATGTGCTGGGCGCCCTGCTGGTATCGGCCGCGGCCGTATTTCTGGCAGTTCCGGCATTAGCGCAAACCGGCAAACTTATCGTTGTGACGTCATATCCGCCGGACACGACAACCGCATTCAAGGCGGCTTTTGAAAAGAAATACCCCGGCGTCAAGGTGGAGATGCTGAAGAAGAAGACCTCCGCCGGAATCAAATATCTTCAGGAAACCGCCGGCAACAATACCTCGGACATGTTCTGGGCCTCGGCGCCCGACGCGTTCGAGGTGCTGAAGGGCGACGATCTGCTGGTCAAATACAAGGTGAAGGTCAAGGGCATTCCCAAAAAGGTCGGCTCGTTCCCGATCAATGACCCGGAAGGCTACTATAAGGGCTTCGCCGCTTCGGGTTACGGGATCATGTGGAACACCCGCTATCTGAAGGCCAAGAAGCTGCCCGTGCCCAAGGAATGGGCGGACCTCAAAAAGCCGGTTTATTTCGGCCATGTGGGCATGTCGGCGCCTTCACGTTCCGGCACAACCCATCTGACGGTAGAGACAGTTCTGCAAGGCGAAGGCTGGCAAAAAGGCTGGGCCGAATGGAAGGCCATTGCCGGCAACTTCAAGACCGTCACGGAGCGCAGCTTCGGCGTTCCCGATGGCGTCAACAGCGGTCAGTTCGGCGTCGGTATCGTCATCGATTTCTTCGGCCTTTCGTCCAAGGCTTCCGGGTTCCCGGTTGACTTCGTCTATCCGACGGTGACAACGCTGGTTCCCGCGAATATCGCGATTGTCAAGAATGCGCCAAATGCGAAAAACGCGGCGGCGTTCATCGAGTTTCTGCTTTCGAAAGAAGGCCAGGAGCTTCTGCTGAACCCGAAAATCCGCCGGCTGCCGGTCAATCCGGCAACTTACGCCAAGGCGCCGAGCGACTTTCCCAATCCCTTCAAGGACAGCTCAATCGGCTCCAAGGTCAAGTTCGATCTGAAGCTTTCCAAGAACCGCTATAACGTCGTCAACTCTCTGTTCGACGTTATGATCACCTATCGGATCGACGAGCTTCGCGCGGCGACCAAGGCCATTCAGGACGCCGAGGCGGCGATGGCCGGCAAGTCGAATGCGGCGGCGGCGAAGCTTATCGCCGAAGCGCGCGCGGCAGTGGATGCCACGCCGATCACCGCGGTCCAGGCTGGCGAGGGGGGCTTCAACAAGATCTTCAAGAAGAAGCGCAAGAAAGCGTCAGTGAAGGTCACCGGCCGCCAGGCCGATATCGAGGGCCAATGGGACGACATGGTCAAGGCCAACTACGCCAAGGCCAAGGAACTCGCTGAAAAGGCGAAATCAATGCTCTAACGGCTCTTAGTGCGTATCACCGATAAGTGGGAACCGGTTATCGGAGAAATGATACGCGTAAAAAAGCTGGATCGCGGTTTTGATTCCGTCAGAACATGAAGTGATCTAGCGCAGCCACAAGGCATGACGAAATAACCAGGGGCCGGTCTTTCGGGCCGGCCCCTGGCATTCGCCAAATTCGAGGGGGGTAAATCAGTTGTCCGTTTTTTCCCGCGCGCAACGCGGCCCGGCGATGGCCGGGATTGCGATCGCCATTTTTCTCCTGGCGTTTCTGATATTCCCCGTCCTCAAGGTAATTTACGTCGCTTTCCAGGATCCCGACACAGGCGCGCTCACCTTAGTAAATTTTTCCGATTTCTTTTCCGCCTCGCTGTTCCGTGAATCATTCTATAATTCATTCTACGTCGCCTCGGTTTCGGTTGTTTTCGCCACGCTGTTTGCCGTTCCGCTGGCCTATTTCACCACCCGTTTCAATTTTTCCGGCTCCGTGCTGATTCAGACACTGGGCATTGTCCCGCTGATCATGCCGCCCTTCGTCGGCGCGGTCGCCATGAAGCTGCTGTTCGGCACCAACGGTTCGATCAATCTGCTGCTGGACGAGTGGTTCGGGATCAACATTCCGTTCATGGAAGGGTTGAACGGCGTGATCCTGGTGGAGAGCATTCACTATTTCCCGTTCATCCTGATCAATCTCTCCGCGGCGCTGAACAATATCGACCGCGCGATGGAGGAATCGGCGCAGAATCTCGGCTCGAGGGGCATGCGGCTGTTCCGCCGCATCGTATTCCCGCTCGCCATGCCCGGTTATGTCGCCGGCGCGGCGCTCGTGTTCATCAAGGTGTTCGACGATCTGGGCACGCCGCTGCTGCTGGACGTCAACAAGATGCTGGCGCCGCAGGCCTATTTGCGTATTTCCTCCATCGGCATTTCCGATCCGATGGGCTATGTGATCTCGGTTATCCTCATCGCCTTCTCGCTGTTCGCGCTGTGGACCTCGATGCTGGCGATGCGGGGCAAGGATTATTCCACCCTGCAAAAAGGCGGCGGCGGCCTCGCCAAGCGCGATCTGCGGTCCTGGGAGAAGGTCGGCTGTTATGCGGTCGTCATCTTCATTCTCCTGCTCGTGCTCTCGCCTCATGTCGGGTTGCTGCTGCTGTCATTCGGAACCATTTGGTCCTACTCCGTTCTGCCCGACGCCTACACGCTCGCCCATTACACCCAGATGCTCGCCTCCTCGGGCCAGTTCATCACCAACACGCTGCTCTATGCCGGGCTGGCGGCGCTGTTCGACGTGGTGATCGGCACGGCCATCGCCTATATCGTCTGGCGCACCAAGCTTCCCAGCCGCCAGTGGCTCGACTATATGGCGACCGCGGCGCTTGCGGTTCCCGGGGTCGTGATCGGTATCGGCTATCTGCGCACCTTCAATGACGTCAATCTGCCATTCGTCGACGGGCCGGTTGCGAGCTGGTGGTTCGTCATCGTTATCGCGCTGGCGATCCGAAGATTGCCCTATGCGCTGCGCGCCTGCGTCGCCGCCATCCAGCAGGTTTCCGTCATGCTTGAAGAAGCGGCGGAGAATCTCGGCGCCACCAAGCGGCGAACCGTCTGGCGGATCACCGTGCCCTTGATGACGGGGGGGATTCTGGCCGGGTTTATCACCAGCTTCGCGACCGCATCGGTCGAGCTTTCAGCGACCATCATGCTTGTTGCGCGCGAATCCGACGCCCCGCTGGCGTTTGGCATTTACGAGTTTATGCAGTCCGCTTCGGGCCGTGGCGCCGGCGCCGCGCTTGGCGTCATTGCCGTCGTAATCGTTACCCTGGCGACTTACGTCTCCCACCGCATCATCGAGCGCGGGAAACAGCAGCAGCAGTCCTCGGGCAACGTCGTAAGAGAAGAGGCATAGAGGATCATGGAAAAAGCAATTCAGGCGGCAGGCGTTACAATTGAAAACCTCTCGCTCGCCTTCGGGACCACCGAAGTGCTCAAGGGGGTGAACCTGGAGGTGGAGCCGGGAGAGTTTTTTGCCTTTCTCGGGCCGTCGGGCTCGGGCAAATCCACGCTTCTGCGGTCGATCGCCGGGTTCGGGCCGACCCCCAAGGGGCGTATCCTCATCGCCGGTGAAGATGTCGCCGGGCTGCCGCCCTGGAGCCGAGACGTGGGCATGGTGTTCCAGAGTTATGCATTGTGGCCGCATATGAGCGTCGCGCAGAATGTGGCGTTCGGCCTTGAGGAGCGCAGGGTTGCGCGGCCCGAGATCAATGAGCGCGTCGCCGATGCGCTGGCGCTTGTCGGGCTGTCGGATTTTGCCGAACGCCGCCCCTCTCAGCTTTCGGGCGGCCAGCAGCAGCGTGTTGCACTGGCGCGCACCATCGTCGTGCGCCCGAAGGTGCTGCTGCTGGATGAGCCGCTTTCCAATCTCGACGCCAATCTGCGCACGCAGATGCGGCGCGAGATTCTCGCGTTGCAGCGGAAGCTGAAACTGACGACGATTTTCGTCACCCACGATCAGGAAGAAGCCAACACCATGTCGAAACGCATGGCCGTTCTGGATGAAGGCATTATTCAGCAGGTCGGCGCGCCGATGGAGCTTTACGACAATCCGGCAAATACCTTCGTCGCGGGCTTTCTGGGCACCGCCAATATTTTTGAGGGCAAGATCGAGAAGAAGGGGAAGGCTTTGGCGTTCCGTTCGCGCAAGGGCACGCGGATTCCCCTTGGCGGCGGAAAAGCCGGGGTGGCCCATATCGTCATTCGCCCCCAGGATATGACGCTCACGGCTCCTGGAAAGAAGAAGGGAGCGAAGGCGCTTGATGGCGTGGTTACGGAAATGGAATTTTTGGGCGAAACCATCCGCTACGAGATTGCACTCAGCACCGGCGAATCCCTCCTTGTGGATGTCAGCCACCATCAGAACCAGAAACACTTCATGGCCGGCGACAAGGTGGGCGTGGACATCGATACCAAGCGCATCGTCACCATTGCGAAGTGATAGGGGCGCAGACCCGAAAACAGCCTGCGCCCCGTGGCAATGGTGGAACCGGGCAGGGTTCAATGACCGGTCGCGTCTTTTGCAACCTTACGTGCCGGCGAATTCCCGCGCAGGGAGTCCGGCAGCAGAAAAGCGATCCCCACCAGCACGAGCCCGGCGGCGATACCGATCCATTCTCCGGGAATGCCACTCAGCAGGGCGGGATAGCCTGTGCCTGAAATAGCGCCCAGTGTGGCTTTTACGCCGAGAAGTTTTGTCAGAATTCCGGTGGATGCGACCCAGCTGTAACTCGCCATAAAGGCCGCAGCGCCGGCAAGACCGCCCAGAATAAAGACAAGCGCGTCCTTACGGCCCGTGGCCCCGGCCGCCACGCCCGTGCCGGGGCAGTAGCCAGCCACCGCAAAGCCGACACCAAGTAAAGCCCCGCCCAGCAACACGCCGAGATGGGTGGTCTTCACGCTCAGATTTCCCGGATCGGCAATGCCGGCCAGAAGTGCGCCAAACAGAAGAACCGACGCGACGCCGATGGCCAGCAGGATGGTTTTCATCAGATGCAGCGCGCTGAGGCGCAGCATGCCGATAATCAGATCCGGATTTGTGGCGCCGACACGGTCGAGCGCAAAGCCGAATGCACCGCCGATAAGGATTGCCAGAATGATTGTGGTCATGGGATCAGCCCTCCCTGGTGAAAAGCAGGATTGCAGTCGGTATTCCGGCGAGAAATGCACCCGCGGTGAAAATATATCCCGAGAGGGCGGTTTGCATTACCCCGCTCATCATGTGCCCCGAGGTACACCCTCCGGCGAGGCGGGCGCCATACAGGACAAGGAAACCGGCGATGAACGCCGCCAGATACCGCTTCAGCGGGCTGTCGCCGAAATTGGCCCGCCAGATATCCGGCATGGTCCGCTGCGCGCGCGCAACCCCGCCACGCAGAAAGGCGGAGAGCCCCGCGCCGGCGGCTATGGCCAGCACGAAAACAAAGCCGTAATTGACAGGGTTGGCCACGGATTTGGCATATTTCCCGCCGCTCTTGTTGAGATAGGCATTGGGGCTGGCGAAACCGCTTTTTGCGTCTGGCGAGGCCACCACGGTTTGCGGATCCACCATGTCCCACAAGATGCCATCGAGGATCACAAACTGGGTGGATACACCGATCGGTTTGACCAGCAGGACGGCTGCCAGAAAAACCAGACCCAGCAGCAGGCCGCCCTTTAACCAGGACAAGGTCATGAGTTGCCTCCTTTGTTCAGGTGAATTTTTCTCTGCCACAAAGCGCGGCATGCATTACCGCTAACCGACGCCGGCAATGCATGCATTGATATATATCAATACACTAATGTGACAAGCCTGCATCTACGCCTTTTTCGCACCGCAGGTCGAAAGCCCGAGGATTGTGTAGAGCGGGCAGCTCGACATCAGCGCGGTCGCGAGCGGAATAATTCCGATCAGTGTCCAGTAGCGCCAGGATGCGTCGGGATAGATGAAAAACAGCGCCAACAGCACGATCCCTAGAATGAAACGCGCGGCGCGGTCGATTGATCCTACATTTCTCTTGAACATATCATGCCTCCTTGGGTTTCAGGCCCGTTGCGGGCCATTCGACTGGAGACATTCGAACAGGTTCGGGCGAGTTTGTCAGTGACATGGTCACACAATCGAATAAATCACCCGATCAGCCGCATCAGCCCGGACTTGCTGGTAATCTCGATATGGCCGCGCTCGAGCGCAACCAGCCCTTTGCGGCCGAACAGCTCAAGGCGTCTCGAAACGACCTCGCGGGCCGAACCGATCGCGGTTGCGAGATCCTGATGGGTGTTGCGCACCCGGCCGGTTTCGTCGCATCGCTCCAGCAGAATGGCGGCCAGGCGTTCTTCGATTTTGGTAAAGGCGAGGCGCTCGAGAAGCTGCATGATCGACTGGAGGCGGCTGGCGAAGGCATGAAAGACAAATGTCCGGAACGCGGTTGAAGTGTCGAGCAGGTCCATGAAGAGAGGCTTCGGGATGACGACGATCTCAAGGGCGGTTTCGGCCACCGCTTCGGCCGAATAATCTTCCACGCCGAGCAGCCCGAGCGTCGTTTGCACGCAGGTTTCGCCCGGCGTAATGCTGTAAAGGAGGATTTCGCGCCCCGTCGGGCCGGTCATGTAAACGCCCACCCGACCGCTCACCACCAGCACGAATCCCGAGACTTCGTCGCCGGGCCGGAACAGAACTTTTCCGGCGGGAAGCTCGATCGCTTTCAGGCCGGCCAGCCGTTCGCGCGCGCGCGCTTCGAGCGCCGCGAGGGCGTTTGAGCGGGTGAGCCAGTCCGTCACCGCGGGCATGCCTGTTCGAGACTGTCCATGCCCTGAGTCTGGCAGTTGGCGCGCGCCAAGGCAATCGCCGGATGCGCCCCGCGTGATCCGCCGCGCTCATCAACAAAATATGACCGCGCGCCGTCTCGCCAAAGCGGGCAGGATGTCCCAGGGTCCTTCCGATTTCGATGGAATCGAAATCAGACCCCGGTTCTTTGATTTTACGTGCTTCCTGCCGGAAAACCGGTTCCCACTTTTCCGGAAGCACTCCATTGTCGCTCTCAAAGAGGTGTTCGCCATGAGGTACAAAGCCGCGATTTTGGGCTCTTTCCTGCTGGTGTCCGCCGGCGGAAATCCAGCCGCCGCGGCGTCTGACGGGATTGTCTCCATGGTCGTCTCGTCGCCGATATTCGCCAATGGCACGGTGCGCGGCATTCGCAGCGGCATCAATATCTATCTCCAGCGCGACGGCGCCCGCGGGCTGGAATTCATGAACCCCGAAGTCACCGGCTACGGCATACCGCCGGGCGGGCGCATGGAGGTGGAAATGGTTGAAGGGTTCCGGCGCGACCCGAATATCCCGCTGGCGCAGCCCTCCATATTGCTGGTCGCCGGGACGCCGCAACAGGGCCTGCCCGGGCGGAGCGCCGGATACACGGTTGGCCAGGGAAATAACGAAAACACGTTTGTCATCATGCCCACGTCTCCCCGGGGGCTCACCGCCATCGACCTGAAGACGAAAGTTCCCGGAGCCAAACGCGATCCCATCCCCCAGCGCGGCATCAAGATCGTCCATGTGGGCATGACCATGGCCTTTGTCAGCCGCGGGGAGCGCGGCAGGGTAGAGGTCCGCATTTATGACGGCAAGGGAAAAATCGTCAGCCGGGGGGCGGCTGAGATAAAATTTCTCGCAAAACCCCGGCCGCAGATTTTCCCGACCAACATTCCCCAGGGCAAACGCAACCACAACTGGCAGCGGGTCGCGCCCGGCGAAACGGTCGGCGCGACCAGCGAGACCGTGCCGCTCTCTTTCCTGCTGTTCGAGCGCAATGAGGGCTTCGGCAACAAGGGCATCATGGGGGCCGGTGTCCTGTCGGCGCAGCAGCTCGCGACCTTCGGATTTTCCGTGCCGCCCGCTTTGAAGCGCTATACTGCGGGGCTGATTTTGCAGGACAGCGACGGCGACGGGCTGCTCAACCCTTCCCAAGACAAGATCATCGGCGGCATCACCATCGCCGCCCCCAGGGGCGCGAAAGGCCATCAGGTGAGCACGCCCCTGGTGCGCGGCAATCTCTATCTCTCCAGCCCGACGCGCAATTTCAGCGAGGTGGCGGGCAGGAAGCTCGGCGGCGCGATCATGCTGCTCGAATTCGTCGCCGGGAATAAAAAAGGCCTCTACCGGCCAACATTTGCGCTGCTGAGCGATCCGGACAATATCGCCAGCGGCGACGGGTCGGTTTACAGCTATACGATTGTGGTGGAGTGAGGGGTGGGGGGGGGCGTAGTTTGCCCCTCGTCGTTTCCGGCCGCTATCGTCATTCCGGCGAAAGCCGGAATCCAGTGCAGCGAGTGCACACCCACCGTCCCTTATAGTCATTCCCGCTGCCTCCTTCGTCATTCCCGCTGCTTCCCTCGCCATTCCCGAGCAGGCGGGAACCCACAGCAGCAGGTGCCTCACCCGCCGCCTGAACCGATAGGTCACGGCATGGATACCCGGAACAAGTCCAGGCATGACGAGGTGGGGTGTATCTCGCGCCTTCTCCCCTCGTTACCCCCGGACACCGCCCCTGCTGTCACCCCCGGACTTGTTCCGGGGGTCCATTCCATTGTCTGATCGGCACCATGAAACGGTTCTTTGTCTACATCCTCGCGAGCCGGAAAAACGGCACGCTCTACACCGGCATGACGAATGACATTGCGCGCCGCGCATGGGAGCACAGAACCGGCGCGGTCGATGGCTTCACCAGGCGCCATTCCGTGAAACGTCTCGTCTATGTTGAAGAGCTAGCAACGGCTCGCGACGCCATTCGCCGCGAGAAGACGATCAAGGGCTGGCCAAGGCAGTGGAAGATCAACGCGATCGAGCAGGACAACCCGGAGTGGTTCGACCTCACCCGCCGCCTGAACCGATAGGTTACGGCATGGATACCCGGAACAAGTCCGGGCATGACGATGTGGGGAAGAGATGCGGCGAACTTTAAGGGAGGTAAGGAGCGGCGGTGTTAGTTTCTTGGGAACGATGAAATCAACCAGTCACCTGACAAGT
>BDTT01000010.1 GCA_002897995.1 bacterium BMS3Bbin10 | reverse complement strand
CCGGGTGGGCTCGGGCGACCGGCCGCCGGGCATCTGCAACACCGGCGCCCTGCAGTCGATGGTCTATCTGAAGAACCAGGTCCCGTTCCGCCGCCCCGTCATTGTCGGCACCGAGCTGGTGAGCTTCTCCGCGCTCCTCACCTGCTGGAGGGCAGGCATTCGCCCGGTAGCCATGCTCGAGGAAGGGCCGCGCGCGCATGTGCGGTGGCCGCTTCACCATGCGGCGCGGCTGTTCGGTGTCCCGCTGCTCTATGGCGCCCGGATCGTTGCAATCACCGGCCGCAGCCGCGTCGAGGCTGTCCAGATCACGGATGAAAGCGGGAGGCCGTGCGAGATCGGTTGCGACGGCGTTCTCTTCACCGGGCAGTTTACGCCCGAAGCGAGCCTTGTGGCGCTGAGCCATCTCGCGCTCGACCCCGATACGGGCGGCCCTGCCGTCGACCGGTTCGGCCGCTGCTCGGACCCGTCCTATTTTGCCGCCGGCAATGTCCTGCGAGCCGTAGAGACCGCGGGAGCGTGCTGGCGCGAAGGGCGCGCGGCCGCGCGGTGGATTGCGCGGGACTTCGCCGCAGGCCTGCCGTCACCTGATACGGCGGGAAGAAAGAACGCAGACCAGAGCCGAGATTCAGGATAGGATTGATATCGGGTCCAGACCCCAGGGACCGAATGAAATTCTTTTTCCCCCGGCGGAGTGAATGAATGAAGCACGAGCTTCACAAACGAAACTATGAACCGGAGGCGCGCGGCACCCTTGAAGGTGTGCGCATCCTCGATCTGTCGCGCCTGTTCGCGGGAAATGTGCTGACGCAGATGCTCGGCGATTTCGGCGCGGAGGTGATCAAGGTCGAGCCCCCCGCCGGCGACACCCTGCGCGCCTGGACGACGCAAGACGTTGAGACCCACTGGAAAATATATTCGCGCAACAAAAAGAGTCTGTGCCTCGATCTTTACAAGCCCGAAGCCTGCGAACTGGTGCGCGCGCTTGCCAAGACCGCGTCCGTTTTCATCGAGAGTTTCCGCCCCGGCGTGCTGGAGAAGATGGGTCTGGCGCCGGAGGCGCTTCTTGAAATCAACCCGAAGCTGGTGGTCATTCGTATTTCCGGCTGGGGTCAGGACGGGCCTTACAACCAGCGCCCCGGTTTCGGCACCCTGATTGAGGGCATGACCGGCTTTGCCGCAATCAACGGCTTTGCCGACCGCGAGCCCGTTCTGCCGCCCTTCTACCTTGCCGACGGGGTCGCCGGACTTTACGGCGCGTCCGCCGCCATGATCGCCCTGCGGGAGGTGGAGGTGAATGGCGGCAAGGGGCAGGTCATCGATTTGCCGCTGCTCGACCCGCTGTTCGCAATCCTCACGCCCCAGGCGGCGAATTACCGCCTCACCGGCAAGCCCAAGGAGCGCACGGGAAGCCGTTCCACCAATTCCGCGCCGCGCAATGTGTATCAGTGCAAGGATGGGCTTTATGTCGGTCTGTCGGCGTCGATCCAGTCGATGGTCGATCGCCTGTTCCGGGCCATCGGAAGACCCGAACTGATCGACGATCCGCGCTTCGCCACCAATGCGCAGCGGGTGAAGAACGCCGCCCAGCTCGACGCCATTATCGGCGCGTTCGTGGCGGAGCGCAGCCAGCGCGACAATGTGGCGTTTTTTGAAGCCAAACAGGTCACCATCGGGCCGATTTACGATGTCAGCCAAATCCTTGAAGACCCGCACATAATCGCCCGTGAACTCCTCGCCGACTATCCCGACGCGCATATGGGGCAGTTGCCCATGCATGGCGTTGTCCCGCGCATGATGGGAACGCCGGGCTCCATCCGCACTCCCGCCCCCGCGCTTGGCGAGCATAACCGCGAAGTCCTGGCCGGGGTTGGCATCTGCGATGAAGATTATGACCGGCTGCTTGCCGAAGGCGTTGCAAGCAAAGGCCCTTAGGGTCCGCCAATCGTTAAAATTTGAGGCATTGGATTCGCTGAATATTCGCGTCTCTCCGCTACCCTTGTCCTTGAAATCTGTCATGCGGGCCGGCTCCCGCATGCGCGCATTTGGGGGCGATGACGCTTATGGCGGGACGATTTTCAGCGAAACGCGGCAAGGACAAGGCCGCGGCACCGGCGGACAGGCCCGATCAGCGCCTGCTTGCGGCCATCGCCCGGCTGGATGAGGTTTCCCCGGGAGAGCCGCCCAAATCCGCGCAAATGCCCGATGCGCCTGGAAACGGTGAACCGGAGAAAGCGCGCACTCCCGAGCCCGAAGAGCCTGCCGCTCCCGGCACGCCCAAGCTGCGCGACCCGAAATTCCTCGATGCCAAGGTGCGGCTGCACAGGAAACTTATCGACGAGATCAACCTGTCGGCCATCGACAAGCTGCCCGAGGAGGATTTGCGCAAGCAGGTGGCGGAACTGGCGAGCGAATATGTGCTGGCCGAACGCCTGCCCCTCAACGCACAGGAGCTTGAAGAATTTTCCGGCGAACTGTTCGACGAGATGACGGGCCTCGGGCCGATAGAGCCGCTGCTCAAGGACCCGACCATCGCCGATATTCTCATCAACACCCACGAGCAGGTCTATGTGGAGCGCTTCGGCCAGCTTGAGCTGACCCCGGTGCGCTTCAAGGACGAGCCGCATCTTCTGCGCATCCTTAACAAGATCGTCGCCAATGTCGGCCGCCGCGTCGATGAAAGCCAGCCGATGGTGGATGCGCGGCTCGAAGTCGGCAGCCGCGTCAACGCCATCATCCGGCCCCTGACCGTCGACGGGCCGCTCATCTCGATCCGGAAATTTTCCAAAAAACCGTTCAACCTGGAGAAGCTCGTCGAAATGGGCTCCTGCCGCCCGCAGATCTGCGAGCTGCTGTCGGCCGCCGTCAGGGCGCGCATGTCGCTGATTGTTTCTGGCGGAACCGGTTCGGGCAAGACGACCATGCTCAACGCGCTCTCGACCAGCATCTCCCACAAGGAGCGTCTCATCACCATCGAGGACGCGGCCGAGTTGCAGCTTCAGCAGCCGCATATCGGCCGGCTGGAGACGCGCCCCCCCAATATCGAGGGCAATGGCGAGGTCAAACAGCGCGATCTGGTCAAGAACGCCCTGCGCATGCGCCCCGACCGCATCATCCTCGGCGAAGTGCGGGGCGAAGAAGCCTTCGACATGCTCCAGGCCATGAATACCGGCCATGAAGGCTCAATGGCGACCATCCACGCCAACAATCCGCGCGACGCGATCACCCGGCTGGAAAACATGGTCGGCATGGCCGGCACCAATATGAGCGAAGGCTCCGTGCGCTCGCAGATCGCCTCGGCGGTGCGCATCGTCGTGCAGCTTTCACGTCTCAGCGACGGCAAGCGCTGTCTCACATCCGTCTCGGAGATTACCGGCATGGAAGGCGAAATCATCCAGATGCAGGAGATTTTCAAATTCGTGCGGATCGGGACCGATGCGGACGGCAAAATCGAGGGCGAGTTCCGCGCCACCGGCGTGCGCCCGAAATTCCTCGATGAGATCAAATCTCACGGCATCGAAATTCCCAGCGAATATTTCGACCCGAAGGACCCGCTGTAATGTCGCCCGATATGGCTCAGAACGCGATTTTCGTGCTGTTCGGCGTCGCCGTGTTCCTGTGCGTCGAAGCCGCCTATCTGGCGATTTCGAAGCGCACCTCCTATATGCGCAAGGTCAACACCCGGCTCAAGTTGCAGAGCAAGGCGCAGGACCAGCATGAAGTGCTGGTGCAACTGCGCCGCGCGCGCGGGCTTTCGGAAGAAGGGCGCTACCGCCTGCCGCTTATCTGGTTCAACCGCCTGGTCCTGCAATCCGGCGTGGGCCTCGGCATCTGGCGGCTGGGCGGGATGATGGCCCTCGCCGCGGTGGCGGGAAGCGTGGCCACACTCATCACCGGATATGGCTGGCCGCTGTCCGTGCTGGCGGCTTTGGTCTGCGGGATCGCCCTGCCCCTTCTGGCGCTGCGGGTACTGCGCCAGCGGCGGCGCTACAAGTTCGAGGAACAGCTTCCCGAAGCGGTTGACGTCATGGTGCGTTCGCTAAAGGCGGGCCACCCCCTGCCCGTCGCCATCTCCATGGTCGCGCGCGAAATGGAAGACCCCATCGGCACGGAGTTCGGCCTTGCGGCAGACGAGCTGACCTATGGTCTCGATCTCGACAATGCCATGAACCAGATGAGCGTTCGCGTCGGTCAGGACGACTTTGCCCTTGTCGTCGTGGCCATCTGCATTCAGGCGAAAACCGGCGGCAATCTGAGCGAGCTTCTGGGCAATCTGTCCAAGGTGCTGCGCGCGCGTTTCAAGATGCGCCGCCGGGTCAAGGCGGTCTCGGCGGAGGGGCGGATGTCGGCGATCGGGCTCTCCGCCCTGCCGGTTGCCGTGTTTGCGGCGCTGCTTGTCCTGGCCCCGGAATTTTATGGAGAGATCTGGAACGAGCCTCTGGTTCATAAGGGGCTCGCCGGCGCGGCGGCGGCGATGATGACCGGCAATATCATCATGTACCGCATGGTCAACTTCAAGCTGTAGCGGGGAGTCATGATTATCGATTTTTTCAACAGCAATCAGTCGGCCATACTGCTTGGCGTCTCGGTGTGCATTTTCCTGATTGTCTCCGGCGGCGCCTACGCGCTGGCGAATACCTGGCGCAAACGCGATGGCATCCGGCGGCGCGCAATGACGCCCGTAGCCGCGCACGGCGATGCGATCAAGGACCGCCGCTCGCTGCGCCATCAGAAAATGGCGGGCGCCGGCAGGCTGCTTTCGACCGTGGCCACGCATTTCGTGCCGGTGAACGAAGCGTCCGTTTCAATGGTGCGCAAGAACCTTAACGCGGCCGGCTTCTTCAACCCCAGCGCCATGGCCTGGTATTATTTCATCCGCGTGGCGCTCGCCATTCTATTGCCCGCCTCGGTCATGATCGCCGACCGGATTCTTGTCTTCGACGTGGATACCTCGCGCTTCCTGACCTTCCTGATCGGCGCGACCTTGGCCGGGCTCATGGCGCCAAGCCTGTTTATTTCGCGGCGCATCAAGGCGTTGCAGCAGCAATGCCGCGACGGCTTTCCCGATTTCATGGATTTGATGGTGGTGTGCGCGGAAGCGGGCATCAGCGTCGATCAGGCCATCGGCCGGGTGGGGCGCGAATTGACCCAGACCTACCCATATCTTGGCGTCTGCCTCCATCTGACGACGCTCGAGCTGCGCGCGGGCCGCCCGCTCACGGACGCCTTCAACACGCTGGCGCAGCGCCTAGGCATTGAAGAAGCGCATAATCTCGGTTCCCTGCTGCAACAGTCGGAGGAACTCGGCACCAGCCTGTCGGACGCGCTGCGCGTCTATAGCGAGGAAATGCGGGACAAGCGCATGTCGCGCGCGGAAGAAAAAGCCGCCGCCCTGCCGGCCAAGATGTCGGTTCCGCTCACGGCATTTGTCTTCCCTGTCATCCTGGTGGTGATCCTGCTGCCGGTCTATGTGCGCGTCTCGCTGATGTAGGGCCGCGGGCAACCCCGGCCGTCCGCACCGGAGTCCCGGCGCCGGCGTTGGCGGTTAACCCTTCGTTTAGCGTGTTGACAGCCCGCAGGTGCCCCCGCCCCATCATGCCCCTAGAATGACGGGTCATGCGGCAGAAGCCGCTTTTCGGGGGCGGGATGGCCTATTTTGTCTGGCCAGTACTGGTTGTGGCGACGGTGCTCGCCGGCTGTTCCGGCATTCGCGGGACCGGCAGCGACGCGGCTCTTGTCGGCGGCGATGATCGCCGGGGACTGTTTTCTCTGGTGCCCAAATCCGAGAAGCCGCTGGCCAAGGCCAGGCTGCATTTCAAGAACGAGGACTATGGCCTGGCGGAAAAATACTTTCGTCAAGCCGTTGAAGAAAACCCCAACCTGACCGTGGGCTGGATGGGACTGGCGGCCTCTTATGACAGGCTGCGGCGTTTTGACCTCGCCGCGCGCGCCTACAAGGTCGTCATCAAGCAGACCGGCTACACAACGGCCCTTCACAATAATATGGGGTATCATCACTATCTGCAGGGAAACACCGCCAAGGCGCGCAAGCATTTCAATGCAGCGCTGGCCAAAGACCCCGGAAATCCCTACGTGCTGAACAATCTGGAAATGCTGGAATCGCCCAGCGCCTGACTCCCTTTCGCCATTGCGGAATGGCGCACCTGCCCTGAATCTTAATCTAAATTGTAAAACCACCCTTGACTTTCCTTGGCCCATCCTTTCGATAGGGGAAAGCTGCGGCAGGGCACAGCCACGCCGAGAGGTCGTCTTCGGGCGGCTGACAGGTGACTGCGCAATAATAACGCGGCACGAAATAGCGAGTTAGGGAGGGGTTGGGTCGTTGCCCAAGTTGCTTGAGATTGACGGACTGAAAACTCAGTTCTACACGTCGGCCGGCACCGTTAAGGCGGTCGATGGAATCAGCTACGATGTCATGAAAGGCGAGACGGTTGCCATTGTCGGAGAGTCCGGCTGCGGCAAATCGGTCAGCGCAATGTCGATCTTGCGCCTGATCCCCGATCCGCCCGGTAAGATCGTGGAAGGCAGTATCCTGTTTCAGGACAGGGATATCCTGCAACTTTCCGAAGACGAGATGCGCGACATTCGCGGCAAGGACATCGGTATGGTGTTCCAGGAGCCGATGACGTCGCTCAATCCGGTTCTGACCATCGGGCGGCAACTGACCGAGACGCTGGAAGAACATCTGGGAACAACCGGCGAGGATGCCAACACCCGCGCCATTGAATTGCTCGGGCTGGTCGGCATTTCCGAGCCGGACCGGCGCCTGGTCCAGTATCCGCATCATCTCAGCGGCGGCATGCGCCAGCGCGTGATGATCGCCATGGCGCTCGCATGCGAGCCCGCCCTCATCATCGCCGATGAGCCCACAACCGCGCTCGACGTGACCATTCAGGCGCAAATTCTGGAATTGATGAAGGAACTCACGCGGCGCCTCGGCGTCGCGCTGATCGTAATCACGCATAATCTGGGCGTTGTGGCGCGTTATGCCGACCGGGTGAATGTCATGTATGCCGGCAAGATCATCGAAAGCGGAACGGCGCACGACATTTATCACACCCCGCAGCATCCCTACACGCTCGCGCTCCTGAAGTCGGTGCCGCGCATGGATTTGCCGCGCCAGGCGAAACTGGATCCGGTGGATGGACAGCCGCCCGACCTGACCCGGCTCGACGATGGATGCGCCTTCCGCCCCCGTTGCGCCTTTGCCACCGCGAAGTGCGCCAAGCAATTCCCGCCGCTTGAGAAAATCAAGGGTCCGCACATCGTAGCCTGCTGGGAGAGAGAGAAAGTCGCCAAAGACGCTCGCATGATGACCAAATCAAAAAGAATGAGGAAGGCGTCATGACTAGCGCCAGCGCAAAAACGGCAAAAAGAAAGACAGGCGCGGCAAAGCGCGGAACCGCCTCGAAGCGGAAACAGGCGGCGCGCCGGCCTGCTTCCAGGCAGACCCATCGCGAGACCCTCGTCGAAGTGCGCAACCTCAAAATGTATTTCCCGGTGACCGAAGGCGCCTTTATTCCCAAGGTCGTTGCCCATGTGAAAGCGGTCGACGGCATCAGCTTTAATATTTTGAGGGGGGAAACGCTGGGTCTGGTCGGTGAATCGGGCTGCGGCAAAACAACGACCGGGCGCTGCATCCTTCAACTGGAAAAAGCGACCGCCGGAGATATCATTTACGACGGCGTCAACCTGAACAAGCTGAACCTGAAGCAGATGCGGCCCTTGCGCCAGCGTATCCAGGTGATTTTTCAGGATCCCTATTCATCGCTCAATCCGCGCATGAAAATCGGCGAAATCATTTCCGAGCCGATGATGGTGCACAAAACGGAAGCGGACCAGGCGGCGCGCGATAAACGCGTCAGCGAGTTGCTGTCGGTTTGCGGTCTGAACCCGAAATTCGCCGACCGTTACCCGCACGAGATGAGCGGCGGCCAGCGCCAGCGCGTCGGCATAGCCCGGGCGCTGTCGGTGAAACCGGAATTCATCATTTGCGACGAAGCCGTGTCGGCGCTGGATGTGTCGATCCAGGCGCAGGTCATCAACCTGCTCGAGGACCTGCGCGACGAGTTCAACCTGACCTACCTGTTCATTGCGCATGATCTCTCGGTCGTGCGCCATTTATGCCACCGGGTGGCGGTGATGTATCTTGGAAGCATGGTCGAGCTGGCCGAGTGCGATGAACTTTACGATCATCCGGTTCATCCCTATACCCAGGCGCTTCTGAACGCCGTCCCGATCCCCGATCCGACGATCGAGGCCAAGCGCAAGCACCAGATAATCAAGGGTGAAATACCCAGTCCGATGAATCCGCCGAGCGGCTGCGTGTTTCACCCGCGCTGTCCAATCGCGGTTGATGCGTGTAAGAAGAATATGCCAGAGTTCAGAGAGATCAGACCCGGCCATTGGGCCGCCTGTTCCGAGATCTGAATTGCCCCTAAAAGAAGGGCAGATGCGTTGTGAGGACACGCTCAAGTTCTCAAGTTTGTAAAGGGAGGAATAATATGAAGTTCCCAAGTTTGAAGTTTGTCGTACCGCTGGCGGCGGGGCTCGCCCTGTCGTTCGGTATGGCGGGCACGGCAAGCGCCCAGAAGAGGGGCGGGATACTCAACTTCGTTGTTGGGTCCAAGATCCCATCCTATGACGGGCATATCGAAGGCACCTTCGGTATGATCCATCCGATCCGGCCGTTCTATTCGACACTGATCCGGGTCAATCCCGACAACCCGCAATCGCCGACCGATTTTATCTGCGATCTGTGCGTGGGCGATGTGCCGAAAGGCGAAGACGGATTCACGAAATATGTTTTCAAGATCCGCGAAGACGTCAAGTTTCATGACGGCACGCCTTTGACGGCCGACGATATCACCGCCACTTATAAAAAGATCATCTTCCCGCCCGAGGGCATTGCATCCGCCCGCAAGGCTTTCTTCAAGATGGTCGATAGTGTCGAATCGACCGGCAAATATGAGGTGACCTTCAAACTGAAGTTCCCGTCGGGCTCGTTCATCCCATCGGTCGCCATGCCGTTCAACTTCGTCTATTCGAAGAAGGACCTCGATGAGAAGGGCTATACCTGGCACAAGGCAAACATTAACGGCACCGGCGCCTTCACCTTTGTGCAGCATCAGCCCGGTTCGTTTGTCGAGGGCAAGAAATACGCCGGCTACCATCACATGGGTGCGGATGGAAAACCAAAACCCTATCTGGATGGCTACAAGGCGATTTCCGCACCGAAGATGGCGCTGCGCCTGCAGGCCATTCGCGGCGACCGCGCGGCCATCGAGTTCCGCGGCTTCCCGCCGAAGGCTCGTGACGATCTGGTGAAGGCTCTCGGCGACAAGATCACGGTTCAGGAAAGCGACTGGAACTGTGCCCTGTTCGCCACGCCCAACCAGCGCCGCAAGCCCTTTGATGACGCGCGCGTCCGCAAAGCCCTGTCTCTGGCGCTCGACCGCTGGGGCGGCTCAAAATATCTCTCCCAGATCGCGATCGTGAAAACGGTCGGCGGCGTGGTTTTCCCGAACCATCCGCTTGCGGCGACCAAGGAGGAGTTGGTGAAGCTGGCCGGTTTCGGCACAGACGTGAAGGCCAACCGGAAGGAAGCCAGGCGCCTGCTCAAGGAAGCCGGTGCTGAGAACCTGAAGATGGTCTTCAACAATCGCGGCGTCGACCAGCCTTACAAGGTTGTCGGCACGTGGCTGATCGACCAGTGGAAGCAGATCGGCGTTGAAGCCGAACAGCAAGTGAACCCGAGCCCGGTGTTCTATGCCAAGCTGCGCAAAAAGTCTGATTTCGATGTTTCAATCGACTTCAATTGCCAGTCTGTCGTGAACCCGATTGCCGACGTCACCAAATTCCTTGGCAGCGCGGGCAATAACTATGGTGGCTACAAGGATGATGTCCTGGAGAAGATCTATGACCGCCTGCTCCGCGCCGGTACGGAAAAAGAGCAGCGTGTGATCATGCGCGAGTTTGAAACCCGCGCGCTTAGCGATCAGGTCCATATGATCCCCACCCTGTGGTGGTACAAGATCAACCCGCACCGTTCCTATGTGAAGGGCTGGAAGATCGCACCGAGCCATTACCTGAATCAGTCTCTCGACCAGATCTGGCTCGACAAGTAGCGGCACATAGCTGAAGAACAAGATCGCTCCCCGCTTGGCGTGCAGCTGGCGGGGAGCACCTTCAAAAAGCGGGCCCTGGAACTATGTGGCAATACATACTTAAAAGATTATTTTTGATGATTCCGACGCTGCTCGGCGCGGCTATTCTGATTTTCTTTCTCCTGCGTCTTATTCCCGGCGACGTCTGCGAGATCAAGCTCGCCGGCGCGGGGCTTTATGTAGACCAGGAACAAATCGACATTTGCCGGAAAAATCTGGGACTGGATCAGCCGATATTGGTCCAGTTCTGGGATTTCTTCTCCGGATTTTTGACATTCGACCTTGGTACGTCCATGTGGACGGGCAGGGCAATTACCTATGAGCTCGCCCTGCGCTTCGAGCTGTCACTGCAGGTGGCGATCATGGCGACGCTTACCGCCATTCTGATCGCCATCCCTCTGGGAACGATCTCGGCGGTCAGGCAGAACACCTGGATTGACTATTTCGTCCGCGCCTTTTCGATTGCCGGGATCGCGATCCCGTCTTTCTGGCTCGGCATCATGATTATCCTGGGGCTTCTGATTGGGACGCAGGCCTGGTTCGGGACGCCGTGGATGCCACCGATCGAATATGTGCCCCTTTGGGTAGACCCATGGGCGAATCTTTCCCAGCTCATCTGGCCGGCCGTGGCAACCGGGTACCGCTATAGCGCGGTGGCGACGCGCATGACGCGCTCGGCCCTGCTGGAAGTCCTGCGCGAGGATTATATCCGCACCGCGCGCGCCAAGGGCCTGAAGGAGAAGCTCATCATCAACCGCCATGCCCTGAAGAATTCGATGCTGCCCGTGGTCACGGTCATCGGGATCGAGTTCGCCTTCCTGATGGGAGGACTGGTGGTCACCGAACAGGTGTTTAACCTCAATGGTCTGGGCAAGCTGTTCGTGGAATCGGTCACCAATCAGGACTTCGCATTGACCCAGGCGCTCGTCATGGTCGTCGTATCGGTCTTCATTTTCACCAACTTCGTGGTCGATATCCTGTATGCCTGGCTCGACCCGCGCATCAGATACGCTTGAGGTAAACGGCTATGGTTACGACTTCGGAAGTGGCTGTCGAATCCGAGATTGAGGAACTTACCGACAAGCGGCCATTCATGTCCCAACTCAGGGAGTTCGGGCGCAAGCAGCCGCTTGGCTCGATTGGCCTGATTATTGTGCTGGTCATGATATTTGCATCGGTCTTCGCGCCGATCCTGACCCCCTATGATCCTGAGGCGAACGCTTTCGAGTTCATGCTCACCCCGCCCAATCTGGATTTTCTCCTGGGCACGGACCAGTTCGGACGCGATATTCTGTCCCGGATCATCTATGGCGCGCGCACCGCACTCTTCGTTGGATTCACCGCGGCCTTTATCGGCGCCACGATCGGGCTTGTCCTCGGCGTCGCCAGCGCTTTTTTCGGCGGCAAGTTCGATCTGATCTTTCAGCGGGTCATGGACGTCTTCATGGCCTTCCCGCTGATTATTCTGGCACTGGCGGTGGTTTCGATTTTCGGCACCGGCGTCCAGAATGTGATTATCGCGATCACCATTCCCTTCATCCCGCGCTGCGCCCGTGTGGTTCGTTCATCCGCGCTGGCGATCCGCGAGATTCCCTATATTGATGCCGCCCGCGCCAACGGCTTCTCCAACTCGCGCATTATCATGCGCCACATGGTGCCCAACGTCATGGCGCCGTTTCTCATCATGATCACCGCCTTTGTCGGTCAGGCGATCCTGCTGGAAGCCTCGCTCTCCTATCTGGGTCTGGGCGTGCAGGAGCCGGTCCCGGCCTGGGGGCTGATGCTTCAGGGCGGCGCGGAGGAATATGTTGAAAGCGCGCCATGGGTGGCCATCTGGCCCGGCGTGGCGATCTCGCTGGCCGTGTTCGGCTTCAACCTGTTCGGCGACGCCGTGCGCGACACCCTCGATCCCAAGCTGCGCTCGCAATAATCAGCCGTTTCACTTCGAATACGTAAACCGGCGTCCTTAAAGGCGCCGGTTTTTTATTCCGCGATCCAATCTTCCCCTCCCCCTGGCGGGGAGGGGTTAGGGATGGGGGGATACAGAGCATGCCGCTTTCACCCCACCCGGTCCCTGACGGGCCCACCCTCCCCGTCAAGGGGAGGGCTTTTCTTAGATCAGGCGCAGGTTTCTTATTCAGCAGCCGCTTTGGACGCGGCGGGCTTGTCATACTTGTCGCGCAACTCGTCCCATTCATCCGCGCCGAAGCGCCGGAAGGCGTCACGCGGGCTCATGTCTCCCGGCGGTGAGGGGAAGACGTTTGTTTCCTTGAGTTCGTCGAGCAGCGCCTCGCAAAGCCCCACGACACTGCGGAACAGGAGCGTGGGGAGAATGGCGAGCGCGTAACCCATGTCCTGCGCGTCCCCCAGAGGTACGGGGGGCGTCTTTCCCTTATGCACCACATTCAGCAGACAGGGACCCTTGACGAGCTTCGGCACCGCTTTGACCTCGTCGAGAGTCTGCGGCGCCTCGACAAAAGCGATATCGGCGCCCGCGTCAAGCGCCGCGTTGGCCCGCTTTATGGCTTCGTCGAAACCGATGACGGCGCGCGAATCCGTGCGCGCGATAATATGGAAATCCGGATCGTCGCGGGCATCCGCCGCGGCCCTGATCTTGGCCAGATAGTCATCGAGCGGGATGATTTTCTTGTCGTCCAGATGGCCGCATTTTTTCGGGAATTCCTGATCCTCCAGATGAATGGCGGCAACCCCGGCGCGCTCGAATTCCTGCACCGTGCGAACCACATTCAGCACATTGCCATAGCCGGTATCGGCATCGGCGATGACCGGCACATCCACGCAGGCATTGATGCGCGCCGCGTTGCGCACCATCTCGGTGAGGGTCAGCAGGCCGAAGTCCGGATAGCCCAGCGCCGCGGAGGTGCCCGCGCCCGTCATATAGACGGCTGGAAAACCCGAGGCATTGATGAGCGTGGCGGTAATGCCGTCATAGGCGCCCGGCGCCACCGTCATGCCGCTGCCCTTGATCAGTTTCGCAAATGTCTTCTTCTTGCTCATGGCACACCTCTTTCGTCATTCCACCCAATAATTTTCCGGTTCAATTTACGCCTGTTGCCCCCAAGGCTCAACGCAGCTTCCTCTCCAGATAAGGGACAAGCCCGCCCGCGCTCACGATCTCCAGCAAATGTGCCGGCAGGGGCTCGCAGTCATAGACTTCGCCGCGTGACAGGTTGCGAACCTCTCCTGTTTCCGGGTCGGCGGTGAGGCGGTCGCCCTGCGAAATCTTGCCCGCCTCCGCGCAGACCAGCGCCAGCAGCCCGAAATTGAGCGCGTTGCGGTAAAAGATGCCCCCGAAGGACGGCGCGATAACGGCGGCCACGCCAAGATGACACAGCGCCTGAGCGGCCTGCTCGCGCGAGGACCCGATGCCGAAATTGCGCCCACCGACGACAAAGTCGCCTTTGCGGACCTGGCCTGCAAAATCCGGGTTTACGGCCCGAAGGCACTGGCTTGCACCCTCCTCAACACCGCCCTTCAGCGTGCCGCCGGGCGCCAGCTGGTCGGTGTCGATATTGTCGCCGAAGACCCAGGCCGCTCCTTCACTCCCGGTCATCTCCTCACCCCTTGGCCAGAAATTCACGCGGGTCGCGGATTTCGCCGGCGACGGCCGCGGCGGCGACCGCATAAGGCGAAGCGAGATAAACTTTTGACGATTGCGCCCCCATACGGCCCTGAAAATTGCGCGAGGTCGAGGAAATGCACACTTCGTCTTCCGCCAGCACGCCGCCGCCAAACCCGGCGCATGCGCCGCAGCCGATGGGCATCATGATGGCGCCCGCGCCCATCAGCTTGGCCAATGTGCCGTCCGTGTCGGCCTGCATCATATCCCGGCGCGAAGCGGGCGCGACCAGCAGGCGCGTTCCGCGCGCCACCTGCCGGCCGTCAAGCACTTGCGCCGCCATATGCAGATCGGCCAGCTTGGCGCCGGTGCATGCCCCGATATAGGCCTGATCGATGGCGACGCCCTTATAGCTGCTTGCCGGAGCCGCGTTCGCCGGGCTGTGGGGCGCGGCCACCTGGGGCTCGAGGCTGCCGGCGTCGAATTCGTGGGTGGCGGAATATTCCGCATCCTTGTCGCTGCGCCAGGGAGCGGCCTCGCCCGGATTGCCGCCGGCAGCCTCGAGCCATTCGGTCGTCGTTTCGTCGGGCGCAATAAGACCGGCCTGCGCGCCGAGTTCCGCCGCCATGTTGGAAAGCGTCATGCGCTCCTCCATGCCAAGCTCCGCGATCAGCGATCCGGTAAATTCGACCGCCGCGTATTCCGCTCCGCCAAGCCCGAGATGCGCGCACAGCGCCAGATTGATATCCTTGGCGCAGACACCGCGCTGCAATTTCCCGGACCAGTCCAGGGCGATGCTTTCGGGCACCTTTAACCAGGTTTCGCCGGTGACCAGCACGCCCGCCATGTCGGTCGAGCCGACGCCGAACATATAGCAGCCGAACGCGCCGCCGGTCGTCGAATGGCTGTCGCCGCCGACCGCGAACATTCCCGGGCGCAGATGCCCGCCCTGCGGCAGCACCACATGGCAGATGCCCACCATGTCGTAGAATGCCTCGATGTTATTTTCTCTTGCCCAGCGCCGGGTGATGGCGAGAATTTCCGCGCTCTGCGCGTCGACCGCGGGAACCCAGTGATCGCTCACCAGAACGATCCTTTCGGGGTCCCAGACCTTCGCTCCCAGCCGCTCCAGTATGGGCGCGATGCGGCGCGGTCCGCTGGAATCATGCATCATGGCGAGATCGACGCGCACCGTGACCGTCTCGCCGGGGCGAACCTCGTCCCTGCCCGCAGCGCGCGCGATCAGTTTTTCCGCCAATGTGAGGCCCATCCAGACTCTCCTGTGTGCCGCCGCCACCTTACAAACTAGCACGCAAAAAACCTGCTACGGACCGGCGAAACAGCATTTTGCCATCGGGGCAAGTGCGGGCGCGGCTTTTGGTCCATGATGGCGTGCCAGCTCATCGGGTATCGGCCGCATCGGGGGGGCGGGGAAGATATTCCGAAGCAGGCGGTGAGACTGCTCAACCGGAACCCGTGACATCGCATGATCTATCGCAAGCGCCCGGGGCGGGATAAAGTTGCGCACCCAAGTCTGCAATCACGGCAGGCGCGAACCAGAACACGCGTCCCCGGGCCTTCGGGCCGGGCGCAAATCTCAATGATCCGAGAATGACACCATGTGGCCATGGCAGAAACCGCTCGGCGTAAAGGACCCCCGCCGCCTGGCGCCAGCCGCGGCGACGCTGGTCATCGGATTGGCCGGCGCGGCCGTCTACGCACAAACGCCCTTGCCGCTGCCGTGGTTTCTCGGGCCCATGCTCGCCAGCCTTGCGGCGCTGGCGCTGCGCGTACCCATTCAGTCCTCGCGCTCCCTCACCCTTGTCATGCGCATTGTGCTCGGCCTTGCCATCGGCAGCGCTTTTTCCCCCGAAATGGCGGACCGCGCCGGCGAGATGACGGTCAGCCTCATGTTCGTCTTTCCCTATGTGCTGTTTCTGGGGCTGATCGGCTATCCTTACTTTCGGGCGTTTTCAGGCTATGACCGGGTCACCGCTTTTCTGGCCGCGGTGCCCGGCGGGTTCCAGACCATGATCGCGATCGGCGAGGACACCAATGCCGATCTGCGCAAGCTCTCGATTATCCACTCCACCCGCATTCTGGTGATCGTCTTTTCCGTGCCCCTCTGGATCCAGTTTTCCAGCGACGCGGATCTCGGTCAGGCGATCCCGGCGGCGGCCAGCCTGGCGGCGGTCAGCCTCAAGGAAGCGCTGATCCTCCTCGTCTGCGGCGCGGCGGGATATTGGGGCGCCAAGCGCATCGGTATTTCCGGCGCATCGATCATCGGACCCATGCTGGCCAATGGCGCACTCCACATGCTCGGGCTGGCCGAAGCGCGCGTGCCGGTGGTTTTCATCAATGCGGCGCAACTGGTGATCGGCGTTCACATCGGGTGCCAGTTCGCCGGCATCACCGCGCGCGAGCTGGCGTCCACCGTAACCATTGCCTCTGGCTATGCGCTGCTGCTGATGGCCGGGGCGGGCGTGTTCACATATCTCGTCGTATGGGCCACGGGCATCAATATATTTGCGGTGGCCCTGGCCTATGCGCCCGGCGGGCAGCCGGAAATGAACCTGGTGGCGCTGGTGCTCAATCTCGACCCCGCCTATGTGGCCCTGCACCACCTGCTGCGGGTGATCATAATCGTGTTTGGCGCCCAGTTCGTCATTTCCCGGCTGGTGCGCGCCAAGGCCCGCAAGAGCGGCTGAAACCGGGCCGGTTTCTTGAGCGAACCCTTGTTGATATACTGACGGGCGGCAGAAACCCGAGAGGAAACACGATGTCCCAAAGTCTCGACATTCGCCCCATCGCCGGCGCGCTGGGCGTCGAGATCGGCGGGGTTGATCTGTCCCGGGATTTACCCGACGGCACAATCGCGGAAATCCGCCGGGCCCTGCTGGATCATCTTGTGATCTTCTTCCGCGATCAGGACATCACGCCCGATCAGCATCTCGCCTTCGCCAGACGGTTCGGCGAAACGGTCGAATATCCGCTCGTCAAAGGGCTTGAGGGCTATCCGGAAATCACGACCATCGTGAAGCTCGAACATGAGAAGCTCAACTTCGGCGGGCTGTGGCATGCGGACACCACCTATCTGGAGGAGCCGCCCATGGGCGCGATTCTCGTTGCCCGCGAGCTGCCCCCCTGTGGCGGCGATACCCTGTTCGCCAATATGGTCATGGCCCATGAGGCGCTGTCGGAGGGTATGAAAAATCTTCTCGCCCCCCTGAAGGGCGTCAGCGTCTCGAACCTTCCCAAGGTGACGCAGACGCGCCAGGCGCGCATGGAAGAGGGAGCCAAGACGGCGCCGGACAGCGTGCTGACGGCAACGCACCCGGTTGTCTACACGCATCCTGACACGGGAAGAAAGATTCTCTATGTGAACGGCGCGCACACCTGCCGGTTTGAAGGCATGAGCGATGAGGAAAGCGCGCCCCTGCTCGAATATCTGTTCGAACACCAGACGCGGCCCGAGTTCACCTGCCGGTTTCGCTGGGAACCCGGCTCCATCGCCTTTTGGGACAACCGCGCCACGCAGCATAACCCGGTCAACGACTATCACGGCCACAAACGCGTCATGCACCGCATCACACTGGCCGGTGACAGACCCTCGTAAACTTCAGGAGACAATATGACCAGGCACCGCAGAACGGCCCTCATCACGGGCTCGGGAAAAAATATCGGCCGCGCCATCGCCCTCGATCTCGCGGGCAAAGGCCACAATGTGGTGCTCAACGGGTCGCGCGACAAAGCCGCCTGCGAAACTGTGGCGCAGGAAGTGAAAAAGCACGGGGTAGAGGCGCTCGTCGCCATGGGCGATGTGGGCATCGCCGGGGACTGCGCTCGGATCGCCGGCGAGGCGCTCGACAAATTCGGCACGGTCGATGTGCTGGTGAACAATGCCGCGATCCGGCCCATGACCCCGTTTCTGGAAATGGATGAAGCCGAATGGGACCGGGTCATCGCCGTCGACATGTCGGCGGCCTTCTGGCTGGCGCGGGCCTGCCTTCCCGGCATGATCGATCAAAACTGGGGGCGGATCGTCAATATCGCCGGCATGAACTCCATTCAGGGTTATAACGGGCGCGCCCATGTTTCGGTCGCCAAGCATGGCGCCTGGGGCCTGACCAAATCTCTGGCCAAGGAATTCGGCGACCGGGGCATTTCGGCCAATATAGTCTCTCCCGGACCGATTGCCGGCGAGCATCGGGACGATCCGGGAATGGCGGCCCATATCGAAGCGCAGAAGTCGAAAATTCCGCTCCGGCGCCTCGGATTGCCCGGGGAGATCGCGGCGGCGGTGAGCCTGCTGGCGTCGGACGAAGGCGCCTTCATAAACGGGCAGCTCATTCAGGTGAACGGCGGAACGCAGACCTAGGGTCTGTGGACATTTAGGATTCCCTTTTCGGCGCTGATGTGATTCAAGCTTCCTTTTGAGGAGGTTTGCGATGCGTCCGGAACGTTTTGTCATCACAGATCGCAGTTGGGCTTTGATTGAGTC
>BDTT01000009.1 GCA_002897995.1 bacterium BMS3Bbin10 | reverse complement strand
CGGAGCGCAAAACCCACAAAACACCATTTACAAACAAACGGTTGTCAGAACCCGTGCGGCCCGGATCGCCCACCTTGCCAGGAAGCAATTCGCTGATCCGCCGCCATTGTTCATCGCTCAGTTCATAGCGCTTGACCATCGTCGATCCTCCAGATCAGAATAATCTGGAGATCTATGAATCACACATTCCGCGTTATGGGAATCCTGAATGTCGATTCAGCCTAGTGCGTATCACCGATAAGCATGTCCCCGCGAAGGCGGGGATGGAAACCGGTTATCGGAAAAATGATACGCATAAACAAAGCCGGGATCGCGGTTTCGATTCCTTCGAAACATGAAGCGGTCTGAGGCCTGAACGCGCTCGGACCCCGGGAATATCAACATGGCGGCCGCGAGACCGGCGTCATGACCGACCCTAAAATGATCGGGACCTTGGCGGCCATTCCCGTTCCCGGGCGCGCCCCGCCCCAATTAGGGCGTTTGTCAAAGTATTCGCAGCCGTCCGTCCGCGGCGAGACAGGTCTGCTTTTTTTACTTTTTGTCCCGATTTGCCGCCGGTTTCGCCCGCGCCCATGGGGCGAGTTGCCGCCGCATGAATGCCGCGGCGCGCATAACCGAATCCCTGGTCGCCAGATCGTCGGCAAAAGTGCGCACGCGCGGTGTCCTGAAATCGAACCCGCGCCCGACCCCGGGATAGATGACCAGCCGGACGTCGCGTCCCGCTTTCTTCATTTCGCCGACCGCCAGCTCGATGGAACGCCGGCGCTGATACTGTTCGTACTCGCCCATGAAAATCCGCACCGGGATCTCGAGTTTGTCCACTTCGGGAGCGTAGCGATACACCTGCTCGGGTTCCGGGAGGTTGGGATCCTGCAGATGCGGATAAAACGAAACATAGCAGGCGACGTCCTTTTTCTGCCGTTTGAAGGTGACGGCGACCTTGAGCGTGTAATAGCCGCCCCTGGTGTGGCTGTAGAGGCAGATTTTCGATGTCGAGACATCCGGTTGCCCGAGCAGATAATCGACGCCGGCATTGACGTCGCCTTCTGTCTTGTAATCATGCGTGAGCGGAAACCTGTCGATGAAACGCGCGTCGAACACATTCGGCGCCAGCACGACGAAGCCGCGGGCCGCCATACGCCGGGCAAGCCGCTGAACCAGCGGGTCCAGCCCGCGCCGGCCATGCTGGAACAGAACGCCCGGGAAGGGGCCGGACGTCCTGGGCCGGTACAGGATTGCCGGCACTTCGGTATCATCGGCCGGATTTACATAACTGACATCCCGCTCGGAGACTTCGTGGTTGACCGGCTCCTCCAGTATCCCGTCGTCGAACCAGCGGTCGCGCCACCACCATTTCTGCGCCACCGGCCGGGTGTTGACCGGCGCCTCCATCGCGCGCCCGACCGCCGTCCCCGGCGCCAGCGGATCCGCGCCGGTCAGGTTCCCGGATTGAGCCGCGCCCGCAACGCCGGCCGCTATTGACGCGCTCGCCGTCACGACCAGGCACAGATGTATTTTTCTACTCATCGCCGACACCCCTCGCCGGCGGATCGCCACCGGTGAGTTCCAGAATGTTTGCGTCCCGTCTTGAGCCTCGCGCACCGGAAACCGGCGAGGACACCGGCACGCGGAAAACACGCCGGGCACCCGCCTCGCATAGGCAAAATCACATTCATGTTATTGCATGTTTTGATATAGCACAGGGGTATTGCGGCTGCTAGCCTCATGACGCATTGGGCCATATGCCGGCACGTCGCTGCAATCATGGGAGCCGCCGCTATGAAACGCCTGATCGTTCTTTTTGTTCTCGTCACGATCACCGCCGTCAGGGGCGCCGGCGCCGAGCCCGCCCATCTTCGTCTCTACGCGGCGGAGGGTGAATTCGAAGACGTGAAGCTGTTTGTGGAGGACGCGATCATCAGCCAGGGGCTGACCATCGATTTTCGGGGGCACGTCGGCCAGATGCTGGAGCGCACGCGCGCCGCCGTAGGCGGCTCCAAAATATACAAGAGAGCCGAATTCTTCCTGTTCTGCTCGGCGGTCATCTCGCGCGCGACCATGGAGGCGGATCCCTCCAACATCTCATTTTGCCCCTATAATATTTTCTATTACGAACTTGAGACCGAGCCGGGGAAAATCCATGTCGGCTATCGCCGCCCGGCGATCGTCGGTTCCGAGGCGTCGAAGAAATCGCTGGCCGCCGTCGATGACCTGCTGGACAAGATCGTCCGCGAGGCCACCGAGTAGGCGCTTTGGGCCCGCAGGAGATTGCCCGGCCGCAATTATCATATTAGTTTATTATAATAAATGGATGTATATCCTCCGGTTTTCGGAGCAGACGCGGATCGCGGGATGAATATCGGTCCGATTTCGTGCTGTAGCGACTGCCCGGCGGCGCTGATTATTGTTACATTCAAATTAAAGTATATTCAGATATTGAATAATATCTATCATTCCGCTAACGTGGCCCGGCGCAGAGCCGTCTCTCCGCCTCCTGCCGGGAAAGAAAAATCTGGAGAATATCCTGGAGGCGCGATCGGGCGATGGCCGTGGCGCGGCGTTGGTCCACGTCACGAACGGCCGGTTCGCGAATCTGCATATTGCATTCGCGCCTGCATGCCTGCTGCGGACCTAAGCGCTCGGAGCGGATATGCAGACAGGGGGGAAGCAATCGACAACACCCTTTGCCGGTTCTCCTGAAGGACCGGCCTGCAAGGGACGGCAATGAAAAGCAAGCAAGAGAGGAAGCAATGACGAAGCGGATTCAATTGAAGGTAATTGACCGTCGCGATTTCGTCCTTGGCGCGGGCGCGGCGGCGGCAGTCACTGCGTTGTTGTCTGCAACAGCGGGCAAGGCCTGGGCGAAAGAGCTTAGCGAAGTGATCAAAGCGGCCATTGGCGACGCCAAACCCGTGGAGGGCAAGGTATCGCTGGAGCTCCCGGAGATTGCTGAAAACGGTAACACGGTCCCGTTCGCGATTTCGGTCGAGAGCCCCATGACGGACAAGGACTATGTGAAGACCGTTCACGTGTTCGCGGCGAAAAACCCGAACCCGGAAGTCGTAAGTTTTTATTTTTCGCCGATGAGCGGTAAGGCAAGCGCGAAAAGCCGGATGCGTCTTGCGACAACCCAGGACGTCATTGCCATCGCGGCGATGAGCGGCGGCGAACTCTTCATAGGCAAACGTACTGTCAAGGTCACCATCGGTGGCTGCGGCGGTTGATCAAGACGGGAGGATTTAAGTCATGGCCATAAAACCACGCGTGAAGGTTCCCAAGTCGGCCAAAGTCGGCGACACGATCCAAATCAAAACCTTGATTTCGCACAAGATGGAGACCGGGCTCCGGAAAGACAAAAAAACCGGAAAGAAGATTCCACGGCAGATCATAAACATGTTCGTTGCGAAGTTTAACGGCAAGCAGGTTTTCCAGGCGAAAATGTATCCGTCCATATCCGCCAACCCCTATATCGCGTTTTTTCTGAAAGTGCCGGAAGCGGGCGAACTGGATTTCACCTGGACCGACGACAGCGGAAAAACCTGGTCGGCGAAAAAGAAACTTGCCGTGAGCTGAATAACTGGGCGGTGGATTTCTCCAAATTCGCCGCTGAAAATGGGAGGGGAACAAGCGTATGCATATCTCACGAATATTGCTTGGGGCGCTGGCGGCCATGGCATTCGTCCTGACGGCGGGCGCCGGTGAAGCCGCCGCCCAGGAAAAGAAGGCGGGTGCGGGTCAGGCCGTCGCGCAAAAGAAAAAGAAATCGAGATGCAAGGATGGCCAGCCGGCGGTTGTGGCGTCCTACAAACTCTCGAAGGGCGAAAATATCGACTTGCAGATCAGCGAATCCCTGACCGGCAAGTCCGGCGATCCGAAGGCCGGACTGAAATGGATGGTCCATCGCCGCCTGGGCAATTGCATCGCCTGTCACAAGGTGTCGAAAATCCAGGCCCTCGCAAAGCCGGATGATCTGAAGAGCCTCAGGTCTTATGGATTTCACGGCGAAATCGGACCGCCGCTCGACGGCGTGACCGACCGGTATACCGAAGGTGAGATTCGTCTCATCGTCGTGAGCGCGAAAAAGGCGTTTCCCGATGCGTATACGATCATGCCCTCGTTCCACAAGAAGGAAGGTTACAATCGTGTCATCAAGGATTGTCAGGGCTACGCCATGATGAGCGCTCAACAGATCGAAGACGTTGTCGCTTATCTGATGACGATCAAATAGCGGACAGGATCGCGAAGACCATCTCGCTCGAACCGTCGTGGGAGGAAATTTGGAAATGAACATTCGTATTTTGACCGGTGGTATCGCCGCCCTTACAGCGCTCGGAATTTCAATAGGGGGGGCGCTTGCGGCAGAGGGCAAGAAGCACTCCATAAAACCGGTGGCGGGAAGCCCGCTGGAAGAGGTCTGGTCGGGATATCGCTTTGCCAAGCCGACCACCAACCAGATGCAGGACGACGATTTCGAGAATCCGGGCATGACCTGGTACGACATCGGCGAAGCCAACTGGTCGAAAAAGGACGGCGAAGCCGGCAAGTCCTGCGCCGAATGCCACAAGACGGAGGACATGAAGGGCGTCGGCGCCCGGTATCCGATCGTCGACCCGAAGCTCAACAAGCTGATGAATGTCGAGGAGCGGGTGAACTATTGCCGCAAGACCTATATGGAGGCCAAGCCCTGGAAGTATGATTCCAATGACATGCTGGGCACGGTTATTTACGTCAAGGCGCAGTCGCGCGGCATGCCTGTCAACGTCAAGATCGACGGCCCCGCGGCCACGTATTTCGAAAAGGGCAAGAAATTCTACTATCAGCGCAGGGGCCAGATGGACATGTCATGCGCCCAGTGTCATGAGAAATACTACGGTAAGCTGATCCGGATGAACACTCTGAGCCAGGGCCAGTCGAACGGATTTCCCGTTTACCGGCTCAAATGGCAGAAGCCGGGCTCGCTGCACAGGCGTTTCAAGGGCTGCAACAAACAGGTCCGCTCGACGCCGTTCAAAACCGGCTCGGACGAATATATGGCGCTTGAGCTGTACCTCGCCTGGCGGGGAACCGGCCTTGGGGTAGAGACGCCGGCCGTCCGCAACTAACGAACTCCTCGAGATTGA
Source organism: bacterium BMS3Bbin10 (assembly GCA_002897995.1). Lineage (GTDB taxonomy): Bacteria > Pseudomonadota > Alphaproteobacteria > Rhizobiales > Methyloligellaceae > UBA2767. The sequence goes on along the minus strand of BDTT01000009.1, from coordinate 30,493 downwards.
AGATGGCGCCGGAGGAGGATATCCGCAAAACCGCGCGCAACGGGAGGAAACGCCATGTGGTCACGCCGGGATTTTCTGCAGCACGCCGCGGTGGTCGCCGCGATAACCGGCTTTTCGGGAGGGCTGACGCGGGTCGCCGCGCAGCAGAAGCTGACACAGGACAGCCTCCTCGAATTCGACGCCAAGGGTCAGGTGACCCTGCTGCATATCACCGATATTCACGGCCAGCTCAAACCGCTCTACTTTCGCCCGCCGTCGGAAAATATCGGTGTCGGCGCGTTTGAGGGAATACCGCCGCATCTGGTCGGCGAAGAGTTCCTGAAACATTTCGGCATCGCCAAGGGCACCCCCCTCGCCTACGCGCATACCATGGTGGATTACGTCAACATGGCGCGCACCTATGGCCGCATGGGCGGGCTCGACCGCACGGCAACGCTGGTCAAGGCGATCCGGGGCGAGCGCGGCGACGACAAGGTGCTGGTGCTCGACGGCGGCGATACCTGGCAGGGCTCCTATAGCTCGCTGAAGACGAACGGCCAGGACATGGTCGACTGCATGAAGCTGCTCAAGCCCGACGCCATGGTCGGCCATTGGGAGTTCACCTTCGGGGAAAAGCGCGTACTCGAGATCATCGAAGACATGGGCTACCCGTTCCTCGCCAGCAATATCGTCGACAATGATTTTGAAGAACCGGTGTTCGAAAGCACCGCGTTCCTCGACAGGGGCGGCGTCAAGGTGGCGGTCATCGGGCAGGCCATGCCCTATACGCCGATAGCAAATCCGAGCTGGATGATCCCGAAATGGTCGTTCGGCATCCGCGCCAAACTGTTACAGGAGAATGTCAACAAGGCGCGCGCGCAAGGCGCCGAACTCGTCGTGCTCCTTTCTCACAACGGTTTCGACGTTGACCAGAAACTCTCCACGGTGGTCGAGGGGATCGACGTTATTCTCACCGGCCACACCCATGACGCCGTGCCGCGGGCCATAAAAATCGGCAAGACGCTGGTGATGGCGTCCGGATCGCATGGAAAGTATCTCGGCCGGGTCGATCTGGAAATCAGGAACGGCCGGGTGGTCGACTATAATTCGACGCTGATACCGGTATTTTCCGATGTTATCGCGCGCGACAAGGAGATGGCGGCCAAGATCGACGAGGTGCGCGCGCCATACGAGAAAGAATGCAAGCGGGTTATCGGCAAGACCAAGGGTCTGCTGTACCGGCGCGGCAATTTCAACGGAACCTGGGACGATCTCATTTGCGAAGCGCTGATCGAGGAGCGCGACGCGGAGATATCGCTCAGCCCGGGTTTCCGCTGGGGCACGACCTTGCTGCCGGGGCAGGACATCACCATCGACGACCTCTACACCCAGACCTCGATGAACTATCCCAAGGTCTACCGTCTGGAATTCACCGGCAAGATGCTCAAGGATATTCTGGAGGATGTGTGCGATAATCTGTTCAACAAGGACCCGTTCCTGCAGCAGGGCGGCGACATGGTGCGCGTCGGCGGCATGGGCTACACCGTCGCGCCGAAACTGGAAATCGGGTCACGCATCTCCAACATGACACTTCTCAAGACCGGCAAGCCGATCGATCCGGAGCGCAAATACGTGGTCGCCGGCTGGGCCTCGGTAAACCGGAATACCGAAGGTCCCGCAGTCTACGACCTGATGGAAAAATACATCACGGGCAAAAAGGTCATCGACATGCCAAAGAACGAGGCCGTCAAGGTCATTGGCATCTGAGTCTGGACCCTAAGGGGCGGCACGACGATGGAAATCTCCGTTTTTGGAGCGCTTGCCGGGGGGCTGCTCAGTTTCCTTTCGCCATGTGTCCTGCCGCTCGTTCCGCCCTATCTTTGTTATCTGGGCGGAATGACGATTGAGGAACTCACCGGTGAACGGGGGTTGGAGCGCAAGGCCTATATTCGTGTCGTCGCCGCCTCGATCGTATTCGTTCTCGGATTCACTACCGTTTTCGTCGCCCTGGGCGCGACCGCAAGCGCTTTCGGGCAGCTTGTGTCCGACAATCTGGACCTGCTCTCAAAAATCGCGGGGGCCATCATCATCGTGTTCGGGCTGCATTTTCTCGGCGTTATCAGGATCCCGCTTCTGTACCGCGACGCGCGGCTTCACACCCAAGCAAAACCGGCGTCCCTGCTCGGCGCCTACATCATAGGATTTGCGTTTGCCTTCGGCTGGACGCCATGTGTCGGGCCGGTCCTCGCCGCCATACTTTTTGTGGCCGGGGCAGAAGACACCATCGCCCAGGGCGTCTGGCTGCTGTTCGTCTATTCCCTCGGCCTGGGCATTCCATTCATCGGGGCGGCGCTGGCAATCCGGCCGTTCATGAGTTTCATGAAGCGTTTCCGCCACTATATGGGCGCGATGGAAAAGACCATGGGGGGACTGCTCATCATAACGGGCATTCTGTTTATTACAGGGTCCATGAACGTCATCGCCTTCTGGCTCCTGGAGACCTTCCCGACCCTTGGAAGGATAGGTTAAGAGTGCGAAGTTCTGAAAAAGATGGCAGCTCAGGAGCCCGTATTATTGGCGAATTGCCGTTGTATCCCAATGCGGTAAAAGAATTCCGTCAAGCACGAATCAGAAGGAAACTGGAAGAATGGACGCCGTCCGAGAATTAGCTTTGATCGATGCGCCGATGACGTTGGCGCTCGGTGGACTTTTCGTCGGTTTTATCTTCGGTTTGATCGTGCTGAAAACCAATTTCTGCGCGATGGGATCGGTCTCCGACATCATGATGTTTGGAGACTACCGGCGCTTCCGGGCCTGGTTGCTCGCCGGTGCTACCGCCATCCTGGGTGTGCAGTTGCTCCAGTTCGCCGGCGTCGTCGATACCGGTCAGTCGATGTTTGTATCGCCCGGCATCAGCTGGCTGGCGAATGTTTTCGGCGGCGTCCTGTTTGGCGTCGGCATGGTGCTGGCCGGGGGATGCGTCAGCCGCAACCTGGTCCGGGCTGGAACCGGCGATATGCGGTCGCTTTTCATTCTCATGGTCGTTGCGGCATTCGCCTATATGACGATCGGCGGCATCTTCGGGCCGCTGCGGAGCATTATTCAGCAATCCGCCTTGTTCGGGCCTTCGAATTTCGGACTTGCCAGCCAGAGCGCGGGATCTCTCGCCTCGGGTCTGCTGGATGTAAGCCCGCGGGCGGGCGGCTGGCTGAGCGCGAGTCTGATAGCCGGTCTTGTCCTGCTCTACTGCTTCAAGGACGCCAGCTTCCGCAGATCCCCGCCGCATCTGATCGCGGGATTCGGCATCGGCGCCTGCATTATCGCGGGCTGGGCGATTACCGGACTTTCGTTCGACGAGTTTGCCGATCAGCCGCACCCGCCGATATCGCTGACATTTGTGCGCCCCGCGGGCGATACGCTGGAATATCTGCGGCGGTTCACCGCTGATTCGACACTTCGGTTTGGCGTTGCGACGGTCTTTGGAGCGCTGGCGGGCACGCTAGCCGGCGCTGTTCTTACCGGCCGGTTCCACCTCGCGACTTTCGCCGACAACAAAGACACGCTGCGAAACCTGGCCGGAGCGGCCCTGATGGGCATCGGCGGCGTCCTCGCGCTCGGCTGCACCATCGGGCAGGCCATCACCGGCGTTTCGACCCTCGCATTGGGTTCGTTCATAACCTTTGGGTCGATCGTCGTCGGGGCGGTTATCGGTATCAAGCTGCTGGAAAAGCTCGCGCAGGGCGGCGCGCATTAGGGGGCTTCGGGAAAACCGGTTCCCATCCCCGCCTTCGCGGGGACATGCTTATCGGTGATACGCGCTAGCTCTTGCAGTAAATTTCGTGCAGGACGGCAATGATGCGCTTGGCCTCTTCACTCTCAATCGAGTAATAGACGGTCTTCCCGTCGCGGCGGCCCTTGACCAGTTTCTGGCGGCGCAGACGGGCGAGTTCCTGAGAGACGCTGGATTGGGCCCGGTTCATCTTCTTGTTGAGCTGCCCGACCGATTTCTCGCCCTCCACCAGCAGGCACAGAATCATCAGGCGCGATTCGCTCGCCAGCGCCTTCAGCAATTCGGTCGCATGATGCGCATGCTTCGTCATTTCGTCGAACTGATGCGCATCGCCCTTGTCGTTGTCGAAGAGTTCGGCGAGTTTCATGGTGAGCTTCCTATCGTAAGACCTTCGCAGGCAATCCTCGATCTGGAACACCCAGAGGGTTGCGAATTCGGCCGTATCTTGCGCATCGGCACGCGGCGCCCTGATGGCGCGAAAGCTTCATCCAGAACCTGTGTTACCACCGTTGGATTGAAACAGGACCCTTCAATTGGCTGCGTTCACAATGGAAAAACCAACTGGGAACGATTCTGAAAACCCTAACAGACTCAGGCATAAATATCTATAGATAGAGATATACAAAAATTATATAATTGCGTGATGAGGGAGGCGGAAACGCCGCCCCGAGGGGCAGTACAGGGCAGGGAAACATGTGGTTGATCCGGCAATCGTCAGCGCTGCTTCTCACATTATTGGTAACGCTCGCCAGCATGCATTTCGCGGCGGCCGGGGAACGCAGGGTCGAGCTCGAAATCAACGGCGCGGTCGCTTTTGGCGACCTTGTCGAACCCGATGGCGGCGGCCGCGAAAAGGGCGTGCTGGTCATCACCCATGGCACGCTGGCCCATAAAGACATGGAAATAATAGCGGCTCTGCAGGCCGCGCTTGCCGAACGGGGCATCGCGAGCCTTGCCCATACGCTGACCCTGGGCATGGACCGCCGCAAAGGCATGTTCGACTGCGCGAACCCCCACCGGCACCGGCACGAGGACGGCGTTGCGGAGATCGGGGCGTGGATTTCCTGGCTGAAGGCCAACGGCGCGGGGCCCCTAACGCTTTTGGGGCACAGCCGCGGCGGCAACCAGGCTGCGTGGTTCGCGGCCGGGCCGGGAAAGGGCCGCCTCAACGCGCTGGTTCTCCTCGCGCCCATGATGCGCGCGCCCGGCAGCGATCCCGCGGCGGCTTACAAGAAGCGGTTCAAGGCCGGCCTTGGGCCGATACTGACAAAGGCGAAAGCGCTCATTGCCGGCGGCGCGGGCGCGACCCTGATGGACCTGCCCGGTTTCCTCTATTGCCCCAATTCGAAGGCAAGCGCCAAGAGCGTCGTCTCCTATTACGGTCCTGAACCCAGACGCGATACCCCCGCCCTGCTGCCCAAGCTGGGCGTTCGGGTGCTGGTGATCGCCGGCAGCGCCGACACGGTGGTGCCGAATGTGGCGGAGCGGGTTCGCCCGCTGGCGGATGGAAAGAAGATCCAGTTGCGGGTCGTCGAGGACGCCGGCCATCTGTTCAACGATTTCTATATCGAGGACGCCGCGGATCTGGTTACGGAGTTTCTGAAAGCAGGGACGTGAGATATGGCCCGGCCGGCATTCGGCCCGTCAGATGAACAGATTGATGTCGGATTCGAGCGCTCTTTCCATATAGGTCGCGGCTCCGCCGATCTCGATATTTTCAATCATGTCCTCTTTGTCGAGTTCAAACAGGTCCAGGGTCATCTGGCAGGCGATCAATTCCACTTCCGATTCAACAGCCGCCTCCCGCAATTCATCGATTGATGCGACGCCTTTTTTCTTGATGAGATTTTTCATCATGGTCGTGCTCATGGCGTTTACGCCCGGCAGTACATACCTCATGCTGAGGAGCGCCCGTAAGGGCGCGTCTCGAAGCATCGGCTATGAGCCGGTATCAATGACCCTTGGTCTTACCGGTGCAGGCCCGCCGCCACGGGTTGGCGCGCCTTGTTCGAGCTCTCCTTGCAGGACCGGACGAAGGCCACGAAGCGACTGGCCCAGTGGTTCTGGCCGGTGTCTCTGAGATGACAGAAACTGGCCAGCAGGTTGCCGACCACAAGACCGTCATGGCTCCCGTCGATGCCCCGCCCGCGCAGAACGCGATAGGCGTAGACCGCATCGGCCGGACCGTTCTCGAGCGCCGCGTAATGAAACTCATGAGCGCGAAACCGCGCCTGCGCGCTGCTCCGCCACGGTGCGTTCCCGGTTTCCTCAAGCTGGACCAGACCGCGCCCCTGAGGCCTGGAGTGCATCACCACGTCATAGGGCAGCGCGCCGACCATCTCCCGGCACTTGCTGCGCCAGGAAATCGTGCGGCACAGATACATCAGGCCGCCGCATTCGGCATAGACCGGCAGTCCCGACTGCGCCGCTTCACGGATTTCGCCCCGCAGGCCCGCATTCGCCTCGAGCGCCCCCATCTGCGTTTCGGGAAAGCCGCCGCCAAGGAAAAGCCCATCCACGCGCGGCAGCCGCTCGCTCCCCAGCGTGTCGAAAAACACCAGTTCCGCGCCGGCTCTTTCAAGCGCTTCGAGATCGTCCTGGTAATAGAAGCTGAAGGCCGCGTCGCGGGCGACGCCGAGGCGAATGTCGGCGCGCGCGCCAGGCGCGCCGCGCAGCCGGGTCTTGCCGGGACCTCTCGCGCTTTCGGCAATCTCAAGAACCGCGTCGAGATCGACACCCTCGGTAACCGCCATTTTCAGGCATGCGATCTTGCTGTCGGCCGCACCCAGCTCGCACGGCGTCGTAAGGCCCAGATGGCGCTCGGTTACGGTGAGCGCCTCATGGCGGCCGATCGCTCCGAGAAGCGGTATGTCGGTGTAATGCTCCAGCGAGGCGCGCAGCTTGTCCTCGTGGCGCGCGCTGGCGACCCGGTTCAGGATGATGCCCTCAATGCGGACATCCCTGTCGAACGCCTGATACCCCAGAACCAGCGGGACGAGCCCGCGCGTGACCCCCTCGGTATCGAGAACGAGAATGACCGGCGTCCGCAGAAGCTTGGCCAGAGCCGCATTGCAATCGCTGCCCCTGGGGTCGAGCCCGTCATAAAGCCCCTTGTTGCCTTCGATCAGAGCGAACCCGGCGCCATTCGCATGACGCGCGAACAGCGCGAGAATTTCGTCATCGCGCTGGGTATTATAGTCGAGATTATAGCAGGCCCGCCCCGCGGCGCGCGTCAGCCACATCGGGTCGATATAGTCCGGACCCTTCTTGAAGGGCGCGATCGCCATGCCGCGTTCCGAATAGGCCGCCAGCAGACCGATGGCGACGCTGGTCTTGCCCGAGGATTTGTGAGCCGCCGACAGATAAAGGTGGGCCATCTCTACGCCACCACCGGGAACCGGCCCCAGTCCCGGTCCCGCCACGGGGATTGCGCCTTGCCGCGCCCGGCGATGGCGGCGAAGCGGGCGAAGGGGTGCGTCCCGCTCATGGCGTTATCATCCTTGGCCGGCGTCATGTGTTCACCGCCCGCGCGGGCTGGCGATGCGGGTCAAGCGCGTCATCGCTCAAGCTGTCGGGAAGAAACCGCAGGACCTTCATGCCCACGGCCGCGATGGCCAGTGCAAAGGCCACGCCGCCGACCCCCAGTCCGATCTCGGCGAGGCTTGGCATATAGGCCGCCACCACGCCGTCCTGATAGCTGCTCTGCACCTCCATGCCGGGGAACAGGATCAGCGGATAGGCCTGCCCGCCGACGATGATCACGTAAATCTGGGCCAGACCTCCGGCGATCACCAGCGCCGACGCCGCGGCGATGCCCGTCCAGGTCCTGGCCGTTGCGGGAATATACACCAGCGCGATCGGCACGACCCCGCCCAGCACCACCTGAACGATCCAGAACAACGCCGTGTAAATGCCGCCCTCCAGGAGAATAAACCGCTCCACGCCCGCATGCTCGGCGGCATAGAGGTTCGTCAGATGCTGAAGCGCGGTGAAATACAGAACCGCCGCGGCGAAAATCCCGAGCAGCCGGGCCAGCCGGTTCAGGATATGGACCCCGAGCGGGCGCCCGGTCAAACCGTAGACCGTCATTGTGACCAGCAGAAACGCCGCCAGCCCGAAGGACAGCGACATGGCGATGAACAAAGGCGCCATCACCGCCGCGTCATAGGCCTGGCGCGCGACAAGCCAGCCGAAGATCGAGCCCGTGCCGGTGGTGAGAACCAGACGCCAGATGAAGGCGAACCAGCCGACCGAGGGCGCAAAACGGTTCATGCGGCGCTCCATCTGAACGAACAGATAGGCCGCCACCACAACCAGAAATCCGATGTAGAGGAAGATGTTCCAGGCGAAGATCGATTTGAGATTATATTTCGTCATGGCGACGATGAGCCGGTCGGGCCGGCCCAGATCCAGCACCAGAACCGCCAGTCCGCCAACTAGAAAGGCGATCGCCAGAAGCCCGGAAAGCCGCGCCATCGGCTTGTAAGGCGTCCGCCCGAATACCGAGCCGAGCGACGCGACATTGAGAACGCCGGAAGCCGTAACAATCAGGAATACCGCGAACACATGGGGCATGCCCCAGACGATCCGGTTGTTCATGCCGGTGACGATGTGGCCGTAATGCTCCATATACCAGGCGCTTGCGATCCCCGTGAGGGTGAATGCCACGAGGATGGCGAGCAGGCCGGCGAAACCCGCGCCGCCTTCGATCTCCCTGTAAACAACTCGCGCCATTGGTTTTCTCGTTTCCCTACAGGTTCTGGTAGCGCACGCCGGGGTCTGTCCCCAGGTCGGCGCGTATCTGCGCGCTGGCGTATTTCGCGATGCGCTGTGAAATCTCGGCCGCCGGATCGTTGAGATCGCCGAACGCCAGGGCGCCGCCGCCTTCCGCCGGGCAGGCCTCCACGCAGGCCGGGATGCGCCCCGCGTCGATACGGTGAACGCAAAGCGTGCAGCTCTCCACCGTGCCCTTGCCGCGCGGCGCGTAGGGCTTCTGGTCCTTCAGAGACTCATGAATGAAGGAGCGCGCATTGTAAGGGCAGGCCATCATGCAATAGCGGCAGCCGATGCAGATATGCTTGTCGACGAGAACGATCCCGTCGGCGCGCTTGAAGGACGCTCCCGTCGGGCACACATCGACGCAGGGCGGCTCGGCGCAATGCTGACACATCACCGGCAGCGACCGTGACGCCCCGGTTTTGGGATCGGTCACCTTGACCTTGCGAATCCACTGGGCGTCGGTCAGGGGATGGCCGGTATCCGACCAGCCATTTTCCGTCGAGCAGGCGGTCACGCATCTGGTGCATCCATCGGCGCATTTGTTCACGTCGATCAGCAGGCCCCAGCGCACTTTCGAAGAAACCGGATCGCCGGGCGCGCGGGCCTCGGCGGGGCCGCCGAAGGCATAGAGCGTGACGCCCGGAGCCAGGGCGAGGCCAACTCCCGCCGCCAGCGCGCGCAACACATCGCGGCGTCCCCTCTCCGGAACATCGTCCGGCGCGGGCTTATCGCGCAGGAACGGGTTGTTCCGCGTTGCGGTCATTGGCGCCCCTCCTTCAGAAAAGAGGCAAGGGCGTCGCGCTCTTTCTCGCCGGCCGGCAGGCCCGCCGCCTTGGCGACCGGCGGCCGCGAGACGTGGCATTCGAAACAGTCGACCTTGACCGCCGCATAATCATGACACACACGGCAAAAATACTTGGGGCTCTCCGACGTCAGAGGCAGCGCGTCCGGCCCGTTCACCACATGACAGGCGACGCATTCCTTGAGACTGGTCCGTTTTATGCGAACGCCGTCATAGACCGTCTGATCGCGCTGATGCTCGAGTATTTTCATATGGTTGCGGCGCATGAAGTCCTTGTCGGCAATGCATTTGTCGCCCTTGCCCTTGGGCGGCGCGGGCACGAACACGCGGCTCGAAGGCAGCTCTTGCGCGGCGGCGGGAGGGGCGCCCAGCGCGGTGTAAACGAGAGCGAATGCCGGCAGCGCCGCCAGGAAAAGGAAATGGAACGCCCGTACCGGCATGATCTGCTACTCCCCAAGCCCCATTTTGATGTAACCGGAGGGGCAGACATCCATACAGATATGGCAGCCGATGCATTTCGAATAATCCGTATCGACGTAGCGGCCCACGGCTCTTTCGTCTTTCTTGACGCGGAAGACCGCTTCCTGCGGGCAATAGATCACGCAGTTGTTGCACTCTAGGCACATGCCGCAACCCATGCAGCGGATGCCCTCTTTCCGGGCCTGTTCCTCGGTGAAACCCTTGATCCGCTCCTCGAAATTGCCGAGCACTTCATCGCCGGTGATCTCGACCTGCCGCCGCTTCTCCTGGGGCTCATATTCGAAGTGGCCCTTGAAGAGTTCGTCATGGGTGATGATCTGCGTCGCCGAACGGTCTTCGTAGTTGTGAACCGCGAAATCGCCCGTGGAGGTTCCGCGCCGCTGTCCGCCTTCATATTCCTCCGGGTCCAGCCCGCGCTGATGCAGCTCGTTCAGCAGATTGAAATGGTGCACGTCCACCTTCGGGCGTTTGCCGGCCGGCTCACCGGCCAGGAAATGGTCGATATTTTCCGCGGCGATACGGCCGTGACCGACGGCTGTCGTCAGAAGGTGCGGGCGGATAATGTCGCCGCCGGCGAAATGCTTGTTCTGCTCCTTCACCTTGTAGAGCGGATCGGTGGCGATGAAACCATGGCCGTTGTCGAGTGTTTCGATGCCGGTCATATCGCCCATCTGGCCGATTGCCGAGACGATCAGATCGCATTCGATCTCGAATTCGGTCCCCTCTTTGGCGATCGGATTCATGCCGTCCATCTCGCATTCGCATAATTTGAGCCCGGCGACGCGCCCCTGGTCGTCCTTGATGACCTCGAGCGGCAGCACGCCGCCCCTGATTTCCACGCCTTCGCGCAGCGCATCGTCGCGCTCATGCTCGGCGGCCGTCATTTCCTCGATCGGGAACAGCGAGGTCAGGACCGCTTTTACGCCTTCGCGCGATGCGGTTCCGGCAACGTCATGGGCGGTTTGACCGAGCACGGCGCTGCCGGCGCGGTCCTTTTCGGCCAGGTGGGAAATATGGCCGATCCGGCGCGCGACCGAGGCCACGTCCACGGAGGTGTCGCCGCCGCCGACGACCACGATTTTTTTCGCGGTCGAAAGCACCCAGCCCTGGTTGAACGCATCGAGAAATTCGACGCCGGTGACGCAATTGTCGGCATCGAAGCCGGGGATCGGCAGGGGGCGGCCGATCTGCGCGCCAATCCCCCAGAAGATCGCATCGAAATCCTTCTCAAGGGCTTCAAGCGACACATCGTCTCCCACGCGAACGCCGGTTTTCACCTCCACGCCCAAATCGATGATGCGGCCGATCTCGATGTCCAGCATGTCGCGCGGCGTGCGGTAGCTGGGGATGCCGTAGCGCATCATTCCGCCGAGCTTGTCCTGCGCCTCGAAGATCGTCACGGCGTGACCCTTGCAGCGCAGAAAATAGGCGGCGGTGAGACCCGCCGGCCCGCTGCCGATGACGGCCACCTTCTTGCCGGTATCCCTGCCCGGCGAGGGGAGTTTCAGATTGTTGTCATTGGCCCAGTCGCCGATATATTGCTCGACCGCGTTGATGCCGACGGTTTCGTCGACTTCGTTGCGGTTGCAGCCGTCCTCGCAGGGCGCCGGGCAAACCCGTCCCATTGTCGCCGGGAAAGGATTGGCCTCGACCATGCGCTGGAAGGCATATTCCTGCCAGCTCATGCCCTCTTGCGGGGGTTTGTCCATTCCGCGCGCGATGGCCAGCCAGCCGCGAACTTCATGGCCCGAGGGGCAGCTGCCCTGACAGGGGGGCGTCTTGTGCACATAAGTGGGGCACTTGTAGCTGTAATCCGCCTGAAAGATCCTGTCTTCAAGATCGACGTCGGCCGCGGTTTCGCCTTCCTCATATCTGCGGAAGGTGGGCTGCGTTGTGGCTAAATCGTCCATTCTCACTCCTCGCCTGGTTCGGCTCAACCGCCGGACACCGCCCTCTCCGCGCCGTCCTCGCCGTCCTCGTCATCCTCCTCGCCGCCGGTATTCTGCCCATCAAGGAGTATTGCGTTGGAGACCATCTGATGAACGCTCACGACATCGTCCATTTCGAAACCGTATTCCGGCATCACCTTGGCGAACTGGGTTTTGCAGATCGCGCAGATGGCGGCGATGTGGGTGACGCCATGGTCCTGCGCCACCTGTTGCATGGCGCGCATGCGCGGCTGGGCGCCCTTGATGCGCAGCTCCAGCAGGTCATCGGTCAGCAGTCCGCCGCCGCCGCCGCAGCAGAATGTCGCCTCGCGGATGGTGTCCGCCGGCATGTCGTAGAAATGGTTGCAGACAGCCCTCAGGATCGCCCGCGGAATTTCATACTGCCCGCCCGGCTTGTCGCCCATGCGCGAGGCGCGGCTGACGTTGCAGGAATCGTGAAAGGTCAGGCGGATATCGTCGTTCAGCGACTTATCGAAATTCAGCGCGCCCTTCTGGATGAGATCATAGGTATATTCGCAAATATGCTGCGGGACCGGGTATCTCCGGTCGAGAAAATCGAACGGCCCGGCGAGCGTATCGAGGAAGTTGTAGGCGGCGCGCCAGGCGTGCCCGCATTCGCCGAAAATGATGCGCTTGACGCCGAGGTCTTCAGCCGCCTTGCGGATACGCAGCATCAGCTCGCGCATATTGTCCTGCGAGCCGATAAACATGCCGAAATTGGCGGCTTCCGACGCATATGAGCTTATGGTCCAGCTGGCGCCGACATGATGGAAAACCTTGGCGTAGCCGATGAGGCCATCGATATGCGGCTCGGCGAAGAAATCCGCGCTTGGCGTAACGAGGAGAATATCGGCGCCCTTTTCATCGAGCGGCAGGCGCACCGCAACGCCGGTCTCGTCCTCGATGTCCTCTTCAAGGTCCTCCAGCGTGGCCCTGTGGGCTTTTTCCTGAAGCCCCAGATTGTTGCCGAACTTCATGACCTTGCCGATAATCTCATTGCAGTATTTCTGTCCCTTGCCGACGCTGTCCATGATCTCGCGCGCCGCCATCGAAACCTCCGCGGTATCGATGCCATAGGGGCAGTAGACCGAGCAGCGGCGGCATTGCGAGCATTGGTGGAAGTAGGAGTACCACTCGTCCAGCACCTCTTCGGTCAGGTCCTCAGCGCCCACCAGCCAGGGGAAATATTTTCCCGCGAAGGTGAAATAGCGCCGGTACACCTTGCGCAACAGGTCCTGCCGCGCCACCGGCATGTTTTTGGGATCGCCGGTGCCCAGGAAATAGTGGCACTTGTCGGTGCAGGCGCCGCATTTGACGCAGGTATCGAGATAGACCCGCAGGGCCCGTGAATTGGCGACCAGCTCGCCGAGCTTGCCGATGGCCCGTTCTTTCCAGTCATCGACGAGCTCGCCGGGAAAGCCGATCGCCTCCTGATGCTCCGGCGAGGCGAGATAGGGCCTGGAGTGGGCCATTGCGCCGGGGACGAGAGCCGGAATCGCGGCCGGGTCGGGAATCTCCTCCCCTGGAACCGGCTGTCTAATCTTGAGTTCAACCACCGATGCTCCCCCCCGCCTATCGCTTGGCGCCGGCTTCAGCCCGGAGCGGCGTCGTCAGGGACGGCGCCACATGACGGCGCTCACGCGCGTCGTCGGGCTGATTGCGCGAGGGGCTGAAAAACAGACCCGGGCCATGCAGCAGCTTGGAAACCGGAAAGATGACCATCAGCGCCACGACCAGGGTGAGATGTATCAAGAGCACCGGATCGGCGGGGAGCGGCTGCCAGTCGAAATAGATGAGGCCGAGGAAGAAGGCCTTCACCGCCACGATATCGGTGCGGGCGACATATCTCATCGCCAGCCCGCTGACGCCGATGGCGATAAGGAGCGCCAGCATCAGATGGTCGGACGGCGCGCTGATATAGCGGATGCGGGGCACGAAGATGCGCCGCGCCCACAGCCCCAGCAATCCCGCGACCATCGCAAAGCTGGCGTAAAGACCCGCAGGCTGCATCAGCACGACCCAGCCCCAGACCGGCTCGGTGAAGTAGCGCAGATGGCGCATAAGGACGAGCAGAAGGCCCGCGTGAAAGACCCAGCCGAACAGCCATATCCACTTGTTGGCCTTGAACAGGCTTTCGAACAAAACGACTTCGCGCGCCAGCCGCACCGCAACGCCGCCGCGCGTCAGCGGCGCCGGTGTCGTCGGGATCTTCAAGGGCGCGGGTGTGGTCGAATATTGCCATACCCGATACGCGATGCCGGCGACCAGCACCATGGTCGCGCCATAAAACAAGACTGCATATAGGCTCGTAAGCACCGGTCTCCCCCTCGGCTACCGCCCCCTTGCAGGCAGGACCGCTCCCGCCTTAAATGCGATCAGACGCAGCCGGTGGGCTTGGGAAGGCCGGCGATTTTACAGGCCTGCTTGGCCGGACCGTAGGGGAACAGGGCGTAGAGATATTTGTTGTTCCCCTTTTCCTTGCCCATCGACTTCTTGATCTGCTTGATGAGAACGCGCACGGCGGGAGCGATCTGATATTCCTCGTAATAATCGCGCAGAAAATTGACCACCTCCCAATGCTCGTCGGTCATTTCGATTTTTTCATCTTCAGCGATCACTTTTGCGAGTTCCTCGCTCCACGCGTTGAGTTCCAGGATATACCCCTCCTCGTCATGCTCGACCGTGGTTCCGTTCATCTGATAAGCAGCCATCAGTTCTCTCCTGTCTTAAGTCTCAAGCGAATTCAAATTCCAACCCGCGCTCACAGCCACGCCTGCGAGACGTCATGTTCGGCGACCAGATCGACGAAGCCGCCATAATCGACGACTGAAATTCCCTCGATCACCGACTTTTCCGAAATCCCGCGGGCCGCGAGATCGGCCCCCAGCGCATAGAGCGCCAGATCGCCGTTCCTGGCGGCGATGAGGCCGGCCGCCGCGGTGCCCTTGGTCGCGGCATAGACGCCATCCTCGATCAGAAGCACTGCATCTCCCGGCCTGGCATGATCGAGGCAGCTCTTGAAAGTCGATTTCTCAAACGGCGATTTGTTGACTGTGTGCAGTATCGGCATTGTTTGTCTCGTCTTTTTGTTCAGGTCCTCAGAAACTAAGAATAACGTCCTGGGCGGCCATGATCTCGGTCATCTCGGAACGGCTGACGATCCGGATGGAAGGCTTTTCCGCCCAGTCGTCGTCTTCGTCCTCATAGGTGATGTCCATGAGGTCGTCGGGCGACAGGCCGCGCTCTTCCAGCGCCTCTTTCTCGACGTAGAGTTTGGTAACTTCATAGTCCCCCAGGGCGCGGTATGTCGGCGAGAAATTCTTCATGCCGATCCCCTTCGTGTCCTGCCCCTTGACGATCTGGTAGACGCCGTCGTCAAAGAAGGCGAGGCTGACGTCCTGATCGAAAGCGGCGCCGATCAGCACGACTTCGAGGGACTCCAGGGCGTAAATCGTCCCGTATGGGGCTCTGCGGTTCACATAAAGGAACCTTTTTGTGCCGCTGGCGCCGGGAAGCTCTTCTTGCGTGGTCATCTCTTCGCGCTCCTCAATCGCCGAACGCAACGACGCGATCGGACTCGATCCCCGTCTCTATCAGTTGCCCGAGACCCGAAATGCGAAACCCGGGCGCGATATTGTCGGCGTCCTTGCCGGCGCGCTTGGCCTCGCTCTCATCGAGAATGCCGCGCCGCTGGGCGGCGGCGACACAGACCACCAGATCGAGATCGTGCTGCTCCGCCAGCTCGGTCCAGTTGTTCTGGATGTTGCGCTCATCCTGCGGCGGAACAGAGAGGCGCGTCCCGTTATTGACGCCGTCGTGATAGAAAAAGACGCGGTAGATCTCGTGCCCCTTCTCCAGCGCCGCCTTGGTGAACTGATAGGCGGAATCCGACGCCTGATGCGTATAGGGTCCCTCATTGATCAATATTCCGAATTTCACGTTCTCAGCCTTCCTGCAATCTGTTGACAAGGCCATTTTCACCGGCGCGGGGCCGGGGCGGCGGCGGTATCGCCTAGAAGCGGATATGCGTCGACGAATTCATCGTGTGCCGCGCGCCCGTCCAGGTATCCAGATGATGCTTGGTGAACGCCAGTTCAGTCAGATCGAAGAACTTCGGCCAGCCGATACGCTCAATCCATTCACCCATCCGCTCCCAGTCGCGGGCATTGTCCTTGTAGGCGTAAAGGATCTTCTTTACGACAGCTTCGACCTCGGGCCAATGCGGCGGATTGTTCGGCAGGTTGGCGACCACCAGTTTCTGGAAGGTCGGCTTGGAGCGGGCGTTGGAATGCTTGCCGCCAACCCAGATCGCCAGCCGGGTCGAATCTTCGCCGTTGATCTGCATCGGCGGGCAGGGCGGGTAACACGCGCCACAGCAGATGCATTTCTTTTCGTCGACCTCGAGCGACGGCTTGCCATTGACGATGGCGGGCCGGATCGCCGCCACCGGGCAGCGCGCCACGACCGCCGGGCGCTCGCACACATTGGCGACAAGGTCGTGATCGATCTTCGGCGGTTTGGTATATTGCACATTGACGGCGATATCGCCCTGTCCGCCGCAGTTGACCTGGCAGCAGGAGGTGGTGATCCGCACCCGGTTCGGCATCTCCTCCTTGATGAACTCCTCATACATCATGTCCATCAGGCTCTTGACCACGCCCGACGCATCGGTGCCGGGAATGTCGCAATGCAGCCAGCCCTGGGTATGGGAAATCATGGAGACCGAATTGCCGGTGCCGCCGACGGGAAAGCCCTCGCCGGTCAGCCTTTCGATCAGCGGGTCGATCCTCGCCCGGTCGGTGACCATGAATTCGATGTTGCTTCGGGTGGTGAAGCGGAAATGACCGTCGGCGAACTCGTCGGCGATGTCGCACAGTTTGCGGATCGTATAGACGTCCATCTGCCGCTGGGTGCCGGCGCGCACGGTGTAAATGGACTCGCCGGTCTTGGACATGTGATGCAGGACGCCGGGACGCAGGCGCTCATGCCAGTCCCAGTTCGCATAGTTCTTCTTCAAGGTCGGATGCATGAACAGGAACGGATCGGGCACGCCGGTTTCGTCGGCAATGCGCGGTGTTGTGGCTTCGCTCATAAAACTCTCCAGTCAGAAAACCTTGGCCGCATCGGGCAGCGGTTCGGATGTGCAGTCCCGCCGGTCATTCCGCGGCGACCGCGGCCTTTGCCTCTTCAGCCTCTTTTTTCTTCTTTCGCTCGAAATATTTATCCGCTTCCTCGGTAAAATCGTCGGTGCGGACATAGCTGCATGTGCGCGGATGCTTGACCATGTTGGGATCGGGGTGGATGTCCATGGCCTCCAGAAAGGCCGGCAGGCCGATCCGGTCGATGGTCTCGCCGATGCGCTCATGCTCCAGCGCATTGTCGGTGAAGAACTCCATGATCTCTCCGGCGAACTCGGTGAGCTTGTCATAGTCCTCGTCGGTCTCCAGCTTCATGAACGGCACGATAACGGTGCCCATCAGATCGCCGACCTTGAGCGAACGCTTGCCGCCGATGAGGATGGTTGCGCCCTTGTCGTCGCCGGGGGACAGGGCCTTGGGCATGACATTGAGACAATGCATGCAACGCACGCAGCTCGAATTGTCGACCTCGAGCGTGTCATCGTCATTGAGGCTCAGCGCACGGGTCGGGCACATCGAAATGACCGAGTCGATCATGTATTTCCGGCCGACTTTTTTCACATAGGTTTTGACTTCGTCCTGGTTGACCTTCATGTCGTCGCGCCAGGTTCCGATGACGGCGAAATCGGCGCGCTGAACGGAGTTGACGCAATCATTGGGGCAGCCGGAGAACTTGAACTTGAACTTGTAGGGCATCGCCGGACGGTGGATTTCATCGAGATATTCATTGATGACGTTGCGCAGGGCGCGCTGCTCGTCATAGTTCGACATCTCGCAGCGGGCCGCTCCGACACAGCTCATGGCCGTGCGCAGGCACGGGCCCGCGCCGCCGAGATCGAAACCGATTTCGTTCAGGGCGTCGAAAGCCTTTTGCGTGTTTTCGGTGGTTGCCCCCTGAAACATGATGTTTCCGGTCTGGCCGTGGAATGCGATCAGACCCGAACCATACTCTTCCCAGATGTCGCACATCTTGCGCATGATCTTGGTGTCGTAATGAAACCCGGCGGGCGGCATTATGCGCAGGGTATGGAATTCCTTCGACTCGGGAAACTCTTCGGGAAGGTGGGAAAAGCGCGGGATGATACCCCCGCCATAACCGTAAACGGAGACGACGCCGCCTTTCCAGAAGCCGAGCTTTTCCTCATAGGAATGCTCAAGCTGGCCGAGCAGATCGTTCATCATCGGGGCGTATTGCTTGTCCTTCGAATCGCGAAGCCGCTTCAGCCCAGTCACGAAGCTCGGCCACGGGCCGCCCTCCAGTTCGTCCAGCATGGGTGTGGGATGCTGCTTCGCCTGCGCCGGCGCGCCGTTGCCCGCCGCGGCGTCTTTCGACCCCGTGGGCCCATTGTGTTTCGCCATCGACCCTGATCCTCCCCGTAACCGGCAAATTCCACTTCGCCGCCCATACCCCCGGTTGCGGTATTTTGAAAAGGCGGACATCCAACAAGAGTACTACTTATTTATATCAAAATATTCTAATATATCAACCGATGTAGCACCGTCGGATATTTGTTATGCTCGGGAAAATGCGCCGATGCAAGCCCAGGGCCCGGACCCATGCAATCAGATAAACAGGCCGAAAACCGCAAGAAAACCAAGAGAAAAGCCGGACGGCGACCGGCCGGCCCGTTCGATCTCTGCGACAATGAGACCTACCGCGACTGGCGCGCCGCCAAACTCGCGGCGTCTCCGGCAAGCGTATCGGAACTCGTGGTTGAGATAAGCGACCTTGCCGCCCCCGGCGAAGCGGAGCGGGCGGCCCTGATCAGCCTGTGCCGCAAGGCCAATATGGCAATCTACACCTCCCGCCCCTCTCAGACCGGTGACGGCCGCGTCAGGGACGATCTGCGCTCATTCGCAAGGGCGCTCGGGCTCCATCGCGTCGAGAGACACCGGTCGGCGGCGGACGACGGCATCGTCGCCATCGAAGTCGCCGGGGACGGGAGCCGCAAGGGCTACATCCCCTATTCCGACCGCCCGCTCAGCTGGCATACCGACGGATATTACAATGGTCCGGCGGACCGCATCGGAGCCCTTGTGCTGCACTGCGTGCGGGAGGCGGACGAAGGCGGCGAAAGCGGGCTGCTCGATCCCGAGATAGCCTATATCCGGCTGCGCGACGAGAATCCGGATTTCATCGCCGCCTTCATGCATGCGGAGGCCATGACCATTCCCGCCAATGTGGAAGACAATGGCAAAGTGCGCGCGCCGAGTACGGGACCGGTCTTCGCCGTGGACCCCCGCACGGGCAAGCTGAATATGCGTTACTCGGCACGCGGCCGGAACATCGTCTGGCGCGACGACCCCGACACGCTGGCCGCGGTGCATTTTCTCGCGAGTATCCTGGCCAATGGCGACCGGTATATCTTCAGGCACAAATTTGCGCCGGGCCAGGGGCTGATCTGCAACAATGTGCTGCACAACCGGACCGGGTTCAAAAACCCCGCGGCGCTTTCGGGCCGCGGCAACCGTCTGCTATACCGGTTGCGCTATCCGGAGAGAATTGCCGGAACCGGGTAACCGGCTGAAATCCGCCAGCCGCAACAGCGAGGAAGACGATGGCCCGACTGAGCGATCTGATAATCCATCATCCCGAAGTGCAGTCCTTCGAAGACCTTGTAAAACTCGTGGCCAAAGCGGGACAGGACGGCGAGCGGTTCCTCGAGTTCGACGTCAAGCCGGACTATCGCGACACGCCGCGCAAATGGGCGATGATGCTGGAGACCTCCTTCTACTGGGGAGACAAGAAGTGATATGAGTTCTAACGAAACCGTAACGCGCCTGGAGCGGTTCGCTGCCCCCTACGCCCGGGAAATTACGCTGGACGACGTGGTTCACGAGAGCGGCATGCGGCTGTTGCGGATCACGGTCAGGGAAGGGCGCCGGTTCACGATTTTCGATCTCGATGCGGCAACGGCGGCCCATTGGGGGTCGGCCCTGAGAGACTGGTCGGAACGGGCGGAGCCCGGCGGGGAATAGAAAATGCCGCGGGCGGGGTGACTTGACCTCCGGGCAAATTCCCTGTTCAGTTATGCAAGTATTTGAATATGAATTGATAACTGGAATATCAGATTGTCAGTGACCCGATCCCCGGGTCGTCTGGCCACCCATGGACACAAGGAGCCTCTGGAAGGATTATGACGGACACGACGCTAGACGTGAAAGGTCTCAACTGCCCGCTTCCGATCTTGAAGGCGAAAGCCGCGATCAAGAAAATGCCATCGGGCGAAATGCTTGAGGTTCTGGCCACCGACCCGGGGTCGGTTGCCGATTTCGACGCCTTTTGCCGTGCGACGGGACATGAACTTTTGGAATCCACCGAGGAAGACGGTGTTTACCGCTTCCTGATCAAAAGCAATTCCTAAAAGCGGTTTTTTTGGAATCCCGAACCCGGCAATGCCATTCGCGGCCATCCGCGCGCAAGGACTGGTATCATGAAATTCACGAACATGATCGCGGCCGCGCTCTTGACGCTCTTTCTCGCGACGCCGGGCGAATCGGCGGTTGAAAATGGAATCGGTTACAAGTCCATTTCCACGGAGGGAAGCTTCGAGACGATATTGTTCGAGCTCAAGAACGCGATCATCGACCGCGGGCTCAAGATCGATTACGAGGGATATCTCCAGGAGATGCTGGAGCGCACCAGTCAGGCGGCCGGGAGCGTCACGGCGGCTGGAAACAAAACGCCATATCTGAACGCCAGGTTCCTGCAGTTCTGTTCGGCGAAGCTCACCCATGAGGTCGTCAGCGCGAACCCGCTCAACATCGCGATCTGCCCCTATGTTGTCTTTATCTATGAGGTGAGGGGGAGACCGGGCGTGATCCATGTGGGTTACCGCAAGCCGATCAGCGACCGGTCGATAATCTCGCGCAAGGCGCTGGCCAAGGTCGAGGCGTTGCTGGACGGCATCGTCGCCGACGCGGTCAAATAGGCGGCGGACCAGAAGCCCTCTTCACACGCGCCGGCGCACCGGCCTTATACGAGGGGCCGTTAGCTTTGACCGGTCCGCACATCCTTCGAGACGGCGCTTCGCGCCTCCTCAGGATGAGGATTGAGTAAGGAAAAACAAACATATGCCTTATGCTGAGGAGCGCCCGTAAGGGCGCGTCTCGAAGCATCCGTCATGGGTCAAAGCCAACCGCCGCCAGTATTATTTCAAATTCCGCCTCACTCGAATTCCATGGACCGGAAGATCCGCCCGGCGTTCTGCAGGGCGAGGATTTCGTAGGTATCGAGATGTTCATATGCCGACTGATCGATCTTGTAGGCGTCGGTCAGCGAACCGTCCTTGCCGATCAGCTCCTTTATCTTGCCCCGCAGGTAAACGAGATAGTCCCTGGTATATTTCGTGATCCGGTAATCTGGCCGGGTATCCAGACCGGGCATGGAACCGGTATCGACAGGGGCTGCGCGGCCGCAATATCCAAACGGACTCTTAGGTTATTTGACCGCGTCCCTCCAAGGAGAGACCACCCTCGCCCCTTGGCTCAGTCCGCTCAGAACGTCGATACGGCCGCCTGAAAGACCCTCGCCCGTGGTGATCAGGCGTTGCTCGACGCGGTCCTTTTCCAGCACATAAGCGAATTCCAGCTGGCCGATGCGGCGGATTGCGGATTGGGGGATGATGAGGCGTTCGCGCATGCCGGCGGGGACGCCGATCCGCGCAAACATTCCGGCAAAGGCCCGCGATCCATCGGGAAGCGCGACCTTGACCAGAAGCGTTCGCGCGCCCGGGTCCGCATAGGGGACGATCTCGTCGATCGGACCGCTCTGGGTTTCACCCAGCGACGACATTTCGATCTTGAGCGTATCGCCGACCGACAGGTTGACGGCGAGCGATTCGCGCACCGGCGCCTCCACGCGCAGGGCGGCGGGATCGTAGAGCCGCAACAGGGGGGCGCCCGGCGTCACCGTGTCGCCGGGCTCGGCGAGCCGGTCGATCACCCGACCGGCGACGGGTGCGCGGATAACCGTGTGGGACAGGCCCGCGCGCGCTTCCTCCAGCGCCTGTCCGGCGCGGTCGACATCCGCCGAGGCGATGCGCTCGGCGGATATGGCCTGATCGTGGCGCTGCCGGGTGGTCACGCCGCGGGCGAGCAGCTCCCTGGAGCGCTCAAGTTCCGCAATCGCCAGATCGCGCCGCGCCTTCGCCGCCTTGAGCGCGTCCTGCGCCTGCTGTACCCGCGCCTGAGGCTCGCGCGCATCCAGCTCCACCAGAATATCGCCCCGTTTCACTTCATCGCCGGCGGAAACGTGAATCCGTTCGATCCGCGTCACAATCCGCGCCGCCACCGTCGTGCGCCGCGCCGATTCAACCGTGCCGCTGGCCCATTCGACGGCCGGCTCGACGACACGCTCCACCGCGACGCCGGTCACTTGAGAGACGTCGCGGGCGCCGGCTGTCTCCAGCGTCCCCGGCGCAATCTTGGTCTCGAACCAGCCCGACAGCCAGGCCACCGCCAGAATAATCGCCGTGAGAGCGGCCAGTCCCCCGGCAATGCGGCGCGGGGCCACAACGGATTTCCCGGCATTCCCCTTGGTGCCGCCCTTTGCGCTGCGCGATGCCATCATTCGCCCCCCTGTTCTGCGTTCGCCTTCAGACCGTGCCCCGGTTTGCGCGCATAGACGAGGTGATATGTGACCGGAACCACCAGCAGCGTGAACAGGGTCGAAACCAGAAGGCCGAAAATCAGCGACCAGGCGAGACCGGAAAAAACCGGATCGAGCGTGATCGGCGCCGCCGCCAGCATGGCGGTCCCGGCGGTCAGAAGAATGGCGCGCATGCGCACCGCGCCCGCGCGAAACAGCGAATCGTGCAGCTTTTCACCGCGGCCAAGGTCGATATGCACGAATTCAATGAGCAGGATGGCGTTGCGGACGGCGATGCCGGACAGGGCGATCATCCCGATCATCGCGGTTGCGGTAAAGAAGGTCGGATTGCCATAGCCGGAAATCTCGCCGCCGCCGATCAGGTTGAGCAGCCAGAAACCCGGCATGATGCCGATCATCGTGAGCGGGATCGAGATCATCAGGATGAGCGGAATGACATAGCTGCCGGTCTGATAGAGGAGCAGGAAATAGATACCCAGAAGCGCCACGGCAAAGGCGATGCCAAGGTCGCGAAACACATCCACCGTGATCTTCAACTCGCCCTCCCCGAGCCAGTTCACGCTGGTTCCGCGCGGCAGCGACCAGGCGATGCCGCCGCCGCTGGACAGGAAGCTGCGCTCCGAAAGCGGCCGCGCTTTCGCGCCGGGCTCCTGCGCCGTAGCGCCCAGATCGGAGGCTATGTCGGCGACAATGGCCACCGGCGCGCGGCCGACCGCTTCGGCGTAAACGAAGGCCACCGGGCGAAGATCCTTGTGAAGTATCTCCTTTCTCCGCGGCCGGCGCTCGAAACGTCCCAACTCGCCAATCCGGACAATCGGCGTGGGTGCATCGCGCAAACTGCCGCGCTCCTTGATTTTGGCGATCCCGGGGCGCCCCTTGACGGCGATGCCGCGCAGGGGGATTTCTCCTGAACGGTCGCGGCGGGGCAGCCGCAGGCGAATCTGAAGCGGCCTGGCTTCGCCCGGCAGATGCAACCGGGCGACGTCCTCGCCCGACAGCGCCAGCGAAACCGTTTGCGCGATATCCATGGTGGCAACCCCCGAGAGCGCGGCCTTGTCCTGATCGGTCTTGAAGACATAGCGGAAGGCGTCATCGGCGACGCTTGAGTCCACATCCGACACGCCGGGCTCGGCCATCAGCCGCCTCTCGACGGCGCGCGCGGCCTTGCGGATGTCTTCATAGGTCGTTCCCGGTTCACCGTAGATCTCGGCGGTGATCGTGGCCAGGACCGGCGGTCCCGGCGGCACTTCGACGATCTTGATGCGGGCGCCTTCGCGCGCCGCGGCGGCCTCCAGGGCAGGGCGCAGCCTGAGCGCAATTTCATGGGATTGCATTTTGCGGGCGCGCTTTCCGGCAAGCTGGATACGGATGTCGGCCACGTTCGGGCCGTTTCGCAGGAAGGAGTGGCGCACCATGCCGTTGAAATCCATCGGCGAGGCGGTGCCGGTGAAAATCTCGACACCCGTCACCTCCGGCGCGGATTGCACGATGCGGGCCAGCTTGCGGGCAATGGCGTCGGTCCGCTCCAGGGTCGTGCCTTCGGGGGGATTTATCTCGACCTGGAGCTCGTTCTTGTTGTCGAAGGGCAGCATCTTGAGCGGCACCGAGCGCGTCGCCGCCAGCACCAGCGCTATCGAGAACAGAACGAATGTCACCGCCAGCAGCGCCCAGGCCTTGCCGCGGCTTTCGATGAAGGGCCCAAGCGCGCCGGTGTAAATTCGATACAGTGCGGAGGGGATCGCATCGCCCGCGCCGGCGCCCGATTTCGCGGCATGGCCCTTGAGCGCGTGGTAAGCCAGCCAGGGCGTAATCATGAAGGCCACGACCATCGACATGGCCATGGCGACGGGGACGTTGAGCGCCATCGGGCGCATATAGGGGCCCATCATGCCGGTGATCAGCATCATCGGCAGAAACGAAATGATCACCGCGAGGGTGGCCAGCAGAATGGGCGGCCGCACCTCGTTGACCGCGCGCAGGACGGCGGCCTTCGCATCCTCGCGTTTCATGGCCAGATGCCGGTGGATATTCTCGACATCGACGATCGGGTCATCGACCACCAGGCCAAGGGACAGGATGAGCGCAAACAGCGTCACCCGGTTGATGGTGTAACCGGCCCAGTAATTGATGAGCAGGGTCAGCGCGAAAGTGATCGGCACCGCCGCCGCGACGACCAGCCCCTCGCGCCAGCCCAGCGCAAAGGCGATCAGGCCGACGACGATGAGGATTGCGACGCCGAGTGCCTCGAGCAGTTCATTGACCTTTTCATCGGCGGTTTCGCCATAGTCCCGCGTGATCCGGTAATACACGCCATCGGGAAGATGGGTCCGCGCGAGCACGGCCAGTTTTTCCTTGATGCGTTTCGACACGCGCACCGCGTTGGCGCCCTTCTGCTTGGCGATCGCAATGTGAACGGCCGGATAAAAATTTTCCCGGCCGGCTGTCTTCTCGGCGCCTTTTGCGGGCGATGCGGCGGGGCCGAATCCAATCCAGCTATAGGTGGTTCGCTCCTCCGGCCCGTCCACCACCTTTGCCACGTCCTTGAGCAGCACCGGGGTGCCGTCGACCACATTGACAACCGCGAGCTTCAGCTCGCGGACAGAGGCGAAGAAGCCGCCCGCATCGACCGTGAAATTCGCATCCGCGCGGTCGAATTCACCGGCCTGACGGCGCACATTCGACAATTGCAGCGCCTGCGCGACATCGAGCGGCGAGGTGCGGCGCGCGCTGAGCGCGTCGGTGTCCAGTTCCACGCGGATGACCCGCGAGCGGCCGCCGGTGATCGTCGTGCGGCCGGTTTCGGGGATCGACTGAAGCGCGATCTCCAGCTCCTCCGCGATCCGGCGCAGCCCATGATCGGAGACGACTTCGGGCCGGTCGCTCCACAGGCTCGCGATGACGATGGGAACGTCATCGATCTCGACCGGCTTGACGACCCAGGAGGCCACGTCCGCCGGAATGACGTCGGTGTTGGAGTACAGCTTGTTGTAAATCTTGATCAGAGAGTCTTCACGGTCCTCGCCCACATAAAAGCGCACCGTCACCACCGCCCGGCCCGACCGGGAAATGGAGTAGACATGCTCCACTCCGTCGATCTGGAACAGGAGCTTCTCGAGCGGCGTCGCCACCTGCCGCTCCACATCTTCCACCGGCAGGCCCGGCGCCGAAACGAAGACGTCGGCCATGGGAACGACGATCTGCGGCTCTTCTTCGCGCGGCGTCAGCGCGATCGCCGCCACCCCCGCCATGAGCGAGAACACAAACAGAAGCGGCGCCAGGTTGCCGCCCAGAAACAGGCGGATGATCCGGCTGAGAACGCCATTCTCCTGAGGGGCACCCTTGGCCATGGGGATTTTGAAATCTCGCGTTTGCGGTACACGCCGGCACCGGCCGAAAACTCATTCGGACCAATGCATGTTCCAGGGAGACTCTAGAGATTCGCGCAATTGTAGCCAATCGGGTCCATCGGACATAGCGGTAACTTATCTGGAGTCGGATGGCGGCGAGGCGAATACGCCCTAGATGCCGATCAGATCATAGCGCAGGCTCGTGTCCAATGTGCCGAGCACCACGAAAAGGGCCAGCGCGAGCGCGATCGCGACAATGAGAAGCCAGCCGCGCGTTTTCGATTTCTGCGCCATGAGTGCGCCCTTTTCCCGGATTCCATATCGCCGCGGGCCGAATTGTGAGGTTCAACCCTTCGCGCACCCGGCTGCCGCCCGGGCGTCAGCCATGCGTCCCGGGCAGGATTGCAGATTGCCCGGGAGTTGGGAAGGCGGCTGGAAATGGGGCTGGGAGGGTAGCTGGCGGAGAGAGACCATTTGGAAGGGGTCACTACTCAACAAAACTTGCCTCCCTCCGCCAGTTATGCACCGGCGACGCAACACCTATGAGCCGGCACGCCCGATACATAGCAAGCAGCTTGCCAATTCGACGTGAAGGAATAATTACTATATATGGTGTATATATATTGATGGTTCTCTATATCTGGTGTTTTCCTGAGCGTGAAAGCAGGCATGCGGGTCCGCTGTTAGGCAGGGATCGCCTCCTGCCCGGCAGAAGTTACCTATCCGCGAACCCGCGCGGCGCGTTCCGGCAATCCGACCCGGACCGCCCCGGCGCCAGATCAGCGCGCCGGCGCGCCGGCCCACATTCTGAGGAACCGGTCCAGCCAGTCGCGCTGGCGGGGGCCGTGAACCATATGGTCCTGGCGATGTCCAGGTCCAGGTTTCGCACCCGGCATCACCAGCCGGTAACCCGAGCGCGTCACCCAGCGGTTCATCACCAGATGGGTAATCTCCGGGTGGAACTGCAACCCGTAGGCGGAACGATAGGCAAACGCCTGCTGCGCGAATTCCTCGCCCTCCGCCAGCAGCACGCTTTCCCCCGGGGCACTGAAACCTTCCCGGTGCCACTGATAGACCTGCGCGGGCCAGTCCATCAGGCGCGCGCCATCCGCGGTCGGTCTGATCGGATAGTAGCCCATCTCGACGCAGCCCTGCGGATGCGAGCCCACTTCGCCGCCCAGATGCAGCGCCAGCATCTGCGCGCCGAGGCAGATGCCGAGGAACGGCTTTTCTTCGCGCAGCGCCACGGAAATCCAGTCAATCTCGCGGCGGATGAAATCGTCGGTGTCATTGGCGCTTTGCGGCCCGCCGAAAATGACGGCGCCCGTGTGCCCCTCAAGGGTTTCGGGCAGCGGATCGCCGAACCGGGGACGGCGGATGTCGAGCGGAAATCCGCTGGCCTGAAACCAGTTGCCCACATTGCCCGGCGAGGATTGCCGCTGATGCACGATCATGAGCACCGGCAGGCGCGGCTCATCGGGCGCAACCGCGCGCGCGCCGCCGCCCCGAAGGGCGCTTGCGGCGCCGCCCGCGAAATTGCCCGGCCGCTTATACATTCCCGCTCTCCTCTCTTCGCGCCAGCAGCCACGCCGCGAAGGGGACAAGAAGCGTGTGCGGCGCCACGCGCAGAAACTGGGCGCTCACCCAGTTGACCACGCCCGGTACGATGACCCGCCGCCCGCGCATAAAACCCGCATAGGCGCTGCGGGCGACGGGCTCGACGCCCATCACGCCCTGGAAGCGGAGATAGTAATCGTGCTGCGAGCCCATGCGCGCATGGAACCGCGTCGCCAGGGGTCCTGGAGCAACCGCGGCGACGCGCACATTCGTACCGGCGACCTCTTGCGCCAGCGCCTCGCTCAGCGACAGGACATAGGCCTTGCTTGCATAATAGGCGCCCTGAAAGGGGCCAGGCATAAACCCGGCCAGAGACGCCACATTCAGAACTCCGCCCCGGTTGCGCGCGATCATGCCCGGCAGCAGACGCGCGGTCAGATCGCTCAGGGCCCTGATGTTCAGATCAACCAGCCGCGCCACCTCGTCGTCTTCATGTTCGGCAAAGGGCCCGCTCAGGCCCAGTGCGGCGTTATTCACCAGATATTCGCCGTGAAGTCCATGTCTTTCGAGCGCCGCGACGACGCTGCCGCAACCCTCGCGCGTGGAAAGATCGGCCACCAGGACATCGACGCGCACGCCCGAGGCGCTGGCGATGGCGTCCGCCGCCGCGCTCAGCGCGGCGTGGCCGCGCGCCACCAGCAGCAGCCCGTGCCCGGCGCGCGCGAATTCCCGCGCCAGGGCCAGTCCGAGGCCTTCGCTGGCGCCCGTTATCACTGTGACCGGCGCCGTCACCGGCTCAGCCATGGCGGTTCTCGACGGATTTCCTGAGGCGAATGCGGTCGCGCGAGGTGACGCCGAGCAACTCCGCCGCGCGCCACACCAGGTTGGCTTCGAGTTCATGGATCACGCCATCGGCGATGACGATTTCCCACAGCATCTCGACGATTTGCAGCCGGCCCGGACGGTCGAGGCGGCGGGTCAGCACGCTGGTGAACCCATAGAGGTCCACCGCGTCCTTCTCCTTCTGCGCCGCTTCGGTGATCAGTCGCCCCGCCTGGCCGTGATCCAGGCCGAAGCGCCGCTCCAGAACGTCGCGCAGGACCTGCGTTTCGGAGCGGGCGACTTCGCCGTCGACAACAGTGGCGTGGACCAGAAGCGCCGCCGCCGCGAGCCGGACCTCTTCCTCGCCGAGATCTTCCTGCGCGGGCTCAGCTCCGGTAAACCGCTCGGAAATGTCCTTGAGCCTGTCCCAAAAAGCCATGATATGCCTGCCCCCGTTTCCGGTTATGATAGACGTCATAGCATAGGTAGATTATGCGCTTGACGCGACCCCGGAAGGCTAGCTGCTCGATGACCGTAAAAACCAGCGCTTCGGGAACTTCGCCGGCGCGCCTCGTTGCGGCGGCTCTGCTGGCGATTTCGCTCGCCCTGCCGGGCCTGATCGCGCCGTCCCCGGCGCATGGCGACACGGCGTTCCTCAGGGAGCTCAGGGCCCGGAACGCGCATCATTTCGCAAAACCGCTCACTTTGGCGAAAGCCAAAAAGCCGCCCGGGATCGAGCGGGAGTGGGAGGAAAAACTCAAGCGCAAAAGCTGGAAACTGAGCAGCGGGCCGCTGGCTGTCGAGATTACGCTGAAGAAAGGCGGCCCGCCCGATGCGTCGCTTTATGTAAGCCCGCTGCTGTCGCTAAAGGTCGGGGGAAGCCAGGTGCTGAGCGTCGAGGGCGGCGAGTCGCTTCCCGACAACCCCATTTTCCTGGTTCAGATTGCCGAACTGGATCCGGGCAATCCCTACGCGGAAGTGGTTTTCTCGGTATTTACCGGCGGCGCCCATTGCTGCTCCGACACCCGTGTGCTCGCCAGCTCCCCGGACGGCAAGACGTGGGCCGACATCGAGGCCGGCATGTATGACGGCGGCCCGCTGGGCGTCAGCGACCTCGACGGCGACGGGCGCTATGAATTTTCAATGCACGACAACGCGTTTCTCTACACTTTCAGCTGCTATGCCTGCTCGACCGCGCCGTTTCACGTCCTCCAGCTGGCGAACGGCAAACTTGTCGACGCCAGCACCGCCCCGGCCTTCCGGGACCGCCATGTCGACGCGCTCAGGCGCATGGTTGAACGGGCCGACGCGGACATGGACATCAACGGGTTTCTCGCCGGCTATGTGGCCCAGAAAATCCTGCTGGGAGAAGGGGCGCAGGCCTGGAAGTTCATGGCCAAACATTATGAGCGCAAGACCGGCTGGGGGCTTGAGACCTGTTCGGTCAAGCAGAACGACAAGGGGGAATGCCCGCCGGGGAAAATGGTGAAACTGAACTTCCCGGACGCGCTGGAACGCTTCCTGAAAGAGGCCGGGTACAAACTCGATAAGTGAGTGGAGGAAGAAGGGTGCAAAGCGAAAATTTCTTCAATCTCGACGATAAGTCCCAGGGCATCAGGCGCGCCCTGAAAGAGGGCGTGGCGGCGCGGGTCTTTCCCGGCGACCAGGCCATGATCTCGGTGGTGAATATTCAGCCCGGGCACAAGGGCACGCTGCATTCCCACCCCGAGGAGCAATGGGGCGTGCTGCTCGAGGGCAGCGGCACCCGCACCCAGGGCGGCGAGGAAATCGCGGTCGCCAAGGGCGACTTCTGGCGCACGCCCGGCGGCGTGGAGCACACCTTCGAAGCCGGGCCCGAAGGCGCGAAAGTGCTGGATGTCTTCGCCCCGCCGCGCGAGGAATACAAACAGGCGGGAAGCGGATTTGGCGGCGGGGAGAGGGAGTAGGACCGCCATTCGAGTGCTGCTCTCGAGGTTATGTAGATACAGTCAAGCAGCCAAAGCTAAACTGCACTTTTGATGTCCGCCTTCAGGGGCGGAGCTGACATAGTTCGTAATCCTGCAGCAGGTCTGCTTGTGACCCTGGCTGTGTGGAAACGCGTGGTGATATGATTCTCCTGACCGAAGCGGCGGGAGGATTTGATGAAGCGTTTCATTGAAGGGGTTGACCGCGAGCAAGGCACTCTTTTTCCCGAACGGCTTGAGGATTGGATTGACGAGGACAATCCGGTTCGGGTTAT
>BDTT01000008.1 GCA_002897995.1 bacterium BMS3Bbin10 | reverse complement strand
CATCCGCCTCGACAAGGTGAGTGGACCGGGTGACGCCTTTTCGTACGAATACGATTTCGGCGACAGCTGGATTCACGAGATCAGGATTGAAAAGGCACTGCCCGCCGATCCCGCCGTGCATTATCCCCGCTGCCTGGCCGGCGAGCGCGCCTGCCCGCCGGAGGACTGCGGCGGACCGCCCGGTTACGAAGACCTGCCCGCCGCCTTGCAGGACCCGGCGCACCCGAGACACGAGGAAATCTGCGAGCGGGTCGGGTCCCGGTACGACCTGACCGAGGTCAACCGGCTCCTTTGGCGGCTGCACTGATCCGGGCCTGATCCGGACCGGTGGGTCTTCGCAGGCACGGATGCACCCGTGCCGCAGGGCGAAGAAATTCGCCACAGGCTCAATCCCTGAGCCACCGCCGGTGGTAGAAAGTGAGCATCGACATCGGCCGCCGGTGTTCGCAGGGTGTATCAGAGGCGGAACGGCAAGAGGAGTCATTGCGCATGGCCAACGGCAAGCGTACGTTTGCAAAGGACGGATTCGTCCGTGTCTCGGCGGTTGTGCGAAGGACACCCGCGACCTTGGCCCGATAGCGAGCGCGCCTCTTAATGAGTCTTTTGTAAACGGATAATGGGGAAAGGATGAAAATTCGGTATGCCGATGGACAACAAGTATAGCTATGGTGGGAGCGTGGCCTTGGTGAAAAATGCCGAAGGTGTCTCGGGCGTTTTGATCAAGGACGCAGGTGGTAATTTTGTCTTTAGAGTGTATGGGAAAGAGAACGAGTTTGCCGATTATGACATCCGCCACAATGAACTTTCCGTGACCATCGCTGAGGATGAATTGGCCGCCTTTTACAAACTCGATGATCGGCTTGTGCTCGATCATAGCCCGCAGGTGTTGGGGTTAGAGAAAGTGGTGGAATGAATGTGGTGTTTTTAAAATTGAATTGCGTACAAACAGCCGCCGATCTGACGCCGCATCCAAGTGCCCGCGGACATTTTCCTCGGAGAGCTTCGTCCGTGCTGAGTCGGCGTGGGCAAGGTACGAAACGGAAGGATGTGGTACATCAGGTGTTGAAATTGAAGCACAGCAAGAGCTGAAACTTAGTAGAAGGCAAGATAAACAATTATTCCAATAGAACCCGAAGGGGCCGAGGCCTTATGAATTATCAGGAGTTTTTTGAAAACCTGGCTTTACCGGCCCGTCGGCCATATGAGTGGCAAAGCGATCTTGTCGCTCAAGAGGAGTGTACTAATCGTATGATTCGAATTCCTACGGGATTCGGAAAAACGTTGGGGGTGCTTGCTGCTTGGTTATGGCACCGAACGCAGCGAGGAGATAACGGTTGGCCACGTCGCTTGGTTTGGTGTCTTCCGATGCGGGTGCTGGTGGAACAAACCGAGCAGGAAGCACGCAGTGCGCTCGACAAGGTCGGTATGCTCTGGGATGGAAAATCGGATCATTCTGGAAAAGTTGGTGTGCATCTTCTCATGGGAGGCGCGAACAGCGGGGACTGGCATCTTTATCCGGAGCACTGCGCAGTACTAATTGGAACCCAGGATATGCTGCTTTCGCGCGCTATGAATCGCGGATATGCCACGCCTCGTGCACGATGGCCGATGGAATTCGGCCAGCTTAATCAAGACTGCCTTTGGGTAATGGACGAGGTGCAGTTGATGGACGTCGGGCTTGCCACATCCGCACAGTTGCAGGCTTTCCGTGGTGATAATGCCGACAATGGTCAGTCACTGCGACCCTGTCGAACTTGGTGGATGAGCGCCACCTTACAGAACGATTGGTTGCAGAAGAGCCCCGACACGCAGGGAATGGCTGCCTCTCTGCCGAAAATGGTGATTCCAGCAACAGGGCGAACCGGCCATCTATGGGATAACGTATATAAACCTTGCCAAGTAGAACCTGTCAAAGATGATAAAAAACTGGCTGAATTGGTTGCAGCCCAGCATATTGATACCGGGCGCGGCACAAAAGGGCCAACGTTGGTGGTGGTAAACACCGTCAAGAGAGCCGTGCGAGTGTTTGCGGCATTGAGAAAGAATAAGGCATTGAACGAAACTGACCTACGATTAGTGCATAGTCGCTTTCGTCCCTACGAGCGCGAATCCTGGCGTGATGAGTTTCTAAACCGCAATGCGTGTGCACCGAATACCGACCGTATCATCGTGGCCACGCAGGTAATCGAGGCAGGTGTCGATCTGTCGGCTGGGTTGTTGATTACCGAATTGGCGCCGTGGACGAGCCTGGTGCAACGTTTCGGGCGCTCGGCGCGTTGGGGTGGTGAGGCGAAAGTCATCGTCGCCGACTTCAGTCCAACAGACGACAAGAGGGCCGCTCCATATTCCAAAGATGAACTGGACGCTGCCCGCGATGTCTTGGGGCTGTTGCAGGATGTCGCGCCGCTTCACCTTGAAGCCTTCGAAGAACAACATACTGATCTTCTTCCCCGCCTTTATCCTTACGACCCGAAGCATTTGTTGTTGCGACATGAAATCGACGAACTGTTCGACACGACGTCTGACCTGTCCGGCGCCGACATCGACATCAGTCGTTTCATCCGTGCGGGAAACGAGCGCGACCTGCACGTTTTTTGGATGGAGGTGCCCGAGACCGCGCCGCAGCCGGATATCAAACCTGCCCGCGAGGCGCTGTGTGCCGTACCCTTCCTCAAGGTCCGCGACTGGCTGTGTGGGGATAACAAGGCATCGCGACTCAAGAAAGGCATGCGTGCCTGGGTGTGGGACTGGCAGGACGGCATCTGGCGCGTTACCGAGCGCAGGGACCTATACCCCGGCCAGACAGTGCTCGTAGCCGCCGAATGCGGCGGCTACGACTATGATGCTGCAAAGAAATCTGGAAGGGGGTGGAATCCAGATCACCACGACCGTGTCCCCGAGGTGGCTTCCGACACCGCGCCAAAAAGGAAGAAACAATGCTGGAAGCTGGGCCACGATGGGGAGCCGGTGATCTCCGAAAAAGTGGTTCGTTCCAACCCGGCAGATGAAATCGCCGACGCGGGCCAAGATAGTGAAGAGATCAGCGTAACGGAGCGCTGGAAGACCATCGCCACCCACGGCCAGGAGACGGGGCGGGTAGTGCACAATATTGTTCACGACTTGGTCCCGGAATTAGCCGATCTGTTCAACCTTGCGGGCCGTTGGCATGATGCTGGCAAGGCGCACCCCGCTTTCCAGGCTTCGATTCGCCACGAAGCCGAGCGCCCCGACCGGAATGATATCGCCAAGGCCCCAGACGCCGCTTGGCCTTGCGGCATCAAGAATCTCTATTCGATTTCACCCACGGACCGCCGCCCCGGCTTCCGCCACGAACTCGTCAGCGTGCTCGCGTTGTTCGGTGTCTTGCAGCGGCATCATCCCGATCATCCGGCCTTGCTCGGTCCGTGGCGGGAATTGCTGGGGCAGGCCGGGCTCAACGCCCCTCTCCCGCACGCGGGAGAGGGGGTGGAGGAGATGGAACCTACACCCCTCGAACGTGAAATCCTTGCCCTCGACGCCAAGCGTTTCAACTTGCTCGCCTATCTGATCTGCGCCCATCACGGCAAGCTGCGCTTGGCTTGGCACGCCGGAAAAGGCGATCAGGCGGCCAGTGACCGTGCACTGCGTATCCGCGGCGTGCGCGAAGGCGACATCCTCCCGCCGGTGTTGCCCGCGACCACCGATGGCGAGCTGCACGAACTTCCTCCCAGCCGTCTCGACCTCGCCCCATCCGCGGCGGGCTTAAGCCCCCGTACCGGGCCGAGCTGGACCGACCGCGTGCTGGGCCTGCTCGCGCAGCACGGCCCCTTCACCTTGGCTTGGCTCGAAGCCCTGCTGCGCGCCGCCGATCAGCGTGCCTCGAGAATATCCGTTGCAGATCCCGTGTTGGAGGCCGATGATGAAAATCATGAACTGGAAAGAAGCGATTCAGCACTGGCGCACGTTGCCTCCGGGGGAGCGCAAGCGGCGTCATCTGCAAGCGATACCGCGTCACGTGGCCCGCTCCATGGCGATGGAAGGGGAGCCCGTGGACGAGGCCTATATCCGGGAACGACTCGCCCACCTCATTCTGCCACCCGATACATCGAAACCCAGCTCGGCATCCTGAGCTATCAGCAACTCGCGCCGTACCTTGCGGAGCGGGTGGGCTTGGCCGAAGTCGCCATCGGCGAACGGCAGTTCGCGGCCCGCCCTGTGGACGAATCCCTCATCCTCGATCTGCATCGCCGCATCTGCGGCGATCTGGTGCCCGCGATCGCCGGCCGCTGGCGGGGACGCGAGATGCAAGTCGGCGAACATCGGGCGCCGCCTGCTTGGCGTGTTCCCATGCTCATGCGCGACTATGCGGCCGACCTCACTGCACGGATCACGCATGCATCGGCGGGAATCGACGAACTGCTGATCGACACCTTGACGTTTGCCGAAGGGGAATTGCTCCACATCCACCCGTTCGAAGATTTCAACGGGCGTGTGACCCGGCTCTTCCTGATTGAGCTGTTGTACCGGCTGCAATTGCCCGTCGTCGATCCGGCCACGGAACAAGGAGAGGAAACCGCGCGCTACTTCGCGGCGCTCCGAGCTTACGACAAACGCGACAGCGGCCCTCTTGCGGCTTTTTGGCGTGAACGATTCGAAAAGGAAGCCCAAGCATGATTCACGTTCACGACCTGAGCGGTTGCGCGCCGGTGCCCCTCGGGCACTACCTCAAGGCTCTAGGTATTTTGCGGTTGGTGGCGGAGCAGGCTGACCCGAAGGCGCGGGGATGGTGGAAGGGGGAACGGTTCTGGTTGGCGACCACATTGGATCGGGCAGCTCTGGAAAGTTTTTTTCTTGATCGATATGAACCGACTCCGCTTGTTTCCCCTTGGAATAAGGGGGCTGGTTTTTTCCTATCAAATGATCCTGGAGTCACGCCACTTGAGTCCTCCTCCGCACCACGTTTCGCTCGGGTTAGAGTGGGCATCCAGGCGAGCCGTTCCTTGCTTGAAGAGCTGGCTAAGTCCGACAAGATGGTGCGCGACATCAAGGGAGAAACAAAGGGAAAATCGCTCACTAAAGCACAAAAGATTACATTGAAAGCGTCGCAGAAATACAAGGAGCGGTTGGCGGAAGCAGGGCGTGTGTTTAAACGACTCAAGGCCGAAATCATTCCCCGCTATAGGCGCTCTTGGCGTGGCCCCCACCGGGAATGGATGGACGCGGCCATGGTGCTAG
This sequence comes from bacterium BMS3Bbin10, assembly GCA_002897995.1. Classification (GTDB taxonomy): domain Bacteria; phylum Pseudomonadota; class Alphaproteobacteria; order Rhizobiales; family Methyloligellaceae; genus UBA2767. Next base: position 5,136 of record BDTT01000008.1, on the reverse strand, counting down.
GAGATGACGGAACGCCACAGTTTCCTGCGTTGCTCGGTACCGGAGGAAACGATGGTCGACTTGATTTCACCAATAACTTTATGCAGCGATTGGGTGATGTATTCGATATTGTGTCTGCGGAGGGCAGTTACATCGCGCACGCCAGGGATTGGGTTGCTAGTGCGCTGTGGGCCTCCCCAGTAATCGGATATCAAATTGGTAACGCAGTTGGTCAGTACCTGCCCGGCATGTCCGGGGGGGCTAACAGCACCAATGGTCCGGATGGAGGAAGTCTTCTCAATCCCATGGACTTTATCCTGATGATGGAGGGGGCGGTTCTATTCGCTGCTCACGCCACGCATCGCCTCGGCCTCAATGAATTTTCCCGTGCTGCCGCGCCTTTCGCAGTAAGTGCGCAGAGTGTCGGCTATGCCAGTGCCGCCGATTCGGACGAAAGCGCGCGAGGCGAGCAATGGATGCCTCTGTGGTCGCAGCCCATAAACTTGATGGAGCTAAAGCGGTTGCTCGCCGAAGGAAGGGCGCAAATCGGAGCTAAGCCAGCGCGCGACCCGCTTGATCTGGCGCGCGCCATCGCCCGTCTCGGAACGGCACGCGGCATCGCTGCCTTTCAGCGTTACGGCTACATCACGCGAAACGGCCAGTCCAATCTGGCGGTCCCTCTGGGTCGTTTTTCCGTGCCCGACCAAGTATTGCCGAGGCTTTCCTGTTTGGACGATCTGGATGTCTGGATGCGTCAGTTGAAGAGTGCAACACGGGAAGAGACCGATAAGGAAAAAAATAATTCGCATCGGTTGCGTAACGCTGCTCGAAAACTGAGCAATTCAATGCTCAAGGTTATCCAGCAGCCAACGACGGCGACGACCTGGCAACTCGTGTTGGAAAGTTTGGTCGACGCGGAAGGAATCATCGCAAGCGGCCGAGGTTTTAGTAAAGCCGGACCCATACCCAAGCTACGTCCGGAGTGGGTAGATGCCGCCGATGACGGCAGTTCCGAATTTCGCCTCGCCCTGTCGTTTGCTCTTCAGGCGCGAGCCTTTACTCGGGAAAGCGGAAAGCCGGTGGACACCATCCGCCGTCACTGGCTTCCGCTCAATGCAGAGAAGCCGTGGAAATTCGTCACCAGCGGCACGGGCAGTCAGGCTCGCCTACTGGTGGGGCCGGAAGTCGTCATGCGGGGCCGCAGGGGAATCGACGATGCGATGGCGCTGGTGGAGCGGCGGCTGATCGAAGCCAGCCAGCGGGGCGAGCGGCGTTTGCCGCTACGGGCAGCTCCCCGAGCTGCGGCCCATCCTTCCGATCTCGCTGCTCTCATCGCGGGTACCGTAGAGATGGACCGAACCTTGGCCTTGGGCCGTGCCTTGATGGCATTGGACCGAAAACTATGGCCGCAACAGTTCATCGAGGTCAGCCAGCCCGAACAAGTTGAATGGCCAGACGACGCTTGGCTGGTCATTCGTCTCACACTTTTACCATGGATGTTGAGGAGTTGGGAGGGCGGCGAGATGCACATTGGAACCGACCCCGCCATTTTCCGACGTCTGGAAAGCGGCGACGCATCGACTGCCGTTGAACTGGCCCTACGTCGTCTGAGTGCCGCCGGCATCCGGACTACCGTGCGTGTTGCCACAGTGCCGCGCGAGACCGCCAAGCTTTGGGCGGCGGCGCTCGCCTTTCCTATTACCCGAAGTACCGCAGCAGCTTTTCTTCGCCGCCTCGATCCAAGAGCTTGATAAAAAGGAGACCACCCATGCCCGTAGATCTTTCTTCTCTCGCTACCGCTCAACGTGTGCTATTTGAAATTCCGTTGGTGCCCTTGCAAGGGCACCGTTTCCAGCCCACGGGCTTTCCGAGCCTCGGTGCGGCTACGTTTCAGACCAAAGATGGGCTGTGCCTGTTGGTAGAAAGCGCCCAGAGCATGGGTAACTGGCTGGAGCTGACGGTATGGGACAAGGATAAGCACGATGTGAAGGAGGAGTTGAAAGGGATTTCTCACGTGAAGATAATGCGAAACAGCATGGGAAAAGGCGGCACCGAAAAACAAAATCAGGTTCTCCTTACCGACACGATATTGGAATCCCATCGGCTTGGCAGCCCTTACCTACTGGAGGAGTCGAGTAAGGAATTTTTCAATAAGCTTAAGGGAGATCTCGGTGGGTTGGAAACGGGGCCCATTGATCGAAAGAAACTGGCCGAAGTGCTTTTAAAATATGACGTCGGGTCATTGCTCCACGGCATCTTTCTCGCCAAGAAAGGACTCGCAGGCGGTCGGCTGCGCGTTGCGCGCGCTTTGTCGGCCTTCATCGAGGCAGACGGCGTGCAGGTCGCGGCCTCGGGCGGGGTGAAGAACGATCATGTCAATCCGTCTGGCGAAACCAGATCAGGCTTTGGTAATGTTCCGTTCGCCCGAGATGAGTTTACTGCCGAGCACATTACTCTTTACGTTAGTGTCGACATAGCACAGATTCGCGGCTACGGTCTTGGTGATGACGTTGAGCAGTTGCTCATTCTGTTGGCCCTCTACAAACTGCGCGCCCTGCTGGACGGCAATCTGCGTTTGCGTACTGCATGCGATTTTAAAGTGGGCGTTGCAGGCGACATCGTTGCGAAATCTCCGGCTGGGTTCAGCCTTCCAAAACTGATAGATTTAGTGGTTGAACTGAAAGGGTCGGTCGCGAGGTGCAAGACCAGGATGTCGGTCACCGAGGCCTTCTTCAATGACGAATTCAAAAATGGCAAGGAGGAGATTATTGAGACAGCCAGCGATGGTAATACCGACAATGGTGACACTGACGTCAGGGGTTGACCATGCCTACTATGTTTTTGCGTTTCCCCGCCCGGCGTTACCACGCTACTCCCTGGGGCCATCATGTCAACGAAGGCCTGATCGAATGGCCGCCATCGCCCTGGCGCTTGCTGCGCGCGTTGCTATCGGTTGGTTACACGTCGGGCCTATGGAGTGGTGATGGCCCTTCGGTGGAGGCTAGGTCACTCATCGAAAAGCTTGCAAGTGTGCTGCCTATATACAGCCTTCCGCCCGCATGTGGTGCACACAGCCGACACTACATGCCCTTGGCGACATTGAAGCCTCCGGGTAAGGAGGCTGACACGTCTTTTGTGTTGGCCCATCAAGTCACGGGTAGCCCCATCGTTCGTGGTTATAAGGAAAACACCACCCTGGTCTTCGACACTTGGGCGCAGGTAGACGACGGTGAACTTGCCGTGACTTGGGACGTGGAATTATCAGATGCGGAAAGCGCGTTGTTAGGGCGTCTCTCCGAACGACTCGGTTACTTGGGCCGCGCGGAAAGCTGGGTCATGGCACGCCAAGCCGGGGCGGACGAGGCGATTCCGGCGAGCAATTGTTTTCACGAGAGCGTTCAGGCCAATCCTGGACCGGGCTGGGAGCAGGTGCCTCTGGTGGCGGTAGAAAATCCGGCCGATTTTATGCAATGGCGTGAACAGACGGTCGCACAAGCGCTGGCGGTATTTCCCCTTCCGGAAAACAATCGACCACCAAAGAAGCTGCTCAGCGACAGAGTGAAAGCAGAAGAACCGTATCCCGCCGATCTTATCGCCTGCCTGCACGCCGAGACCAACTGGCTGCGTAAGTACGGCTGGAGCCGGCCGCCCGGCAGCCGCCGGGTATTCTATTGGCGCAAGGCCGATGCCTTGGAGACTGGCGCGCCAAGGGTGCGCCGGCGAACGCTTGAGGCGCCGGTCGTAGAAGCGATGCTGCTGTCCATGGTCACAGCGAGCGGTAACGACCATGCTCTACCCTCGATCACGCGTACACTGCCACAGGCGGAACTTCTGCATCGCGCACTGGTGAGTTTTTCCACGAAGCAGGGTGTTCATTCGCCTGTGTTAACAGGGTGCGACGAGATTCGCAGGCCATTGGGTGGGCCGCATGCGCATGCGCACATCTTGCCTCTTGATCTGGACCGCGACGGCCATCTCGACCATATCCTCGTCTGGGCCCCGATGGGTCTGGATGACGCCGCACAAACTGCCGTGCGTGCTGTTCGCCGGACGTTTACCAAGGGTGGCGCTGGCCCCCTGCGACTGGCCTTGGTCGGGTCCGGTAGTATGGCGGTGATGAGGGGGCTCGCGGGCGCGTATGGTAAAACATTGCGCAGCTTCATTGGCCCGTCGGAAGGCACCATGGAGTGGACGGGCGCCACACCTTTTGTTCCGCCGAGATACTTGAAAAACCGCGGAAGGAATACACTCGAAGGTCAGGTAATCGCCGAACTGGCTGCACGCGGTTATCCGGAACCGACTGGTATCAGTGTACTGGACCCACGGAGCGATACATGGCTTTTGCGCATGCGTCATTTCATCCGCTCTCGTTATCGCGGTCCGGCGCCGCCGGTTGATGTTGGGTTCTCGCTTGCCCTGCGGTTCGCAGAACCGATCAATGGGCCGTTGTGTTTAGGCTACGGCGGCCACTTCGGCCTTGGGATGTTCGTGGCGGTCAAGTGAAACACGGCCCTTTATCCTGCGGGGAAACGCAGGAAACGCTGGCGTTGCTCAAGATCCTCGCCCTCGGCAATCGCCAGATCGAGGAAGGCAGGGTCGTCCGGGCCAAGGTCGCTTTCAAACGCCTTCGCGAACAAAGAAACGGCTGATGCGATTCGCGGTGCTGCTGATTGAGGATGTGGCGCGGGACCTCGAAGAGTTCTACGGCTACATCACCGCATGATCTACCGGGTCGCGGGGAGGCACGTCTACGTTTATTTCATCGCTGACGGCCGACGGGACATGCAGGCGTTGCCCGCGCGACGTCTGCTCGGTGGGTGATGAGGGGCGTCGCCGATGTCCGAGGCCTGCCTCGACTGCGCCCGAGAGAAGGGTATTCCACCGACGTATTGTGGACGGCTATTTACCGGAAGAAAGCGCAGGTTCATTCCGGCGATCCGGGGTGTTCACACAGTGGCTTCGGCGATTACCGCCCGTGGCACGAACCGGCGCGGCTGAATCGGCCGGAGTTCGGCAACCGGTACCCCATTGCGCGTCACGATGATGGATTGCCCCGCCTGCACTTCTCGGAGCACGGCCGCGGACTCATTGCGAAGCTCGCGTTGCGTGATGATTCTGTTCATGGCCGCCAGCTGTAGCACATGTAGCACTTTGTAG
>BDTT01000007.1 GCA_002897995.1 bacterium BMS3Bbin10 | reverse complement strand
GCGGCACGAACCAAGAAGGAACTGGATGAGGCCATCGCTGACGCAATCGAACGCTATCCCGCCGAACAATGCGCAAATTATTTCAAGGCATGTGGATATGAACCGGAATAAATCGAATCTGCTCTAGTAGTAAAATTAAAAGACGTGATCAGCAAAACTCGGCTGTCATTCACAAACAAACGATACGTCAACCCCGCTTCTTTAATACAATTTCTATACAAAATAGATTTTATAACTGCAAGAAAGCGCCTAGATGATGGCCGCATCGATAGAAAATACTTTGATCAGAGTCGTTTCTTAGCTAATGAGGTCGTAGATTTTGGATACGACTGGGAGGTGCATCCTGCCTATCGTTGGGCACTTCAGCCTCAGAATATACAAACACTACTAGATACAATTGAGATATGAGTATTAACCTATTAGGGTCATAACGGTGATTGTTTACTAATTTACCGCACGCCAATTTTACCCTAGGTTATTGATTAGCGCCTCATGGTCGATTCTTCGAGACGCGCCCTTTCGGGCGCTCTTCAGCATGAGGTTTGTATGTGTTTCCTGCCTAACATACATGTTTTTCACCCGATCCCGTCACCCCGGTGAAAACCGGGGTCCAGCCGGGAGGTTGCGGCATTTCTTGGTCTCGGCAACTGGATTCCGGCGTGCGCCGAAATGACGAGGGCGCGCGGAACTGCGTTTGAGCAATCGTCCTTCTCCCTCCCCTTGAGGGGAGGGATTAAGGGTGGGGTGACAGAACAAACATGCATGGGCCCTTGGGCACATCCGAATCTGTTTTCAAAGCGTTCGCAAAGCGTTCGCGTGGGCTCACGAGTCTGTTGTTCGACCCCCCACCCCAGCCCTCCCCCGCAAGGGGGGAGGGAGATTGGGAAGGGGGGAGGGAGTTGTTTGGGGAGAGGGAGATTACAGGTGGCGACGGGCGATCTGCCGCTACTTTCCCTTGAAGACGGGTTTTCGCTTTTCCGCGAAGGCGGACTGGCCTTCGGCGTAGTCTTCGCTGGCGAAACACTCCGCCACCAGCTTGTCCAGGGCCTCCATATCCGGATTTTCCGGATTGTTCAGGAACTCGTCGACGCAGCGTTTTGCAGCGTACACGGCCAGCGGTGCGTTCTGGGAGATCATTTCCGCCAGCGCCCTTGTTTCGCTCTCCAGCGCGTCAGTGGCGCACAGATGCGAGATCATGCCCATGCGCAGGGCTTCGGTGTCGCTGAACCGCCGCCCCGTATACAGGACTTCCTTGACCTGCGACGCGGAAAGGGCGGACAGCAGGGGGCGAATCCAGCGCGGGTCGTAGCCGATACCCAGCCTGGCCGACGGTATGGCAAAACTGGCGCCTTCCCCCGCATATCGCAGATCGCAGCACAGGGCGAGTTCCAGTCCGCCGCCCATGCAATAGCCCTGCACCATGGCAATGGTCGGTTTCGCGCAATTCATCACCGCGCCGAATGCGTTGTGATTCAGCTCGTTATAGGCCTGGGCCGCCTCTCCGCTGCGCGCGGAGCTGAATTCCGAAATGTCGGCGCCCGCCGAAAAGGCGCGTGTGCCCGCGCCGCGCAGGACCACCACATGAACCGAATCGTCGGCTTCCGCATCGGCGACAATGGCCGGGAGCGAGGCCCACATCGCCGAATTGAGCGCATTCATGCGCGATGGATTGCAAAAGGTAATCCAGCATATTGAACCCTCTCGATCGGAAACTATCTGACCTTGGGGCGTGCTGTTTTCATCGGACATGGCGAGTTCTGTTTTTGGGCTGTGTTATGGCGCAGCGGTACCACAATTGCGCGGCGCCAGTGCAGTAAATTTAATCAAGCTTCCAGTTCGGGCGTTGACAATCGCGCTGTTGACATTCTTGCTTATCTGCAGGACACGGAGCTTTCACCGTGCGAGACAGTGGCAAACGGGTAATCAGGAGTTGAGATGGCACAAGGGCGCGGAACCGCATCAAAGGACATAAAGGCGTGCGATCCGGCATGGACGCGCCTTCGCGACGAGGCCGAAGCGCTGTGCTCGAGTGAGCCGGTGCTTGCGAGTTTTGTCTATGACACAATTCTCAGCCGCAACCAGCTGGAAGAAACGATCGCCCACCGGGTGGCGCAGCGTATCGCCCATGCGGATGTGGATGCGGGACGGCTTTATCAGACACTGGAAGCCGTGTTGGCCAAAACGCCGGAGCTTGGCGAGGCCTTCCGTGCCGATCTGGCCGCCGTTTTCGACCGGGATCCGGCCTGCAACCGTTTGATTGAGCCGATTCTCTACTTCAAGGGCTTTCATGCCCTGCAAACCTACCGTTTCGCCCACGAATTGTGGAAGGCGGGGCGAACCGACTTTGCCTTGTATATGCAGAGTCAGTCCTCGCGCATATTCGGCGTGGATATTCATCCCGCCGCCGAGATCGGACGCGGCATCATGATCGATCACGCCACCGGCATTGTGATCGGCGAAACCGCTAAGGTTGGCGATGATGCGTCCATCCTGCACGGAGTCACGCTCGGCGGCAGCGGCAAGGAGGCCGACGACCGGCATCCCAAAATTGGCCGTGGCGTCATGATCGGGGCAGGGGCGAAGATCCTCGGAAACATCAAGGTCGGCGATTGCGCCCGGGTCGCGGCCGGCAGCGTCGTCCTGAAAGATGTGCCGGACGAGATGACGGTCGCCGGCGTTCCAGCCAGGGTGGTTGGTCAGGCAGGGTGCCCGGAGCCCGCGCGCTCAATGCACCAGTTGCTTGAAGCAGCATCTGATGTGGCGGAGGACTAGCGCGGTTGCAATTTTTCTCCAAAACCTTCATTCACGCCTGAATTGCCATTTGAGGGAAAAAAATGACCCGCGAAGAAATCGTGTCCCTGGAGACCTATCTCCGCAAGCTGTTCCAGTTGCAGACCATCGAAGTGCGCCAGCGTCCCAATAAGGACGATTCCGCCGAAGTTTATATTGGCGATGAATTCATTGGCGTCATGTTTCGCGACGACGATGACGGCGATCTGTCGTATCAGTTCCAGATGGCGATCCTGGATATTGACCTGCAAACCTGAGTGCGGCGCTGGGCCAAATCCGGATTTGCCCGGCCGTCATGCGCCCTGAGTGCAATTCATGACGCGCGGGCCGTTAACCTTTTAGTAAGAATTTGAATGCGGGCGATGCGCTTCTTGCGCCATTTTGGCCACTTGCCGGGTTGGTGCGGGAGGTCGCATGTTCGAGTCCGAGTATCTGTTATATGCCTATGTCACGGCCATCGGGTTCTGTGCCGCGGGCCTGTGCACCAGTGCCTGGCAGCTGGTAACGGGCCTTCCCCTGAAATTCGGGTTGCAGGCCGAACACAGCCTCGCGGCGATTTTCGGCGTGCTCGCCCGCGTCATGGCCGGCCCGGTGATCGTGATGCGCAATGCAATCCGCGGTGCGGCTATTGAAGGCCGTGCGCCGTTATGGCTGGCGCTGTCGACATTCATCTCAACGCTCTGGAGCTTCTTCATCGGGGTTATCATGCTGGAGCTGCTTTACCGTCTTTAGGGCGTATCACCGATAAGCGGGAACCGGTTATCGGAAAAACGATACGCTTAAACAAAGCCGGGATCGCGGTTCTGATTCCATCAAAACATGAAGCGATCCAGGGCCTGCTCCAATCGGCCTATCGCTATCCTCCCGCCACTATGCAAATGTACCCGCCGATGCCCGGTAAGGAGTTGGATTTGGCCCTCTATACGCTTGATGACATGCAGGTCGAAGTTCCCGAAAAAGGGGCTTATTGGGTGGCGCCCAACGCCATTGTGATCGGCAATGTCAAACTCGGACCGCTGGCCAGCGTCTGGTTTGGCGCGGTGGTGCGCGGTGACAATGATCTCATCGATATCGGCGCCCGGACCAATATTCAGGACGGGAGCGTTTTGCATACGGACGAAGGCTTCCCGATGAAAATAGGGGAGGGCTGTACGGTCGGTCACATGGTGATGCTGCATGGATGCACGATCGGGTCCAACACGCTGATCGGCATTGGCGCGACGGTGCTGAACGGTGCGCAAATCGGCGCCAACTGCATTATAGGCGCCCATTCCCTTATCCCCGAGGGGAAGAAGATACCCGACAATTCCCTGGTCATGGGAACGCCCGGGCGCGTCATGCGCGAGGTAAGTGCGAAGGAGGCCGGCCAGTTGAAGGAACTGTCGCGGCATTATGTCGCCAACCTGTCCCGCTACAATGCCGGGTTTGCGCCGCAGACCGGTTGAGTCATACTAGGTTGCGCTGACGGCCAGCGGTGCTTGAGGCAAAAAGGACCATCATCTCAATGGCTTGCCCATTCGGCTATGAGTCAAGGTCAGCGCAACCGCGTATCACATAAAAAAATGAGCCGGCGTCGGGGAACGCCGGCTCAAAGTTAGGCCCGGTAGGGTCGGGATGGGGGGGTGACCCGGGCCTGTGGGAACCCCTTAAGAGAGAATCGCCAGTACTTTCCGGTTAATTTGCTCCTGTATCCGCAGTGTGTTTCGCGGCCACGCTCCGGCCAGGACTTGATAGGGAGACCCAGTTCTTCGGATTGCTGTCTGATTGCCGTTTGATGAATGTGTAGGGCGCCTGGTTCCAGGCCCTGATATCCGCCCGCTTGTTGTCGAGCAGAAAATCGCCCATCGACGTGCGCACCGTGAGCACCGCATGCCCCTCATCATTCTCGTCGCGCAGCACCGTGATAAGGAGGGAACTCGCCGGCCAGCCGCGATCGATCAGCAGGCGCTGCTTCAGCAACACATAGTCTTCACAGTCGCCCGCGCCATTGGGATAGGTCCAGTTTTCGATCCGGCCGTACAAATCCATGTCCGACACCGGCCGCACCATGCGGTTGACCAGATCGTTGATCACGCGCAGATCCGCCTCTTTTTCCGATGTGAGCGGCACCTGGACGCGCTTAGGCCCTGATTGCTTGCACTCGGTTGGAAACTGGTTGCAAAAGACGACATGGCCAATCGGCGGAAGTGACCGTCCGTAAACGCGCATAAAGGGTGAGTGTGCTTCCTGCCCCGTTGTGCGTGTCGTAAATTCCGCCTCGGCGGTTGTCGCCGAAACTATTCCCATTGCAAGAATGGCTGTCCCAAGAATAATCTGTTTCATTTGTGCCCCCCTGTGGTTTATGGAGGGAACTATCTCATAAGGGATTTGAATATCATGTAATTACCAAGTATATATTCAATTTATATTTCAATATTATTTCAGATAAATTTGAAAAAAATTTTAGATAATCTATTTTGTCTAAAATTTTATCGAAATACGGTTCATGGCGGCGCCTGTTCTCCAGCGGGAAGAAAGCACTGATTTCCGGGAAAAACATTCAGGACGAGGCCTGGAGGTTGCGTGAATGCCGATGCGCGCAGGGGCTGAGTCACGAACTGTGATGCATCTGGGGTTGCGCCGAATGGCGGCAAAATTACCCGTTAAAAGCCGGAAATAAGATGTATTGGTCTAACCAAACTGGCGCTCGAGAGAGGCCGGATCCTGAATTTCGAGGAATTTGATGCTGATTCCCTGTTCGGTGTGGCGCACCACGCGTCCGCGTGTGAGGCCCAATGTCACCAGTTGGCCAACGTCCGGTTTGGGCTCGACCGCGACGGCGCCGCCGCCCAGGGAAACATCCTGAATCTGGCAGTCGAGCGTCGAGCCGTCGATCATCGATATCTTGGCTCTGGTCTTTTTCGGAACAATCCGGCCGTGCTGCCGGTCCTCCATCAGATTGAGGTGGTTCTTGTTGACCAGCCAGGTGAGTTGATTGGCTATCTTTTCGCGCTTGTAGCTCGAGGCGTTTAGATGAAGCGCAAAACCGTCCTCATAGGCGCGCACCAGCTTGCCTTCGATGCGTCCCATTGTATCGAGATAAATCACGACCCGTTCGCCCAGCTCGCCGATGATCGGTGCGCGCACGGCAATGCCACCGGGCGACATATTGACGATCTGACAGGGAAACTCCTGCTTGTTTTCCCGCATGAAACGGCCGAGCAGGGGGAGGTTCACCCTTTGATACCGGCGTCGATCATCCACTACCTTGGCCCAATCTCTGTTTGCTTTGGGTTTCCGCCGCTGGGAAACGCAAGCCGCTTTTTGCAAGATGGCGGACGACTGAGCCGGATCTGAAAAAATTGCGGGGGTATCTGTCTTGCTCATGGCTGTGCAGTTCGCGAAAGTCGGCGGCAATCTCACAGATGATAGGAAAAACAGGGTTAACGAAGTTCTAACTGGTGCAATTCCGGTTCGGATGTTGATCTAGGGTCTGTACTCAATTACGGATTCACAAAGCGCTGAGATCGTGATTCAGTTTCTTCCTCGCACAGGAGGATTGGATCATGCGGCATTTGTTCTGGTTGAATGACGAAGAGTGGGCTCGGATTGAG
>BDTT01000006.1 GCA_002897995.1 bacterium BMS3Bbin10 | reverse complement strand
ATGACGGGTGAGCGCAATTGCTGGGATGAGGTCTGCCGCTAGGCCCAATTGGATGCCCGGATCAAGCCCACTGCTGTCCGGTTTAATTCTTTCAGGTCGTCAAAAGCTGCACAAAAACAAAACTTTATCCGGTTTTCCCATCAGTGAGACACGAACCGCTTGATCCCCCTCACCCGGACCTGTGGTCCGACCTCTCCCCACAGGGGAGAGGTGAAATTCGGCCGAAAGGGTGCATTTTTCGTCCCCTCTCCCCAGTGGGGAGAGGGTCAGGGTGAGGGAGATCAAACGGGTGTTGTGTTAAACCGGACAGCAGTGGACTTGTTCCGGGGGTGACAAACCGGGATTGAACCTTTTCACGCTCCAGGACGACTAACGAGCCAAGGGACACCAAGCCCCCCGGTCGAAATGGAGCGACTCTCATGGCAACGCAAACCCAAACTCCGCGCCCCCGGACCGCAGGGTTTTACCGGCACGTCGCGCGGGTTTACTGCCGGGCCTGCCGGGCGCTGTTTGGGAAAACGCTTTCCCTTATGGCCGGCGAAGCGGAAGCGCAGGGCCGATGGTATGGGGCGCTGTGCCGCCGTTTCATCGACTGGCTGCTGCGCGACCCCGGGCATTGCGAGACCGAGCTAAGCAACGCCAAATATGTGTGGTTGCGGACGTGACGGGCAGAGAGAGGCCGAAAGGCGCGTCTTGAAGGCTTTTTCTCACCCTCCGAGCCCTCTTTAATGTCATCCTCCAGTTCTTCGTTTGTCATCCTCCGGCTTGACCGGAGGACCTAGTATCCTCCGACGCTGCGGCTCAAAGCACTGTAGGTGGCTACTGGATCACCCGATCAAGTCGGGTGATGACAGGTGGAGTTGCCGGGTGATGACAGGTGGAGTTGCCGGGTGATGACAGGTGGAGGGTTTAAAGCCCCTTATTGCTCGCCTTCACCGCGTCGGCGTCCACATAGACCTCGTTGCCGAGCTCCCTGAACTTCTCGCTCATCTCATCCATGCCCGCCTGCTTCTCGTTCAGCTTCGCCGCATAGTCGCGCACGTCCTGCGTGATCTTCATGGCGCAGAATTTCGGGCCGCACATGGAGCAGAAATGCGCCACCTTGTGGGCGTCCTTGGGGAGGGTTTCGTCGTGATAGGCGACGGCCGTGTCCGGGTCGAGGCTCAGGTTGAACTGGTCCTCCCAGCGGAAATCAAAGCGCGCGCGGGAGATGGCGTCGTCCCAGGCCTGCGCGCCCGGATGGCCCTTGGCCAGGTCGGCCGCGTGGGAGGCGATCTTGTAGGTGATGACGCCGACCTTGACGTCGTCGCGGTTGGGGAGACCCAGATGCTCCTTGGGCGTGACGTAACACAGCATGGCGCAACCGAACCAGCCGATCATCGCCGCGCCGATACCGCTGGTGATGTGGTCATAGGCCGGAGCGATGTCGGTCACCAGCGGGCCCAGCGTGTAGAAGGGCGCTTCCCCGCAGGTCTCGAGCTGCTTGTCCATATTGATCTTGATCTTGTGCATGGGCACATGGCCCGGACCCTCGATCATCACCTGGCAGCCCTTGTCCCAGGCGATTTTGGTCAGCTCGCCCAGCGTCTCGAGTTCCGCGAACTGCGCCGCGTCATTGGCGTCGGCTTGGCTGCCGGGGCGCAGCCCGTCGCCGAGCGAAAAGGCGACGTCATATTTGCGGCAGATGTCGCAGATGTCGGCGAAGTGCTCATAGAGGAAGCTCTCGCGGTGATGGTGCAGGCACCATTTGGCCATGATCGAGCCACCCCGGGAAACGATGCCGGTGACGCGGCCAGCCGTCAGGTGGATGTATTTCAGCCTGACCCCGGCATGGATGGTGAAATAATCCACCCCCTGCTCGGCCTGCTCAATGAGCGTGTCGCGGTAAATCTCCCAGGTGAGCTTGACCGGATCGCCGTCGCATTTCTCCAGCGCCTGATACATGGGCACGGTGCCGATGGGGACGGGCGAGTTGCGCAAAATCCACTCTCTCGTGTTGTGAATGTTGCGGCCCGTGGAGAGGTCCATCACCGTGTCGGTGCCCCAGCGGGTCGCCCACACCATTTTTTCCACCTCCTCCTCGACCGAAGACGAGACGGCTGAGTTGCCGATATTGGCGTTGACCTTCACGAGGAAATTACGGCCGATGATCATCGGCTCGGTTTCGGGATGGTTGATGTTGGCGGGGATGATGGCGCGGCCTCTCGCCACCTCGTCGCGCACGAATTCAGGGGTAATGAATTCAGGGATTTGCGCCCCGAAGCTCTCCCCGTCCGCGACCCTGGCGGCAGCCTCCTCGCACGCCTTTGCCCGCCCGAGATTCTCCCGGTGGGCGATGTAGATCATCTCATTGGTGACGATGCCTTTGCGGGCGAATTCATATTGCGTGACGGGCGAGCCGTCGAGACCGCGCAAGGGTTTCCTCTGGTTAGGAAAATCGCGGGCCAGATGTTTTGCGCTCACATTGCCATTGTCTTCGGGGCGGATGTCGCGGCCCGCATATTCCTCCACGCCGCCGCGCGCCCTGATCCATTCGCCGCGCACCGGGGCGAGGCCTTTCTCCACGTCGATGGCGGCATTGGGGTCGGTATAGGGGCCCGAGGTGTCATAGACACGAAAAGCGGGCTCGTCCGGGTCGCTCAGCGCGATCTCGCGCATGGGCACACGCACGTCCTCGTGACCCTGCGGAGACGTGTAAACCTTGGTGCTGGCCCGCATCGGACCGGTGGTGACCTCAGGGCGCATCAGTTCCTTTTCACGCGTGTGCTTGTTCATTTTCGTAACTCCGTTGATGGCCTCAGGCCATGTAGCCCATGTAAGTCAGAAAGGCGCCGAGCGCGGCATTGAAGATGGCCGAAAACGTGATGAATGCGCGGTTCTTCAGCATCCAGCCGCCCATGGATTTGACAGCCGTTGGAAAACCCATCCGGAAGATGCCCGCAAAGATGCATATCCAGCCGAGCACGGTAATGATGACAGGCCAGCCCAGGGTCCAGATATTGTGGAGATTGACAATCGCCAGCCCGATCAGAAGGGCCAGCACGCCGGCCAGATAGATGAGACCGGGACTGTTCAGGAAATCCTCGAACACGGCGTTGATATTTTTCCCGTTCACCAGCATGGAGAGCCCGGCGACCAGCATCACCGGCCCCATATATTTTGCGAACAAAATGGATGTGTTCATGGCCGCATCTCCTTGTGCATCTGAATCGGGAAATACCGGCGGGGAAAATCTCTTCGGTTCCTATCCCTACGCCGGCATGACCCGGATCAGGTTCAAGAGTGGTCCACCGGCGCCGGATGGATCTCAGCCGGCTGCCGCCGGCCCCCCTTGGAACTTGTGCGCCCAATGTGCGGCGGACCCGTGCAGAATGCAAGGGGGCGCTGCCCGATTGCCGGGACAAGCCCGGTAATGACGGCGCAGGGCTGTTTTGCGAGTGGTATGTTTTTCAAATTTGCCCCGCTTCGCTCACTCCAGGCCACGCCCCCCGGAAATCTGCTCCAGGTACCAGTACAGCGCCGTGTGGTCCGCCTCATCCCCCAGCACCTCGAGCGCGTCCCCCAGAAGCGCGCTGATGTGATCGAGATGGTCGGCGCGCACGCCCATATCCTCGGCCAGGGAGCGGGCAATCCCCACATCCTTGGCGAGCAGTTTGAGGGTGAACCCGGCGGCGAATTTCCGGTTCAGGATATGCTGGTGCAGCTTGTTCCGGGTGGCGTTCGAGAACCCGGTCGAAGCGTCCCAGATATCCGCCATGGCGGCGCCGTCGAGGCCGAATTTGAGCGCCACGAGCAGCGCCTCGCTGGTGGCGGCGAGCGAGGCGGCGGAGAGGTAATTATTGAGCGCCTTGGCCGCATGGCCGGAACCCACGGGCCCCGTGCGGTAAATATTGCCAACCGCCTTCAGGGCCGGCCCGGCCCGGGCGATGATTTCATCCTCGCCGCCGGTCATCAGGGTCAGCGTGCCGGCGACGGCCCCGGGCACACCGCCCGAAACAGGGGCATCGATGAGATGAAGGCCAAGTTTGCCAAGCTCATTCGCCAGCTTGAGCGTGCCGGTGGGTTCGGACGAGCTCATATCGAGAATAATGCCCCCCTGGGCCATTTTCGACGCAATGCCGCCCTCCCCCAGCACCGCCTCGCGCACATCCGCGCCGGTCGGCAGCATGGTGATGACGCTCGTGCATTTGGCGCCGGTCTCGGCGAGGCTCGATGCGCCCGTCACAATGTTGCTTTCGCCGGTGACGGCCGCGAGCGCGTCCCGGTTCAGGTCATAGGCGAGAACCGGTATCCCCGCCTGGGCCAGGTTGCGCACCATCGGCGCGCCCATATTGCCGATACCGGCAAACCCAATTCTTTCCCGCTCAGCCATCGATGTCCTCAAACACTTCGCGCGCCAGACGGAAGGAATCGATTGCCGCGGGCACGCCGCAATAGATGGCCACCTGCAGGAACACCTCGCGGATTTCCTCGCGCGAAAGCCCGTTATTGAGCGCGCCCCTCACATGCAGCTTCAATTCGTTCGGCCGGTTGAGCGCGGCTATCATGGCGAGGTTGAGGAAGGAGCGCGTGCGCCGGTCGAGCCCCGGGCGGCCCCACACATCGCCCCAGCAATATTTTGTCACCAGCCGCTGCAAATCCTCGGTGAACTCATCGGCCGCGGCGATCGATTTGTCCACATGCTCCGCCCCCAGAACCGCGCGGCGAATCTCGAGGCCTTTCCTGAAGGCTTCGTCCTGTTGTTCTTTTTCGATGTCCATGTGCGGACTCCTTTTTTTTGTCCTATCGCTTCGCTATTTGAGGACACCTTTTTTGTCCTACCGCTGCGCTGTATGAGGACTCCTTTTATGTCCTATCGCTGCGCTATTTGAGGACTCTCCTTTTTATGTCCTATCGCTGCGCTATTTGAGGACTCTCCTTTTTATGTCCTATCGCTGCGCTATTTGAGGACTCTCCTTTTTATGTCCTAT
>BDTT01000005.1 GCA_002897995.1 bacterium BMS3Bbin10 | reverse complement strand
GCCCGGGCCAGCAAGGCGCCGAAATACCCGAACACCAGACCGCTGGCGCCGACGTGAAGCACGCCACGCGCGAACAGCCAGACGAGGATCCCCGACAAAAGCGTGATCCCGGCGGTGCTAGCCCAAAACCGTGTTTTGCCGCCGGTCAGGGTGAGCCCGCCCAGGATCAGCAAGGGCACCGTGTTTGAAACGGTGTGCCACAGTCCAGCGTGAATGAAGGGGGCAAGCGGAATCCCGATCAGCCCGCTCACCCGGCGCGGCAGGATGCCCCACGACGTCAAGCTGTGGCCGAGGAGGAGGTTCACGGCCTCCACGGCCCAGATCGCGGCGACGAGGACGATAACGGGCTGAAAATTTTTCTTGATATACTCCATCGAACCGGCACGCTTCCAAAAAATTTCGACGCTTCCGGTTTAGAGCCAAACAGGAAGCCCGCGTCAAGCACCGCTTGTGGACCCACCGGGTCAACCGTGGTCTCGGTGGTTAGGTTTTTGGGGATTTCCGCCGTTTTTGGCTTTGATTGAGGCGGTAACTGTCGCCGTTCATCTCGAGGATATGAACGTGGTGGGTGAGACGATCCAGCAATGCCCCGGTCAGGCGTTCGGAGCCGAACACCTCGGTCCATTCGTCGAAGGGCAGATTGCTGGTCAGCAGAGTGGAGCCACGCTCGTAACGCTGAGAGAACACCTCGAACAGGAGTTCCGCGCCGGTTTTGCTGAGCGGCACGAAGCCGAGTTCGTCGATAATCAGCAGCTTGTATTTTGCCAGTTGCTTCTGGAACCGCAGCAGACGCTTCTCATCCCTGGCCTCCATAGCTTGTGTAACCTGATGTCTGGAAATTTCTTTAGAGTTTGCGCTTTGTGCCCCACTGGGGGGCATGCCCCCCGGTGGGGCGGTCCGTTTTTTGGTATTCCATGTAGCTACCAAACCAACATGGAGGACCAGAAATGCGGAGCACCGAGGATACGGCCATTGAGACTTTAATGGAACAATTGATTAGCAACGGCGCGGAAGACATGGGCCCGGTATTCGCCCGGCTGTTCGACCTGGCTATGCGAATTGAGCGCGAGCGCTTTCTCGGCGCCGGCCATTACGAGCGCAATGCGGATCGGCGTGGCTATGCCAATGGCAGCAAGCCGAAGCGGATCGACACCCCGGCGGGAACGCTGCGCGTCAATGTGCCCAAGACCTCCGGCCATGCCGAGCCGTTCTATCCGCGGTCGCTTGAGCGGGGCCGGCGCTCCTCGCGCGCCGTCATGCTGGCGGTCGCCGAGATGTATGTCAAAGGGGTCTCGACCCGGGACGCCGAAGCGGTGCTGGCCCAGTTCGGCATCGACAGCCTGTCCTCGACCCAGGTCAGCCGGGCGGCCAAGTTGCTGGACGAGGAACTGGCGGCCTGGCGCAACCGGCCTTTGGGCGAGGTCCGCTATCTGATTGTCGATGCCCGCTATGAGAAAATGCGCCACGGCGGCGTGGTGCGCGACGCCGCCGTGCTCTCGGCCATCGGCATCGGGGCGGACGAACGCCGCCGGGTGCTGGGGGTATCGGTGGCGCTGTCGGAGGCCGAGGTGCATTGGCGGACGTTCCTGGAAAGCCTCATTAAACGCGGCATGCGCGGCGTGCAATTCGTCGTCTCCGGCGACCATGCCGGCCTGCGCGCCAGGCGGTGTTGGGTGGCGCCACCTGGCAACGCTGTCAGTTCCATCTGGCGCAAAACGCCATTCACCACAGCCCCAACCTGGCAATCCGAAAGCGTATCGGCAAGGAGCTGCGCCAGATCTGGAATGCGCCCAGCCTACCCGTAGCCGAAGAAATTCTGCGCCTGCTCGTCGAAAGCTATCGCCAGCAAGCGCCAAAGCTCAGCCAATGGCTTGAAGACAATATCCCCGAGGGATTGGCTGTCTTTACGCTGCCCGAGCATCATCGCCGCCGCCTGCGCACCTCGAACCCCATGGAGCGCGGCATCCAACAGGAAATTAAACGCCGCCCCCAAAAGGTCCGCGTCTTTCCAAACGAAGCATCACTCGAACGCCTGGTCAGCGCCGTCCTCGTCGAAATCGACGACAAATGGGCCAGCGCCGAAAAGGCATACATTAAATGACAATGCCAGGATGACTGACCGGCAAAAATCCGAAAGTCCAGACATCAGGTTGCTTAATCGCCGAGCGCCCATCAAGAGGCGCCATAAAAATTTAAAGCCGGGGAGACAGACGGCGTCTCATGGAATTTCTTAATTACTTCGGCCCCGTTTTTTCGCCCATTTCTCTTGCCCTTCTGGGTGTCGGGACTATTGGCGGCCTGGTGCTCGGCGCCACGCCCGGTCTCAGCCCGACGATGGCGGTCGCCCTGCTTATCCCCTTCACCTTTAAGCTTGAGCCGGCGCATGGGCTTATCCTGCTCGGCGCGACTTATACCTCGTCGGTCGCCGGCGGGGCGGTCAGCGCCATATTGCTGCGAATTCCCGGCGCCCCCGCCAACATAGCGACCACCCTTGACGGCTATCCCATGGCAAAGAAGGGCAGGGCCGCCGAGGCGCTGCAGTTGAGCTTCATCTCCTCGGCCATCGGCGGCGTGATCGGCATCATGGTCCTCATCTTCCTGACTCCGATCCTCGCCAGATGGGCCTTGAAATTCGGCCCATCCCAACTGTTCTGGATCGCCATCCTCGGCGTCACGATCATCGCCACTCTCGACAGCAAGTCGGTCGTAAAGGGCCTTCTTTCCGGCAGTCTGGGACTGTGGATCGCGACCATCGGCTACGATTCAATCCAAGGCGTGGAACGCTTCGTCTTCACCGAACAACTGACCGGCGGCGTGAACATCATCGCGGCGCTTATCGGACTGTTCGCTATACCGCAGATCATCGAGATGCTTGAGCCGGGACGCAATCCCCCCAAGATGGCCGTCATGGAGTTAGACCGTCATTCGCTCTTGGATTCGTTTCGTGAAGTAATCTCGAAATACCGGGCGCTGACGATCGGAACCGTGACCGGAATCATTATCGGCCTCATTCCGGGCGCCGGCGGCCAGATCGCGGGTATCGTCGCCTACGACCAGGTACGCAAGTCAAGCAAACGGCGCAAGTATTTCGGGACCGGCGAACCGGAAGGCGTGATCGCTTCGGAATCGGCCAACAACGGGATGGTCGGCCCATCGCTGGTCCCTCTGCTGACCTTGAGTGTGCCCGGCAGCCCGACCGCCGCCGTGCTTCTCGGCGGCCTGCTCATCCAGGGGATCTTCCCGGGCCGCGATCTCTTCGAGAATTATCCCGATGTCGCCTGGACGTTCATCAATTCCATGCTGATCGGTCAAATCCTGATGCTGATTTTCGGTCTGTATATCGCCAGACTGGCTTCGCGCATCATGCTTGTCCCGCCGTCGATTCTCGCCGCCGCCGTCATGGTGCTGGCGGTTTTCGGCTCCTACAGCGTCCAGAATTCCGTCTCCGATGTATTTGTGATGATGGTTTTGGGACTGGGTATGTACGTCTTCGCCCGTTTCGGTTTCAGCGCCGCGCCTCTGGTGCTCGGCATCATCCTGGGGCCGATCGCGGAAAACAACTATGTCCAAGGCAGCCTGATCGCCGGCGCCGGCGACGGCGTCTTTGCTTATTTCTTTACCGGCCCGCTCAACCTGACGCTGATCGGGCTGTGCCTGGCATCAATTGCCCACTCCATCATCATGGAGTTCAGGACGCGTCGCGCCGATATCGCCGAGGAAGCAGGGATATGACGGAACGGAACGAAGTTGCCGGACGGCTGCAACAGGCAGTTCCCTCGGGTCTGGTGCTCCTGTTGGCGATCTGGATTGCCTTCGTTTCCTTCGACGTCCACGATCCCGGCCCTTATCTATTTCCGCGTCTGATCGCGATCACCATGCTGGTGCTCGCGGCGATTTCATTTCAG
>BDTT01000004.1 GCA_002897995.1 bacterium BMS3Bbin10 | reverse complement strand
GGCGGCGCTGCGCGATGCCGTGCTGAGCGAAGGCGATGAGGTCGATCCGGCGCCGTTTCGCGCCTTGCTGGCGGGAGCGCAATAAGGATGTGCGGACTGGCAGCCTTTTTCGAACCGGGGCGGACGTTTCCCGAACATCTGCTTGCCGGGGCGGACGCCGACCTTTTTCATCGCGGCCCCGATTCTGGCGGCCGCGCCGCGGAGCCCGGATGGGCAATGGTCTTCCGGCGCCTCGCCATTATGGATCCCGGGCATGGCGCCGATCAGCCGATGAACGATGAACAGGGACGCTGCACCCTCGTCTTCAACGGCGAGATCTATAATTTCCGCGAATTGCGTGCCCATCTCGAGGCCGCGGGCGCGCGTTTCCGAACCAACGGCGATACCGAAGTGCTGCTGCAGGGCTATCTGCATTGGGGAACCGGCATTCTGGACCGGCTTGAGGGGATGTATGCTTTCGTGCTTGTCGACCGGCGCGAAGGTGTGGCGCTTGCCGCCCGCGATCCGTTCGGCATAAAGCCGCTTTATCTGTGCGAGAGCGGTGGCGTCACGGCGCTTGCAAGCGAGATGCGCCCGCTCTGTCGCCTCATCGAGCCGAGGGTCGATGAGGCCGCGCTGGCCGAGCTTCTGACCTTCAACTGGGCGGCGGGCGCCTTAAGCAACGTAACCGGTATCGAAAGGGTTCCGGGGGGAACGCTGCTGACAATTCCGCTTCGTGGCGGGCCCGTGCGCCGGACGCGCTTCCTCGATGTGCTGTCGACACTCAAGCCCGATGCATCCATGCCCCCCGGCAAAGCCGAGTCGGAGGCGCAATCGGCCATTGAAGACTCCGTCCGGGGTCATCTGATGAGCGACGTAGGCTATACGCTTCAGCTTTCCGGGGGCATCGACTCAAGTCTTATCGCGGCGCTGGCGAGCGAGGCTGCGGGTACGCAGATATCTTCCTATGCGGTCAGCCTTGGTGACCACCCCTTCGATGAGGGCGAGTACCGCAAGTCCGTCGTCAAGCGTTACGGGCTGGATCACCATGAGATTGAAATCGGCGGCCACGCCTTCGCCGATGCCCTGCCCCGGGCGATCCGACATATGGAAGGGCCTGTGCCGCATGGCGGCTGCGTAACGCTGATGCTGCTCTGCGACCGGTTGCGCGAGGCATCGAAAGTCGTTCTGACGGGCGAGGGGGCGGACGAGATGTTCGGCGGGTATCTGCGCTATGCGAACTGGCGCAAGCTGGCGATGCAGGATCTTGTCGGCAAGATTCTGCCGGTGCGTTTTCTGCCTCCGGTACGGCCCTTCCTGGGACTGCGCCAGTTTGCAGGGTTCGATCCTGCCGTCTATGCCTCGATCTATCACGACTTTCCCAAGATGCACGCTCTGTTCCCCGGCCTGGTGCCGAAGCCCGGCGCGCGCGAGACGGCAAGCCGCCGCTTTTCCGACTTCCGCGACCGACTGTTCGCCGTCGATCAGATCGGCTATCTGGAATCCCTGCTCGTGCGCCAGGACAAGATGTCGATGGCGGCGTCGGTCGAAGCGCGCGTGCCATTCGTCCATATGCCGCTCGCGCGGACGGTGAACGCCATACCGCGCCATATCCGTGCGCCGGGAGGTGTGACAAAGCCTCTGCTGAAAAAGATCGCCGGGAGATTTCTCGATTCCGCGCTCATACATCGCCGCAAGATCGGCCTGTGGCTGCCTTATGACGAGTGGCTTTCAACGAGCGATGGACTCGGGCGCTATCTCGATGTCCTGACGGCGTCCGACGGCTGTCTGCGTTCCTATGCGGAAAAAGGCGCGCTCGATAAAGTTGTCGAGCGTTTCCGGTCCGGAGACAGGCGGGACCTTCCCTCGATGTGGACGCTCGTCAATGTCGAGTTGTGGCTGCGCAGCCTGGGCAAGGTCGAGGCCGCGCCCCCGCGGCCGGCCCTGGCGCGCGCGTCATGACGATGGCCGGTGCGCGGACATCCCAGGCGCCCGTCTGCGACATTGCCATTGGCGATGAGTTCGGCTGGCGGTGTTACCGCTCCGGGCCCGTGACCCTCTGGTTCAAGGGCTGGCTCGATGGGCTCGACGGCGCCGGGCTCGCGCAACGGATTGCGTCGGCGGGCGCCACCGTCGCGCCCGGCTGGTTTGGCGACGTGCTGAGCCGGACGGACGGACATTACGCCCTGGCCGCGACCGGCCCGGGATGGGCGGTGGCGGCGGTCGACTGGATACGCAGTATTCCTCTCGCCGCCGCGCGGATAAACGGCGCCTGGACGCTCGACGACCGGCCGGAAAGACTGCGCCGCGCCGCCGGTCTCGGCGTTGCCGACCACGATCCGGATGCCGCGCTGGCCATCGCCATGTCCGGCTATACGATCGGCATGGCGACGCTGTATCACGGCATGGAACTGCCCGGTCCAGGAGAATTGTTGTGGTTCGACGGCAAGAGCGCGCCAGCGCGGCACCGCTACTATGCATACCGGCCCTGGCAGGTGCGGCCCCGCGATCCGCCGGCGTTGGAAAGGCAGCTTGCCGAAGTGACGCTCAACGTCATGGAGCGCACGCTTGCCTCGCTCGGCGGGAGAACGCTCGCCGTACCGCTCAGTGCGGGCCGCGACTCCCGTCTCGTGGTCAGCGCCGCGCGGCATCTCGGCTACGACAATGTTCGCTGTTTCGCCTATGGACGGGCCGGAAATTTCGAGGCCGCCGCGAGCAAGGCCATCGCCGACCGGCTCGGCTATCGGTGGACCTTCGTGCCGGCGACGATCCCGGCCGCCCGCCGTTTCTTCGCGAGCGACGCCTATGAACGCTATCTCGAATTTGCCGACAGCGGGGTATCGGTCCCCTTTGTTCAGGACATGGCGCCGCTCGCGGAGCTGAAGGAAAATGGATATCTGCCGGACGACGCGGTGATCGTTAACGGCAACTCCGGCGACTTTATCAGCGGCAACCACATCGTCCCGGCGCTACAGAAACCGGCCCCGGGCCTTGACGAGGACGCCCGCTGGCGGCGTATCACGGATGCCCTCATTGATAAGCATTTCGCGCTCTGGCGCATCCTTGCGACATCCGGGAACCGGCCCCGCATCGCCGGCCTTCTGCGCCGGGCGATCGAACGCGGCGGCGGCGCGCTCGGCGACCTGGATACCGATCATGGCCTGTACGAATATGCCGAGTTTCAGGACCGGCAGTGCAAATATGTCGTAAGCGGGCAACGGATTTACGAGTTCCTTGGCCACGACTGGCGGATGCCGCTGTGGGACAATGAATATCTCCGCTTCTGGGAAGGTGTCCCGCTCGCCGAAAAAACAGACCAGACGCTCTACGGCCGAATGCTGCGGAACGCCGACTGGGGCGGCGTCTGGCAGGATATTCCGGTGAACCGCAAGAGCGTCCGGCCATTATGGCTGGCGCCGGTGCGGTTTGCGGCGAAGATGCTCCATGCGCCGCTCGGCCGGGAGCGCTGGCACCGTTTCGAGCGGCGCTATTTTCAATACTGGATGGACGCGACATGCAACGCGGCCTGTGTGCCCTATTCACGGGTGTGGCGGGACCGGCGCGGCGCGCGCCATCACATTGCCTGGCTCACCGAGCTTTATCTGGCCCGCCACGGAACCGGGATCGGCGACATTGCCGGGGGAGCTGCATGATGGCGGCAACGCGATTCTCCGGGCGACCTATGCGCGTCCTGTTTCTGGCCCGTCTGTTCAGCGGTTTGAAGCAGGGGCTTGCCGAGGGAAAATGGGAGCCCGCCGGTGTTCCGGCAATTTGCCGTTTGCTCGAAGGTCTCAACAAGGACCCGGAGGTCGATCTGCTCAGCGTCTTTAGCCTCAAGGAGCCGGACGAACGATTCAGGCGCGTTACCCGCAACTCGATAGCTCCGCTTGGCGAAACCGTCATCCTGCCATACA
>BDTT01000003.1 GCA_002897995.1 bacterium BMS3Bbin10 | reverse complement strand
GGTTTTTCGCGCCCGCTGGACTGCGTTGCGGTCCGCTTGCGGTCGGCCAGACCACGGCGCGAACCGCGCCTTGCCAGCAAACGCGAAAAACCGGTCAAACGGCTCCGTGTGGTCGGAAGTTGCTCTAGCCGGCTTCCGCCGGAACACCGGACCGGCAGCGCAATCCCCGCCTCTTTTTGAACCTTTTCCAGCTCTGGCGCGACCAACTCCTAGAAGCCTCGGTCTCCAACGGCCGGCGCTCGTAAACCCATTATGGAGTTGGTAATATGACACACCCCCTCAGAACGCCGGCCAGATTATCCGGCCGAACCAATATTTTGCACGATATTTACTGGTGGCGGCACGTGCACGGGCCGGGAACAGCGGTTGAGATCAGTGGGAGCGGTCCGGTGTCCCGGGCCTTTTTGACGGCGTTCGCCGTTTTTCTTGCTGTTCTTTTCACCATGCTTTCTCCCTTCGCGGGCGCCCGCGCGGAACATGCGCAGCCCGGAATCATGGCCAATGGCGATCTCGCCGTTACCGGCTTTTCGGGCACCAAACAGCTCGGCGGTCAGACCTTCATCGACACCGATGGGGCCTCGCTGAAGATTTTCGACGTCTCCGGGAAAGGTCCGGCGCGCGGCCAGCTCGTGAACGCACCGGCGAAGTACGAGGCGTTCGCCCGCGACATCGGCCAGGTGTTCGGCGTCGCGCTCGACAACGCTCCGCAGCCCAATATCTATGTGACGTCGACGTCGGCGCTCGGGTTGCAGATCGTTATCCCCGACAATAACGGCGATGGCGTTCCAGAACGTGTGATGACCGGCCAGCCCGGCGCCATGTTCATGGACGGCCAGTTCGGCGCCGCTCTGGGCGGTGGCCCCGGCACGGTCTGGCGCATCGACGGAGTGACGGGCGAGATTACGCTTTTTGCCGATATTAGGCTCGCAGACACGCCCAATAGCGGTCCCGGCCTCGGCAATATCGCCTTCGATCCCGCGCATTACCAGTTCTATGTTTCGGATCTCGATACCGGCTTCATTCACCGGCTCGATCTGGCGGGCAACGATCTGGGCACCTACGATCATGGTGTCGACGGCCGCCCGGCCGCGGGCCTCGCCCCGGTGGTCATGAACTTCGCGGACCGGATGGACATCACCAGTCCGGCCTTCGACGCGACCGATTCCAGCACCTGGCGGCTCGCCGACAATCAGCGGCGTGTCTGGGGGCTGGCCTACCATAGCGGCCGGCTCTATTACGGCGTTGGCGAGGGCCCGCAGATCTGGTCGGTCGGCATCAGCGCCGATGGCGGTTTCGCCAATGACGCGCGCGTGGAAATTCAGTCCGTTCCGGGCGGTTTTCCCGTTTCCGACATCCTCTTTACCCCGCGCGGAAAGATGGTTCTCGCCCAGCGCGGCGGCATTCAAGGTGCGCAGGACTACACCAAATACCATATGCCGAAAGACAATCGCGTCCTGCGCTACGCCCGCGATGAAACCGGCGCCTGGGTCCAGGCGCCCGATGAATATGCAATCGGCTTTCCGGTTGATTACAAGAACGCTTCGGGCGGTGTCGCGCTTGCCTGCGATGGCACGCTGTGGAGTTCCGGCGATGCGCTGCGTAACGATCCCGCCCAGGCCGCCAGCCTCCTGCCCGGCGGCCCGCTGGTCGTTCATGGCCTGCAAGGCAACAAAATATCTCTCGTCAGGCCCTTCAACGCCCCGCCCAGGTCGAGCTGGTTCGTCGATTATGACGGCCAATTCGCCGACCCCGAAAATGCCGGCCATGCCGGTGATGTCGAGGTTTACCGGGATTGTTCGGGCGGACGCGCGGAAAGCTTCCCCGGCTGGTATCCAATTCCCGAATGGTACCCGCCCGAAGGCTGGACACCGCCGGTCTGGTGGCCCGAGACCCCGGATCTCGATCTTGAGAAGATCGCCAGCGAGTGCATCGAGGCGCCTGGCATGCCGGGCTCGTTTGACTGCAAATACACGATCGTCGTGATGAATGTCGGCGCGGCCGATTATGTCGGCCAGCTCCATGTAGTCGACAATCCGCCGGCAACCGCGGTCTATATCCCGCCGCCGGGCGGCTCAATCCCGTGGAATTGCGCCCAGCCGGGCGGTGCGGGCTCGCCGATCTCCTGTGCCTCGGCAAATGTCGAGATGCTGCATCCGGGCGAAGCCGAAACTCTCGAGATCACCATTCAGGTGACGCCGGGAAATACGGATAACATTGTTCGCAACTGCGCCATCCTGGATGAGGACCATCATGGCGATGATCCCCACGGCAATAACGGGGATTGCGCCGAAGCCGAACTGCCGCGGCCCGATCTCGAGATCGACAAGACCTTCTACTGGTGTGTGCCCGAAGGTGCAAACCAGCGCTGTTTCTTCGTCATCTCGATTGAAAATGTTGGTGGCGCGCCTTACTCAGGTCCGCTTCACTTCGTCGAAAATGTTCCCGGCGGAACGATCTTCGGCACCATCTGGGACAGCACCACGCCTGGCTGGGTCTGCCTTGGCGGCCCCCCGATCGAATGCTCGCTGCCCGATCCTCCCGGCGTCACCATGAATCCGGGTGACATTGAGCAGATCGGAATCAGCATCATCGTGCCGGCCGGTATTGGCGGCGACATGCAAAACTGTGTCGGCCTTGGCAATCCCACGCATGCAGATGATCCATTGGCGCCTGGTGTAAACAACGCCTGTGAACCCTTCACGGTAGCGTCGGCAATGCCGATAGTTCCGTTCAAGAAAAACACTGTTGTCCCCAAATGCCCGGCGGGCTGGAGTCCTGTTCCGCCAGGTGGAGCGCCTGCCGGATGGCAAATGATTGCCGTCGATGGCATCAATCCCGATGGCAGCAAGTGGGGCATCATGTGCATGAGGCCTCAGCCGAAAAAGCAGCCTCCTCTCACCCCGAAGCCTCCGGCGCCCAAATGCCCGGCCGGCTGGAGCAAGGTCCCGCCGCAAGGTGCACCCGCCGGATACAAGGTGCTGGCTGTTGATGGCATCAACCCGGACGGCAGCAAATGGGGCATCATGTGCATGAAGCCGCGCGTGGTCATCCCGCTGCCGGTCTGCAAGAGCGGTGAAACGAGGTACCAGAGCAGGGGGCAGATCCCCAAGGGCTGGACTTCGCGGAAAGTGACGCGCGGGAACCGCACGATCTATTGTGCCAAGCCGCCTGTATTCGTTCCGCAGCCGTTCTGCCGGAAGGGTGAAACCACGTATAAGAGTGCGAGGCAGATCCCCAAGGGCTGGACTTCGCGGAAAGTGACGCGCGGGAACCGCACGATCTATTGTGCCAAGCCGCCTGTATTCGTTCCGCAGCCGTTCTGCCGGAAGGGTGAAACCACGTATAAGAGTGC
>BDTT01000002.1 GCA_002897995.1 bacterium BMS3Bbin10 | reverse complement strand
GGGTTAGGTCTGGACGGAGGAAAAGGTCGGTGCCCTTAGGTCCGCCGCACCTTGTTGCTCTTTTTCTTATACGTCCGCGTGCCGGGCTTGCCGCCGGAGGAAAAAGGCTGATCGCTTAACGGGACTTCCGTCCGCCCCACGGTCATTTCATCGAGATCCGGCTTGTGCGGGCGGGATTTTTTGTTTGCGCTACCGGCCTTTGGCCTACTTGAGCGCGGGTTTTTGTTTGCGCTACCGGCCTTCGGCCTACTTGAGCGCGGGTTTTTGTTTGCGCTACCGCGCTTCGCGCTACTTGAGCGCGAGGACCCCGCGCGGTCCTCAATTGCCTGCTGCCGGGCCAGCGGATCGTCGGCCACCGCGAGCTGGGTGGCGCGCAGGCGCTGCGCCTCGTCGCGCAGCCGGGCGGCTTCCTCGAATTCAAGGTCCGCGGCGGCGGCGCGCATGCGGGTCTCCATGTCCTTGATGACCGCTTCCAGATTGTGGCCGATGGGGGTCTGCTCGCCCTCGCCGAAGCCTGTCCCTGCGTCCACCAGCACATGGTCGCGCTCATAGACGCTTCCCAGAATGTCGCCGATATTCTTCTTGATGCTTTCGGGCGTGATGCCGTTGGCCGCGTTATAGGCCTTTTGCTTTTCGCGGCGGCGGTCGGTCTCGGCCATGGCCCGCTCCATGGAACCGGTGATCTTGTCGGCATAGAGGATCACCTTGCCGTCCACATTGCGCGCGGCGCGGCCGATGGTCTGGACGAGGCTCGTTTCGGAACGCAGAAAGCCTTCCTTGTCCGCGTCGAGGATCGCCACCAGCGCGCATTCGGGAATGTCCAGCCCCTCGCGCAGCAGGTTGATGCCGATCAGTACATCGAAGGCGCCAAGGCGCAGATCGCGGATGATCTCGATGCGCTCCAGCGTGTCGATGTCGCTATGCATGTAGCGCACGCGCACGCCCTGGTCGTGGAGATATTCGGTGAGGTCCTCGGCCATGCGTTTGGTCAGCGTGGTGACGAGGGCGCGGTAGCCGGCCGCCGCGATGTGCCGGCACTCATCCAGCAGATCGTCGACCTGCGTGCCCGCCGGGCGCACCTCCACCGGCGGGTCGGTGAGGCCCGTCGGGCGGATCACCTGCTCGGTGAAGACGCCGCTGGTGCGCTCAAGCTCCCAGCCGCCCGGCGTCGCCGAGACATACATGGATTGCGGGCGCATGGCGTCCCACTCCTCGAAGCGCAGGGGCCGGTTGTCGAGGCAGGACGGCAGGCGGAAGCCATGCTCGGCCAGCGTGGCCTTGCGGCGGAAATCGCCCTTGAACATGGCGCCGAGCTGCGGCACGGTCACGTGGCTCTCATCGATGAAGACCAGCGCATTTTCGGGCAGATACTCGAACAGGGTCGGCGGCGGCTCGCCCGGCGCGCGGCCCGTGAGGTAGCGCGAATAATTCTCGATGCCCGCGCAGGACCCGGTCGCGGCGATCATTTCCAGATCGAAGCTGGTGCGCTGCTCCAGCCGCTGCGCCTCCAGCAGGCGGCCCGCTCCATTGAGTTCATTCAGCCGGTCCTTCAGCTCCGCCTTGATGGATTTCAGCGCCTGCTGCTGGGTCGGTTTGGGGATCACGTAATGGGAGTTGGCGTAAACCTTGACCAGCTTGAGTTGCTGGGACTTCTGCCCCGTCAGCGGGTCGAATTCGGTAATGGATTCAATCTCGTCGCCAAACAGGGAAATGCGCCAGGCCCGGTCTTCCAGATGGGCCGGGAACAGCTCGATGGTGTCGCCGCGCACGCGGAAATTGCCGCGCTCGAAGGCCATGTCGTTGCGCCTGTATTGCAGGGCGACGAGGTCGGCGAGCAATTGCCGCTGGGAGATCGTGTCGCCCACCTGCAGCGCAAAGGTCATGGCGGTGTAGGTTTCCACAGAGCCGATGCCGTAAATGCAGGAGACGGAGGCGACGATGATGACGTCGTCACGCTCCAGCAGGGAGCGGGTGGCGGCATGGCGCATGCGGTCGATCTGCTCGTTCACGGACGATTCTTTTTCGATATAGGTGTCTGTCCTGGGTACGTATGCCTCCGGTTGATAATAGTCATAATATGACACGAAATATTCCACCGCATTGTCGGGGAAGAAGCTCTTGAATTCGCCATAGAGCTGCGCGGCGAGCGTCTTGTTCGGCGCGAGAATGAGGGCCGGGCGCTGGGTCTCCTCGATCACCTTGGCCATGGTGAAGGTCTTGCCCGACCCGGTGACGCCAAGCAGCACCTGGTCGCGCTCCTGCGTGGCGACGCCTTCCACCAGTTCCTTGATGGCCTCGGGCTGGTCGCCTTTGGGCTCGAACTCCGACACGACCCGGAAGGGGATGCCGCCCTCGGACTTTGCCGGCCGCTCGGGGCGGTGCGGCGTGTAAGCGGGCAGGGCGGCCGGATTGTCGAACGAGCGGACAATCGGATGCCCGGAAATCATCGGCTGCGGCGCTTCGGAGAATCCCTCCGCCCGCTCGCCAGCCTGCCCGGCCGCTTCCCCCGACAAGGGGCGCGGCTCGGCGCGGCTGCCGAATGATTTTGGAACCTGATAGGCCATGAGGGGAATATGGCGGGAGATTGGGGCGAGGGGAAGGGGGGCTAAATCAAAGCTTCCCAATATCCACACTCGTCACCACCGGGCTTGACCCGGTGGTCCATGTGGTTGAGCAGCCACCTTCGGAGGGTATTGGGAGTCTGCATGGATTACCGGATCAAGTCCGGTAATGACGAAGAGGGTCCGGCAATGACAACGAAGGGCGCTTCTTCTTTGTCACCACCGGGCTTGACCCGGTGGTCCATGCGGTTGAGCAGCCACCTTCGGAGGGTATTGGGAGTCTGCATGGATTACCGGATCAAGTCCGGTAATGACGAAGAGGGGGCGGTAATGACGAAGAGGTGGGCGGAAATGACGGCGGATGGGACCCGGCAATGACGAGGGGGGCTGCCGGGTGTCTCAGCGCGAGATGTCGTCCCAGAGGTCAACCCAATCCGGGTTCATCCCGGTAATCAGGTCGATCTTCCAGCGCCGCGACCAGTGTTTGATATTTTTCTCGCGCTGAATCGCCAGCGGCATGGTTGCATGTTCCTCGTAATAGACGAGGCGCTTTACCTCATGATCTTTGCTGAACCCATCGGCCAGACCTTCGCGATGCTCATGCACGCGGCGCACGAGATCGTTTGTCACTCCGATATAAAGCGTCCCGCGAGGCCGGGACGCGAGGATATACACCCACCCGCTCATCGGCAGAGGGAACCGCAGCATGGATTACCGGGTCAAGCCCGGCAATGACGAAAGTGGGG
>BDTT01000001.1 GCA_002897995.1 bacterium BMS3Bbin10 | reverse complement strand
GTTGAAAGTCAAGGATGTCGCCTTTCACAAGAAGCGTGGGCTTTGCATTGAAGCCATGGCCAAGAGTCTGTGGGTCTATCGTAAGCTCAGGAATTTTCGTGCGGGTATCGAGGCGGGGATCTCCTGTCTGAAACGCGCCTATGGATTGAGCCGTTGCACCTGGAAGGGCATTGCGCATTTCCGGGCGTATGTCTGGTCATCCGTGGTTGCGCACAATCTGGCGCTGTTGACACGACTGAAACCGGCGTAGGCGCCGCTGGTACCGTGTCGGCTATTGGTGGTTCACCCATTGAGGGTTGGGTGTGCCTCGAGCCGGGTGAGTGCGCTCAAGCGCCCGTGATCATTGCGCGGTTCGGGTGGAAAACGATGGGGTTTATCCGGGTCAACCCAAAATGCGGGTTTGTCGATCGAAAATATCAACGGGTTGCCGTTGAAAACAGGCGTTTCTGGACGGACACTAAATAGGCTTGCAGTGCCGAAAATACACCGCGACACCACTAGAGTGGTCCCTGGGATAGTCGTTCTTATCATCGCTTATCGGAGATCGTTGTTCTTACCCCGATGGAATTCGAGCAGCATCATGCGGGGGCGGCAGACCGCGCGATGCGCGGCTCAACGGCGTCTCTGCTCTTCGATCTCCACGGTCAGGGGGCGTGGGTGAAGCCTTCGGGGTCCTGCAGCGCCAGGCGCGCGCCGGCGTCGAGGCCTTCGGCGAGCGCGTCGGGCACGTCGAGGGTCACCGGGATCGGCCACAGCAGGCCCGATTCCAGGCGCATCGTGTCGAGTACGGATTCGTAGTCGGCACGGCCGAGGAAGCCGCGTAGCGGGGAGAAGCCGCCGTTGAGCAGCAGGTCGAGGTCGGAGAGCTGGCGCGGCGAGAGCATGACCGCGCGGGTCGCGCGCGCCTCTTCCTTCAGGCGTTCGGCCCGCTCCGCGCCGGCGAGGAGCCGGCACAGGGTGCCACCGTGGGGAAGGATCGTGAATTCCATACGCGGTGCAGCCGTGTGACTCCAGATAACTTGCTGTTTTTATATTGTTATTGTGTGGCTTCTAAGATTCTAGCGATTGTACCCCAAAGCACCGGGGGCGCAAAAGATTCAACTGAACACGGCGCGGACGAAGCGCCCCGATCAGCATGCGTGCTCCAGCCACCATGGTGGGGTCCGGTGGGGTCCGGCAAGCGCGGGGATAGGTCGGATGAAGGGGAATTTCAGGGTCCGGTAGGATTCCGGGGTTGGGTCTTCTCGGCAACTATTCTGGTGGCGGATTAAGCCAAAGCCTCATACTGCCCTTCTGAACAGGGCGCAAAATGAGAGGGCCACGGCGATGATAGCTTGCAGAGAACCCGATATTGAATGGGCGCATTTGAATTGACCCGCTCAACAGAAACTTTCACCTTCCCCTGGCCTACCGACCGAAGCAATTGAGTGAATTCACTGGAATAGTATTGTGGCGCATACCCCACAAGAGAGATCGGATCGCCGGTACGAACCAGTAAAGCCATGGGGTCAAATTCGTTTTGAAGATCCTGCATCAAATATAGGTTATCGCCCGACTCCAGACGGCTGGCGCGCTTCTGGTCGTCAGCGTTCATATGCCGAAGCCCCCGACTGAAAAAATAAACCTCATAGTTCTTATTCACGTCCGGCGCAGGACAGGGAAACAACTCCAGCGAATCCGTTGCCCGTAATCCGCCTGTCCGGGATAATTCGTCCATGACATCGTGGCCTTGTTTGCTTAATCCAAGCCACTCCATGTATTCCTGATACTCGGGGCGGGATTTTGGCAATACACGATTGGCGAAAAGTGGGAACAACTCTTCTGACCGATAGGCGACATGCAAATCCCGCATGCGGCCAAAGGGCTGGAATTTTTCGCCTGCCTGCTCTGCACCGCGAGTATAGACGAATTTATAAAGGCCGGCGTCGCGCGTAAGACGGCCAACCGGCGACCAGCTCCGGCTAGCGGGATCCTGCCACGCGATGTACAACGCTTTCGTCATTTCAATACTTCCAGATTGATCAGCCTTTCGGCATTGACTTCGAGCATTTCCAGGGCGAACCGCCTTGCAGGTCCGGTAATTTCAGATTCTGGAACGTTATCAAAAATTTCTTCGAAATCCTTACAGGAACAAAGGCTTAATTTAGCGCCCCAGTAACGGGCCGCGGAAAGGTTGAGTCTCGCCGCATTTTCAAAAGCCTGCATTGTAGTATAAGGCTTTCGGCTGGCAGTTCCAGGGTACAGTGCTGATTCTGCCCTGCTCACATAGGATTGCACAGAATAGCCCCTGTCTCTGGTGCCGAGCCGCCCCAACCGCCTTTCATCCGTTTCGTTCCGCCCCAGACTGGATGCATGATCGAATGTTGGCGCCAAGGACAGGCTCGTATCCGGCATAGAAATCAATCCCCAATTCTCATGGTGCCTGTCCTGATTACTGACAAGTGCGTCAAGAAGCAGATAGCCGGTAAAGACATGGAGCGCTTTTGTAATCTCTCCAGTCTCTGGCGGCCGGTAATCAAGAGGTAACGCGATCTGAAGCTTGGTCAAAACCGCATATACCCTCCTCAAAGTATGCTGCCGGGTTCGATAGCGTTTTGTTTTTTCATATTCTGGCTCAATCCCGGCAAGTAGTTCATTCCCTAAGATCAATCTTGACCCTTCCAGAACAAACGTCGGACTGGCTACGCCCTTCCATCTACCAACATTCGCGGTGGCAAAGTCATATTCAGCATGTGGGATCTCCAGTAAACGGCAAACCTCGCAACAAACCTTTTCCGCCCAGTTTTCACCCGTACCAGGGCGACCCCTCTTGAACATAACCCGCTTACCGTGTTCATTCCGGTACCAGAATTTGGATTTTGTACCCAACTGTTCCAACTGGCTCGATGCGCCTTCCGGAACCTTGATGATGGGATAAGTCATAGGGTGAAACCCTGCCGGCTGCGAAGCGGGTACATGCGGCGCGGTACGTAGCACAGCGCTTCGACGGGGA